>NZ_DATCSP010000015.1:0-140856 GCF_036568385.1 Sulfurovum sp. | reverse complement strand
GTTGGTAGACCAAGAGTTGCCGGCGGTATGAGTATGCCTGTTGAAGCTATACTTAAAGAAGTTTTAGAACATGTTAATGTAGAGAAAGGGGCATAATATGTCAGTAGATATTTACAAAATTAATCCAGAGTTTAGAGACATCATGCCTCAAGAGATCATTGATCTCGAGGACAATGCAACATGGGGCGCTGAAAAACGTGGTATTAATGACCTTACAGATAAAAAAGAGATCCTTGAAGAGCACTCTTTGTGTGCAGGTTGTCCTGAGGCAGCTGCATTGAGATATATCTTGGCAGCACTTCCTAAGCCGGAAGATACTGTCGTAGTAAACTCTACAGGATGTACTTCTTTGATGTTCCCACATATTGCATTGCACACTGTGCACTCACTATTTGGTAACCAGAACGCAGTTGCATCAGGTATCAAAAGAACATTGGACTGGAGATTTCCTGATAAAGTGAAAGATGTGGTTGTACTTGCCGGTGACGGTGCTACGATCGATATCGGTCTTGACTATACGTTGCAGTCATTCTTTAGACAAGAAAAGATCACGACTATCTGTTTTGATAACGAAGTGTATGCAAACACAGGTGGACAAGAGAGTGGTTCGACTGCAAAAGGTCAAGTCTTTAAAATGGCTCCAAAAGGTAAAGTGTTCGAGAAAGTTCCTATGTGGGAACTTGCTGTGACTTCAGGATGTCACTACTCTGTAAAACTTACAGCGTCAGCACCAAAATCTGTTGCTAAAGTATTGAGAGAAGCGGTGTTGATCGCAAGAGAGATCGGACCAACATATATCCACCTGTACACGCCTTGTATCCTTGAGATCGGTTTGAGCGCAAACGAAGGTCTATGGGAAATGAAAGAGCAAGATAAAGACAGATTTGTATCATTTAAGTACGTTTCTCCTGAAGCAGAAGAGTATTTAAAACAATGTAAGAAGGAGGGAATTCTATAATGGCAAAAGATTCGATTAAAATTAGAATGCCCGCTCTTGGCGGACAAGGGGCAGTTACTGCAGCTCACATTGCTGCAACTGCTGCAGATACTGAAGGGTATTATGCAGTTTCAAATCCTTTCTTTGGTGCTGAAAAAAGAATGGCGCCTTCTGAAAGTTATACAAGAATAGGAACGGTACCTATCTATGACAGAGGGGAAGTTATCTATCCTGACATTGTTATGATCTATCACCCGCAGGTTATTACTATGGGTAAATCATACACTATGCCTTTTTATGCAGGTATTAAAGACAATGGTCTGGTCATCATTAACAGTGATCATGATCTTTTGACTGCTGAGGACAGAAAATTCTTAGAATCTAAGAATGTAAAAGTACTCACAAGAGACTTTACGAAGTTTGCTATCGATATTGCAGGTACGGAGCTTGCAACGAACATGGCAATGCTGGGTGCGCTTTTCGGTGCGCTTGGTAACTTTGGTAAACCGGCGATCGAAGAAGGGATCAAAGACAGATTCCTTAAGAAATACGTTGCTTCAGGTGGTACAGCATCACTTGACTCCGTTATCGAGAAAAAGTTCAAGAAGAAAATGGACTTGATCGAGAAAAACCTTCAGACTGCATCAGCTGCTTTCGATATGACTGCAGAATGGGCAAAAGAAGTTGGGCTTGAGCCTATGCTTGAGAATATCTAATTCTCAAATTTGACCGTGCCCTCGGCACGGTCATTACTTCATAACTACTACAAAAATATAGTACGTTGTATTTTTGTAGTAATTATCTACATTTTATTCATATTTCTTTGAAGGTACCAGAATGATCTCCTCTTTTGTAATAACAGGGTTTTTAGGTGTGGGCAAGACCACTATGCTTACGAACAGTGTCAAACAATATTTCCCAGATAAAAAAATAGCCATTGTGGTGAATGAGTTTGGTGACATTGGCGTGGATAGTAAAATTCTTACCAATGTATACAGCGAAGTACTGGAGATCTCTGAAGGATGCATCTGTTGTCAGCTGGCAGAAGAGTTTGAGAGCGGTGTCAGAGAGATCATAGAAAAATACGATCCGGAGATCATATTCGTTGAAACGTCGGGTGCATCCGAACCGTTCCCTATCTTCTTATCACTGCAGAACCTGGGCATTGCTGTCGAGGGAGTCATTTGTGTGGTCGATGCAAAGAACTTTTCTTCCTATAAAGAGAACTCCACAGCGAAATATCAACTGGGCGGCTCGAACATTATCGTATTAAACAAGACCGATCTTGTCAGCGAGGATGAGGCCTTGGCCGTAGAGAAAGAGCTGGGAGAGACCAAAGAAGCCTATAACATCAAGAATACGATGACAGGGAAAGCCATATTCAAGAACTATGTCGTGCACAGGGCAGAGCAGGGCCTGGTGAATAAAGAGGTGTTTGAGGGCATTTACAGGGTCGAGGACGTGGTAAAGCTTGCTGAGGATTACAAACACCATGATCATACGATCAAAGACTCACTGACGCAGAAGGTCGTGTATCTTAAAGAGGGTATTGCGTTTAACGATGTGGACCAGGTACTTGAAAACTTACCCGAGAATATCTATCGGGTAAAAGGTGTGGTAAAAGTCAAGGATGTGCCCAATCCGATATTTGTAAACTATTCGTTCGGCGATGTCTCTTTTGAAGAGCTTCCTGACTATGAAGGAAAGTCGCTGCTGATTTTCATAGGGGAAGACATTGATCGTAATGTTGCAACGCTATGTCAAAAATACGATTACTTGAACTTGCCGCTGTTTTCCACCACTAAGGCATAAAACTGACGCTGGTCTCTGGGAAGGGGTTACTTTCTATCTGAGCTTGAAGAGGCTAATGTTTTGAATTTTTTTTGTTGCGGAAACCATGCAGATTCTAAAAGAATTTGCATGGTAAAAGTGATCTGCTCGGGAGAGCGTTTAACCGCAGTGTCCGCCGCCGCAGCATCCGCCGCCTGAACCTTCACCCACAGAAATAACGAATTCATCACCGGCAGCTGCTCTTGCAGTAAAATGATGCTTTTTACAAAAATCCTCATTCATGATCTCTGCGATGGCTTTTGAATACGTGATCGCATCTTCCCTGTTGTCAAATGATTTTTCTTTCTGGATCTCACTTCTTTTGAAGCAGCCACACTCTCTTTCAACTTGTACTGTAAACATAGGATAGTCCTTTTGTATTTAAATTTTGTAAGGGATAATAGCGACTAGAGCTTAAATAGATATTAAAGCTGTTTTAGTTTGATAGAACCCATAGTTTTTGGTCTTTTTGGGTGCTAAATGAAGTCGTCATCGTCGTCATCTTCATAGTCTGCACGGACCACACTGCGTATGATGATCTCATCTCCCATATCTTCCGCTTCAAAGTAGTGCGTATGACAAAATTCCTGGTTCATGCGGCACTCCATCACTTTTGCTTTCATCAGTGCATCTTCTTTGTCTTTAAACATTTGGTCATTTACAAATGCACTTTTTTTAAAACAGCTGCATTCGTTCTCAACATGGATCTTATACATGGTATTCCTTTTGATTGTTTTTTATAGGTAATAAACCGTTACTTCCCTTTATAAAAGAAAAGGGCTTAGAACTAGATAATGTCATTACAGAGCTATGGTAGCTCTTTAATGACAATAAACTCCCCGGACTCATAGGCATATACTTTTTTTGCCTCTTTGTCTATAATGACAGGTCTGATCCACTCATTCAGGATGAATGTTTTTGCTATGGAGTTTTCAACAGCTTTGCCTACTTTCTCTAAAGGTGCTTCTATGAACGAGAGCAGTCTTACCGGCTCATGGTAGGCTTCGCCTTCGAGAAGAACGGATTGGGTAGGAAGGCCGATCTTCAAGTCGCTGTAGTTACCGTTGTAGACACCGACCTTTGCCACCACGTTATGGTAGACTTTTGAACCCGCGCCATAGATACGGTTATCTACGGTAGAGAAATAGTGCTCAAGGTTGATCCATTCACCGACTATGAGCGGTCCATCAAAGATACGCGTGAGGATATCGGCATTCTCGTTATCTATCGTCCAGTCATAGGAGTGCATGAAGAGTCTGTTGTTAAATGTAATGTGCCTGCTTGAACTTCTTGGTCCGGCGAATACACCCATATTCCCTGCGAGTCCCCATTCAGGTCTGGGCTCTGACCAGTCCATAGACTTGATCATCATATCTTCCTGTGTATGCGTATTGGGCAGGAACGTTGCTCTCTCATCTCTTGAAGCCGCAGAAGCCATATTGAAGTCAGCCATCACCTTGCCAAACTTCTTCATCTCCTCTTCAGTCAGGATATCCGTGTCATAGAACTTTATGGTATCTGTCGTTGTGGTATGGATACCCGGTATGAACTTGACACCTTCAGGGATATCTATACCTTTGTCTTCACGGAGTTTTTCGCGTACCTCCGGCGTATTGGCGATCATACAGAGTGCCCTTGTGTTCGGTAGACTGATATTTCCGCCACATGCCCCGCAATCCAGTGCCGACTCGAACGGGTTGTTGTCTGAAACACTTCCGTGGCCTATGATGGTCACGAACTCCGGAAAGTGATCGACCTGGCCTATCATGGTCAGGAAGTTATTGAGGTACATCACCTTTTCCTCTACGGTGAATCCGACCATTGCCAGCTTCTCTTTTTGGAAGGTATAATCCTCCTGCGTGATCTGGTAGTGTGTCTGCAGCTTTTCGATAAGTTCTTCTGAAATGCTCAGCTTTAGCTCATCATTGAATACAAGATGTTTCCAAAGTGCCTCTACATCGTTCTGCGTGAACTCTTCATTGTGATGGTTCGCCAGCACTTCATTCAGAATTCTGATATGGAGTTTTTTGACATACCTTTCTATATCATCTGCAGACAATTTATCCAAAGTATAGGTCGTCTTTGGCTTTTTGGGTTTCATCTTTCTAAAAAGTTTTTCTGTTTTTCGTGGAGAAAAGGTTTTCCCGAAAAGGTTGATACCAAAGATCCACCCGATGGCTTCCACCATGATGTAGGGAGTATAGGGATTGTTCTTAAGGTCACTGAGGATCTTCTTAGAGGTTTTGCTGATACCTTTTTTGGAACTGTACTCTTCATAAGATTCACAAGGGATCTCGAACACCACATTTCGGGGTTTGACAATGGCAGGAGCGAGGAACTGTTCGTGCGCTTTGTCAAATTCCACAAATGCGATAGGTAGGCCCAGGAATCCGCCTGCACCGTAGGTACTGTATGGCCCGGTCTGCTCAATGGACCTTCGGATGACCTCCGAGCGTACATCAAGACAGAAGGTCGCTGAGGCGACAGGGGGTTCTGCCGCATCATTTTGGGCGGTCAATTCATCCACGTACTTATGTATGTAGCTGTCTTCCAATGATTTCAGCCAGACAAACCCTTCTTCTTTTCTAAGCAGTTCTACGAACTTTGCATATTCGGTCAATGACATGTTGCCATCTCCAAGGACCCCCTTGGAGAGTTGAAGCTGCAGTGCATCTAAGTTTAGCTGGTCACTGATGTAGTTTTCAAGTATCGCTTCACACTCGGTACCGATCTCCATGTCATCGATATAGATACCCGGCAGTTTTCCTTTATGCTTCAAGAGCTTCAAAATGACACTGGCCCTGTTCTCTTCTATATGTGCATCGAGAAGTTCGAAATCATGGATCTTTTTGTTCTTGAGATACTTCAACTCAAAGTAGAGCCTTATTGCCATATAGTCCATCAAGGAGGAGGGGTACTGCTGCTGCGAGAAGTAGTCCGGGTCTTCTGAACGATACTTGATAAATCCTGCCCAGCCGTGAAGTTTGAGTATATGGGTGAGAAAGTAGGCTTCGGTATCTTTGACCTTGAGTCTCTCAAGTGCCTCTTCCACATAGCGCTGTGAGTCACCGTGGTACTCTATGCCCTCATAGAGTTTAAATGCATTGAACATTCCGCGTTCTCTGTCTGCCATGCTCAGCGTCGTCTGCTCTTCATCCAGAAAACGTGCGATATATTCGATCACCTCTTTTTCGATCATCTCTTTGTCATCGGTTCTGAACAGTGCATCATTGATCTCATAGAGTGTCATGTATTTTAACAGTTTTTTTATCCAGGCATTATTGTGATGGTAGACCGCTTTTTCATCCAGGTAGGCATAGAGCGCTTGGTCGACCTCATACTTCCCCAGATCTCCATAGCTTCTGAAGCTTTTCCATTTCGGACTGATCTCAATAAGGAACTTTTTGGCAACATCGAAATGTGCCTCAAGTCCGTGCCCTTTGAGAGGTTTTAAAAGGTTCTTCTCCAGTGCAGCGGCTTCGATCTTCCCTTGCTGATACAAGTTGACGTAGTAGGAAGGCTCCATATAGACCTTGCCGCCAAAGATGCCCTGTGCTTTGTCCAGTGCCTCTTTGAAGTTAAGGTCTTCAAACCCTTTTAGCGGATTATGATGAATAAAAGAGCCAATTGGCCAATAGTGCGGTACTGTATCTTTGACAGCATTTAATCTCTCTTGAATACTCATGCGAGCACCTCCTTGAATCCCCAGATACTAAGTATGAACAGGGTCAGAATAATGGCGATGTGGATCGTTTTGTCTTTCGATGTCAGATCGACATAGTGTATATTTTCATTGGGTTTGCCAAAAACAGTCTGTGCCAGGATCCTCATGGCTAAAATGAAGTTCCCGAAAAAGATGATGACCACCACCAGATACCATAAAAGATCTATATCCGCTTCGAGTATGCTGTTCAGGAAAAACATCGAATTGGGAAAGGGCGGATAGAGTGCCAGTGTGATGATATAGATCCTTAAAGCAAGTCCTGCATAAGGTGTGATCAGTGTGATACCGGTCACGGAGTGATAGTTGGCACTCCCATAGTTCCGTTCATAATATTTGCCGATCAGAAAGATACCAAAGAGGGTGAGTATCACTGAGAGCGCATAAGGGGCGCTCTGCTTGAGGTCAAACATGAACAGTACCGGTGCATTGATAAAAAGCATGTAGTAGCTCAGTTTGTACAGATTGGTCGTTTTGCCCGCTTTGTAGATCGAAAACAGTGCACTCAAAAGTGCGATGATGATGAACGTATCAGACGAGGTATGGGAGGTAAAAGAGGCCAGGCCCATTCCGGTCAAGAGCAAAAGAACAGTCAGTAAAAAGATGTGTTCAGATTTGAGTTTTTTCGTTTTTTCAAAAAACAGATAATACGGCAGTGCCGCGAATAAAAATAGTAAAATCACATTGATTAACATGAACAACCTTCATTAAAAAATTTTGAAATATTTGCTAAACAGATCATAGAAGTACGACTCTTTTGCCATCAGTTTATAAAACAGCCATTTGATCTTGTTTGGCCTTTTCTCGCTTTTAGGTACATCAATAAAGTGCTGCTTGTACATAAAGTACCATCCGATGATCATAATGGCAACCAGCATCACCAAAGACATGATGATCGTTACATTCAGGGTGGCCGCCTGATAGAAAAGCAACGCATCGTGGCCATAGATGAATCTCTCAAAGGCAAGTCCTATCATCTCATAGGTGAAGAGGACAATGATAAAGGAGCTAAGGAGCGCAAGCACCACTTTGATCGAATCTGTCTTTGAGACCTTGAAGAATGACAAAAAGAGCTGTGTACCGGTCAGCCAGGCAAATGCAAGGATCACGATCGCTGCATTGAAGTGGAAGAACTCTTCACTGAGGATAAACTTCACCCCTGCAAAGATAATGACCGGCAATATCGTAAAGAGCGCGATCGTTCTGAACATCGTTTTGCTGCTGTAGTTGGTCTTCTCTTCCCAGAATATCTCATAGGAGAGCCGTTTGGGAATGTTGGGGTCATGTCTGGCATATTTGATGAGGCTTCCGGACTCAAGGAAAAGGGTTGCTTTAAAGATACCGTGCACCATAAGGTGATAGATCGCAAGACTGAAAGCGCCCAGACCGACCTCCATGATCATGTAACCCATCTGGCCGACCGTGGAGTATCCCAGGGAACGTTTGATATCTGATACCACCAGCATCAGCAGCGAAGCAAAGATAGCGGTCACCAGTCCCATCACAAAAGCGACATTGAGCACCGCCGGCGTGAGGAGCAGCAGGAACGCGAGCTTATTCAGCAGGATCCCCCCGACATTCACGACGCCGGCATGCATCAGCGCCGAGACGGGTGTCGGTGCTTCTGATGTATAGGGAAGCCAGAGATGGAAAGGCATAATGGCCGATTTCATCATCGCCGCAAAGAGGAAAAGGAAGCCTATGGCATAGATCGTCGGATCATCTATCGGGTTCGCAGACATCAGCAGCCATTTTTGACTGAGCTCTGTCAGTTCAAAGCTTCCGAATGTTTTATAGGTGAGGACGACAGCGATGATAAACAAAAGGTCCGCGGCTTTATGGGTAAGCATCGTCCAGCCGCCGTTTTTGACAGCACTTTTTGACTGTACATTGAAAGAGACAAGAAAATAGAGACTGAAACTCATCAGCTGCCATGCCAGGGCGAGTATGATCAAATTGTTGCTCATCACAAGCAGATAGATAGCCGAAAAGATGAAGTTCAATAGGATAAAAAATCTTTTATAGCCAGGCTCATCCCACATATATTTTGTCGCGTATTTTCTGATCACAAGACCTAGAATAGCAACATAAGGCACAAGGATGGCAGAGAGTTCATTGAACACAAGAAAGCCGCCGAAACCATAGATAGGCTGATCATAAGTTATCACATAAAAAGTACCAAATAATCCAAGCAGTGCGACCATGGATGAGAACAGGATACTGACTTTGGGCATCAGCTCTTTATTAGTTAAAAATCCTATCAGGACAGCGATCAAGATAGGTATGAAAGGAATGAATAAAACTAGTTTCTCCACTGAAGACTCCAATGTTAATAAAGTGTACATACTTATAAGAAATAGAATCTTAATTTATAATTAAGACAACCGGATTTCCTGGTATCGATTCAAAATACAAAAGTAAATGTAACATAGTTGTTTGGTTTGGCTATGTCACCAAATGATACGTTAAGGTAAGAAAAAAAAACCCTCTACTTGAAGACATCATAGCAAAATTTATAAAGAGATACTTAGGGATGTTCTTCGTAAAATTGATTTGTAGGCGTGTTGAGGTGAAATGAAACACAAAAAAATCACTCCGTGAGAGGCAGAAGTAGGCTGCTTTGGCTAGAGATCAAGCTTGCGCATGAAATTCTCTGCGATATCCGTACTTTTTTGTTTAAAATATTCACCGGCCGAAGGGGTGTAGAGACGATCTACGGTGTGATGAAAAAGCTTTAGCCAGGCTGTGAAAGCTTCACGGCTTAGACCCTCTATGTGAAGGTGGGGCTGGAGCGGATTGCCGTGATACGCCTCATAGCCCAAGGCGACAAATTTCCAGAACTCTGTTAAAAGCGCCAAATGTTCTTCCCACGCTTGACCCTGAAGATCATCCCCCAGCTTTTCTATGAAAAAAGGAGCCAGCAGCGCATCTTTCAGCACCTCGGCATAGAAGGTCCTTACGAGTATCCCAATGTTCTCTTCGTTGATACTTTTCTGCAGTGCCTGGTTCACGGTCATGCCTTGTGAGAGCATTACTCTCCAGTACCCTTATAGATCTCATCGAAGCGTGCAGCCAGATCTGACGTGTAGACAGCGGCACTCAGCACATCGCAGTTGAAGACGTTGCTAAAACATTCAGGCTCCTCAAAGAGCTCTTCGCTTTGGTGGATCACCTTCGCTGCCTCAAGCAAACCCTGGTCGTTTTCGCTCGCATACTTCAGTGCAGCCAGCAATACCTCTACTTTTCTACCCTCAAATTGTTCCTCAAGAAGCTCTTTGATCGCACTGTCATTTTTGTAGTCGTGTAAAAGTTTTTTGACCTGCTCCGGCCCGATGTATACGCCACCGCTGTAAGGCCCTTCAAGCTTCTTGCTGACACGCAGATCCTCAATGTAATCACTCGGTACGACATCTTCCCACGGTGTCACATAGGTGTCGTGGAACGCTTTGTCAAGTATACTCGAAAGCGCACTTCCGTGTGTAAAGAAAAAGGTTTCAAAGAACCCCTGTGAGATGGCGATGAAGTAGGCATGCCATTTATTGAAGTTGTCGTAATCCAGCTCTCTGGAGCGTCGTATCATTGATCTATACTTGTCCGAATAGAAGGCTTCCACTTCCTCGAGCGAGTGTTTTTTCAATTGCTCTTTGGGTATTTTCAGCTTTAGGGATTCGGCTGCGCCCATGTCCTCAAAGGTATCAAAATACCACTCTCTCATCTGATCTTTGGTAATAGGGTGATAACTTATGCTAAGATCCATATTTAAACCTTTTAATGTATATTTTTGTCCGCTTTCGGAGGAGCTTGTGCCCCTGTCGGCAGCACATTGACCATGAAATCACTTCATAGAGGCCATTTGCCATGATTCCCTGTGTAAAAAGAGGGAAAATCGTGTTTGTTGGGCGGGATTATATCATAGTTTGCTCAATTTCATTCTAATGGTAAGTTTTATAGAAATCAAAAGCGCCATGACTGTCGGAAAAGTTGGGTCAGGGGAGAGGTATACATGAAATATTTGGGACAATTATGCTAAGCTGACAAGAAAAAAAGTGACAGGGATGATGATGGATTATATATTTCAACCGGGATTTTTGGGAACTAGGGCACCGTTTTTTATGGATGTGGTATCGGTGATCGTGGCAGTACTGCCTTTTTTGATCTTTGGGGCGATCATGCTGGCAAAGAAAAAGCACTATCGTGCACATGAAAACGTACAGGGTCTACTGTTCGTGGTCTCTGTGATCGTGGTGGGATTTTTCGAATACGGTGTACGTATGGAGGGAGGATACAAGAACCTGATGGAGGGGAGTTCTGTCTCTCATGACTATCTCTTGTATGTACTGATCTTCCATATCCTTATTTCTGTGATCACATTGATCCTCTGGGTCAAGACACTCTACTTTGCAAAGCGCTATAAAAAGCAAACCACGCTTCCGGGACTCTACTCCGAAGCACATAAAAAAGATGGACAGCGGACCTTCGTGGGGATCATATTGACGATGCTGACGGGTGCCTGGGTCTATATGCTGCTTTTTGTATTTTAAAGATGAAAAAATTTGCCATTTCTGCATGTCTCCTGGGTGAAAAGTGCCGCTATGATGCTTCGGACAATAAAGATGAACACCTTTTATCCCAGCTGAAAGATGCGGAGCTGATCCCTTTTTGTCCGGAAGACCATGCGTTTGGTACACCGCGTCCTACGATGGACCTGGTGGTCACGCAAGAGGGGATCAGAGCTTTGTCCAACAAGGATGGGGAAGACCTTTCCGATCCCATCCTGGAGTATGCTGCGGCATTTTTTGATACGCATCAAGCACTGGACCTTTTGATAGGCAAAGACAGAAGCCCGAGCTGCGGTGTCTGTTCTGCCAGGCTCTATGATGAAGAGAAACAACTTCTCTCCGATAAAGAAGCGGGGCTGATGGCAAAGGAAGCAAAAAAACGCCATATCCGTTGTGTGGATGCAGAAAAATTTAAGGGGTTCATATGAGAATATTATGGATGGTACTGCTGGGTACACTGTTTATCCATGCCAATGTCGATCAGGAAGGTATCACCAAGCAGGCCATTGTAAAGATCTATACCACTGCAAAAATACCGAACTATCAGGAACCATGGAGCAGTTCCATGCAGAGTAGAACAGGCTCCGGGGCGATCATTGAAGGGGGCTACATTCTTACCAATGCCCATGTGGTGGCCAACCAGGCCTTTATAGAAGTGGAGCGTTATGGACAGCGTAAACGCTATATAGCAAAGGTCTATGCCGTGTCACACCAGGCCGATCTGGCACTGCTGAAAGTCAAGGACCCCTCATTTTTTACAGGTGTCACACCCCTCACTTTTGGCGCACTTCCGCAGGTGGAACAAAAAATAGTGGTGTACGGGTATCCTATGGGCGGAAGTACGCTCTCCGCCACGATCGGGGTGGTGTCACGTATAGAGCATCATACCTATGCCCACAGCGGAGAGGCATTCCTGGCCATACAGGTCGATGCAGCGGTCAACCCTGGCAATTCCGGGGGGCCGGCACTCTCAGACGGCAAGATCGTCGGTGTGGTGATGCAGCATATCAGCAAGTCCCAAAGTATCGGCTATCTGGTACCGGTCAACATGGTCAAACATTTCATAGACGATATGAAAGACGGGAAGTATGATGGTTTTGCAGACCTGGGGCTGGGTACGCAAAAACTCGAGAACCCTGCCATCAGACGCTACTACGGACTGGATGAGAACACCAGCGGAAAACTGATCGTGAAAGTGGTATACAACTCATCATTGGCAGGCTCGCTCAAAGAAGGTGACATTTTGACCGCTGTAGATGGGCATAATGTGGAAAATGACGGTACGGTGGAGTTCAGAAAGCATGAGTTTACCCATTATCAGCATTTTATCGATGCCTATCAAATGGGTGAAAAGGTGAAGCTCGATATTATTCGCGACAGGAAACCTATGCAGGTTGAGGCAGAGCTGAAGTATACAGCGGATGATATCTACCTGGTCAAAACAACGCGTTACGATACGATGCCGAGCTATTTTGTCTACGGGGGGTATGTCTTTGCTCCTTTGACGAGAAACCTGATCGTTTCTACCAATCTTAACCGTTTGAATTTGAGCTGTCTGGCATCAAGATGGCAGGAAGAAGAGAAGAGTGAAGTGGTGGTGCTGTTAAAAGTACTGGCCTCGGATATCAGCAGAGGTGACAATGATTTTGCCATGTGGCCGATCGATCAGATCAATGGAGAAAAATTTAAAGACTTCAAAGAGTTCTACCGAAAGATGCAGACAGCAAAGGATGACTATATCGTCCTGAAAGATGAGGACGGGGTACAGGTGATCATAGATCGAAAAGAGGCCCAAGGCAAACAGGACGAGATACTTAAAAAGTATAACATCGAGTTTGACAGGTCCATTGATCTGAGAGAGTAAAAAAGAGAGGAGACGGACCGTCTCCAGAGCGCAGCACCGTGGGTGGCTATGCCTTGGGTTCTGCCAAAAAAGCCATGGTCAGAGAATCTATGCCATCGATCACTTTTTTATGCACATAGAGTTTGACACTATGGAAAAGACACAGTTCCCCATTGTAGTTGATCCCCAAAATATACGTGTAGTCCCCAAAAGAGTATCTTTTCAGCCCTTTGGCAGCAGGTTTTTCCGACGGGTTTTCAATGAAGTAACAGATCTCATTGGGAAAATTCCCCTCATGCTGGTCTGCATCTTTCATATGCACCTTTCCCAGGTCAGATGTCACCTGGACGGACAACTTTCCATCGAGTTCATGCGTTCTGATATTGTAAGGTCCAAAACTGATCTTCATCTTTAAAATCCTTTGTATTGAATGTTGGTATATATTTTATAGATATCAGTATATCGAATTTATTTAAGGTCGACGGGTGAAATTGTGTGCATTTATTCATATTTTTTAAACTGTTCCAGCCATGCCTTGTCTTCTTCACTTAATTTTCCTACCCGTTCGAGCAGTTTTTTCTTTGTAGCGATAAGATCGTTGATCTCCAGATAGGCTAAAAGGTCTGGGTTGATCGTTGGTTCCTCTCTCCCGTACGCGATGAGTTTTTCTATCTCTGCCAAAAGCGACTCTTTGGTCTCATTTTCTGCCATGATCTCTCCCTACTTAAGAGGTGAAGCTGTTGAAAAATACTTTGCATTTCCCGTAAACGCTTTGCCTCCGGCAAAAGTTTTTCTTACATTTATCTGTTATACTATCCAAAAAGAAATAATAAAGGATACAGTATGCTAGAAGTGGGTGCACAGGTACCGGATTTTTGTTTGTCGAATCAGGATGAGGAAGAGATCTGTCTGAGAGACATCAAAGGAAAATGGATCGTACTCTACTTTTATCCTAAAGACAATACCCCTGGATGTACGACAGAAGCGTGTGACTTTACGGCAGCACTTCCAGGTTTTGAGGACCTCTCCGCCATTGTACTGGGTGTAAGTCCGGACTCTCCAAAAAAGCACAGAAACTTCATAGAGAAGAAAGAGCTGAAGATCACGCTTTTGGCAGACGAAGAAAAAGAGCTCTGCAATACCTTTGGCGTATGGCAACTTAAAAAGTTCATGGGGAAAGAGTATATGGGCGTGGTGCGTTCGACCTTCATCATAGACCCTGATGGAAAGATCGCCGCTGTATGGAAGAAGGTAAAGGTCAAAGGACATGTAGATGAGGTCAAAGCCAAACTGGAGGAACTGCAGGCATCATAGCTCTCATGACAAAAAAAGCATCCTTTAAAGGGTGCCTCTGCAAAAACTCCCTGAATTTATATTCATTTAAACATCATTTCGGTATAATCGCGTTTCTTATTCTCGATGAGGATAGAAAAATACACATGTAGTTATTCCTTGCACGGTTGTGTGATTCTATTTTTTAGAATGAACATTAAGGACTACAGCGGATCAAACCAAGTGATGAAGCATATGCTTTTAACTGAGCTTTTACAAATAAAAGTTCTATTATGATTATATACCAAGGAGAAACTTATGGTAACAATGAAAGACCTACTCGAATGTGGTGTACACTTCGGGCACCAAACAAGAAGATGGAATCCAAAAATGAAGAAGTTCATTTTCGGTGCAAGAAAGAACATCTATATCATCGACCTTCAAAAAACACTCAGATACTTCAAATACACTTATAATGTTGTCAGAGATGCAGTCGCTGAAGGACAAACTGTAATGTTCGTAGGAACAAAAAAACAGGCTAGACAAGCGATCAAAGAACATGCTGAAAGATGTGGTATGCCTTACGTTTCTACAAGATGGCTAGGTGGAATGCTTACCAACTACCCGACAATGAAAAAATCTATCAGAAAACTCGAAGTGATCGAGCAGATGGAAGAAAATGGTCAGATCAATCTTTTGACCAAAAAAGAAGCATTGATGCTTTTGAGAACCAAAGAGAAACTGAGTTCATACCTGGAAGGTTTCAGACACATGAAAAAACTTCCGGATATCATGTTCGTTATCGATACTGAAAAAGAGCACATTGCTGTAAAAGAAGCAAGAAGACTGGGTATGAAAGTGGTTGCTCCTCTTGATACGAACTGTGATCCAGATATGGTTGATTATCCGATCCCTGGAAACGATGATGCTATCCGTTCGATCAACCTTTTCTGCCAGGAAATGGCTGAAGCGGTTATCGAAGGTAAGGCAGCCTATGATGAAGCACACGGGAATGAAGTAGAACAGGTAGCTACAAGTGCAGAAGTTGAAGAAGTAATGGCTGAAGCAGCGTCTGAAGAAGAAGTGGCAGCGCTTGTAGAAGAAAAATCAGCTCCTAAAGCTGAAAAACAGGCTGATGACCTTACTAAGATCGCCGGTGTTGGCAAAGTGTACCAAGAGAAACTCAACAATGAAGGTTTCTATACGTATGCGGATGTGGCAAATATGACTGAAGAGCAAATCAAGGTAATGGAAGAGAAATACAGCTTCAAGGGTGATTTCAAAGAAGCTGTTGCATCTGCAAAAGAATTGGCGGAGGCGTAATCATGGCAAACTTTGGACCTAAAGATATCAAAAAACTCAGAGAGATGACCGATGCAGGAATGATGGACTGCAAAAAGGCATTGACTGAAGCTGATGGAGATATGGACAAAGCGGTTGAATGGCTGAGAGACCAAGGTATGGGTGCTGCTGCTAAAAAAGCAGGGAAAGTAGCTGCTGAAGGTGCGATCGGTGTGAAAGTAGAAGGAAACAAAGCGGTGATCGTTGAGATCAACTCTCAAACGGACTTTGTGGCACAGAATGACAAATTCAAAGCACTTATGAATACAGTGGTAAACCACGCCTTCGAGAACAACCTGAAAGATGCAGAAGCGATCAACGCTTCTACGATCAACGGTGAGCCGTTTGCAGATTATCTTTCTCAGCAGATCGCTGTGATCGGTGAAAAACTTGATGTAAGAAGAGCGGCTCTTATCGTTGGAGATGAAACGACTGCGGTAAACGGTTATGTCCACTCTAACGGTCAAAACGGTGTGATCATCGAGGCAAAATGTGACTCTGCCAAGACCGCAGAAGCAATGACGCCTGTACTTAAAGAGGTAGCGATGCACGCAGCGGCTATGGCACCAAGTACACTCTCTTATAAAGACTTTGATCCTACGTTTGTAGAAGAAGAGACAAAAGGTAGGATCATTGCGATCGAAAAAGAGAATGAAGAGCTTTCCAGACTTGGTAAGACACTGAAGAACATTCCTCAGTATATCTCTATGAGCCAGTTGACTGACGAAGTGATGGCTGCAGCGGAAGCAATGCTCAAAGAAGAGCTTAAAGCTGAAGGTAAACCTGAAAAGATCTGGGACAGAATCCTTCCAGGCAAGATCGAAAGATTCATTTCAGACAATACAACACTGGACCAAGAGCAGTGTCTTCTTGACCAGAAATTCGTTATGGATGACAGCAAGACCGTGCTTGAATATATTCAGGAAAAAGCAAAAGCAGCGGGCGGATCAGCGGACATCGTACATTTTGTAAGACTGGAAGTCGGTGAAGGAATTGAAGTAGCAGAAGAAGATTTTGCTGCTGAAGTTGCTGCACAAATGGGATAAGGGTCTCCCTTTATCCTTTTCCTGTCCGGGCATGCAGCCTGGCAGGGAATATTCACATTTTTTCCCACATTTTCTCAAACCATCCATACCTTTTTTATGCTAAAATATGCGATGCGTGGAATGAGATCCACACTTGCAAAACAGTCTAAAGGCGATACATGTCCGAGTATCTATTGGAAGCCCATAATATTTCTCACGGTTTTGATACCCTGTTGTTCCATGATGTACATTTTTCTTTAAAGCCATCCCAGAGTGCAGCGATCATCGGACGAAGCGGATGCGGCAAATCTACCCTTTTGCATATATTTTCCACCTTTATAAAACCCGATGAAGGTACGGTAACCCTTTTAGGGAAAGAACTCTATGCTCTGGATGACAAGGAGATCGAGGCGCTGCGCCGCTATGACATCGGGATCATCTTTCAGTTCCATTACCTCTTCAAAGGAATGACGGCACTGGAAAATATTGAAGTGGCCAGTATGCTAAGCGCGGAGAAGATCGATGATACCTTATTGGAAAAACTGGAGATCAAGGAACTGATGAAGCAAAAGATAGGCGAACTCTCGGGAGGACAGCAGCAGCGTGTCTCCATAGCCAGAGTGCTCAGTAAAAACCCTCGTATCATTTTCGCAGATGAGCCTACGGGAAATTTAGACAATGAGACCGCTTCTCTGGTGATGGACGTTCTGCTGGACTATACGAAAGAGACGGGCGCAGGGCTTTTACTGGTGACCCATGATGAAAGTATGGAAGCACGCTGTGACGTGGCCTATAAGATCGAGGACAAACTACTGAAACGCAAGGAGAAGGTATGAAGATAGACCTGATGAACGCCCTCTATACCACTGCCATGATCATTCTGGCTTTTGTAACGGCGATCGTGGTGACCAAGACCATTTCCAAATATCTGAAAAAAGAGGACGAAGAGGAAGAGTAGCCTGTAGCCTTCCCCTCTATTTTGCCTGGGCGATCAGCACTCCTTCAAGCAGCTTGTCTATATCCCCGTCAAGGATCGCATCCACATTGGTGTAGGCCTGGTTGGACCTTGTATCCTTGACCTGCTGGTAAGGCTGCATCACGTAGGAGCGTATCTGGTGTCCCCATCCGATCTCTGACTTTTCCACCCCATCCAGTACCGCCTGCTTTTTCGCCATTTCATACTCATAAAGGCGTGACTTTAACATCTTCATGGCCGCAGCCTTGTTTTTATGCTGGGACCTGTCATTCTGGCACTGTACGATGATGTTGGTAGGGATATGCGTAAGACGGATAGCGGATTCCGTTTTGTTGACATGCTGTCCGCCTGCACCCGAGGCACGGTAGGTGTCCACACGAAGATCTTTGTCCTCGATAACGATATCGATATCATCATCTATTTCGGGCGAAACCATGACAGAGGTGAATGACGTATGGCGTTTGGCGTTCGAGTCAAAAGGGGAGATCCGTACCAGCCTGTGGATACCATTTTCCACCTTGAGGTACCCGTAGGCATTTTCGCCTTTGATAATGAAAGAGACATCTTTGATCCCGGCCTCTTCCCCCGCCTGATAATCCAAGACTTCCACTTTAAAGTCATGTCTCTCTGCCCAGCGCAGGTACATGCGGTAGAGCATGCTTGCCCAGTCCTGGGACTCCGTTCCTCCCGCACCGGGGTGGATCGTGACGATCGCATTGGCACTGTCATGCTCCCCATTGAGCATCATTTGAATTTCAAGATCGTTGATGTTTGCCTGCAGGTTCTCTGCATCTTCATAGAGCATTTCAAGGGTCTCTTCATCATTCTCTGCTTTGGAGAGTTCAAAATACTCCTGCGCATCCTCTACTGCATCCCGCGCCTTTTCGTAGACAGCAAGGACCCTTTGGGCTTTGGTTTTCTCCTGCGAGACCTTTCCTGCGTTGGCTGCATCGTTCCAGAAGTCTGGGTCCTGCTGCATCTCTTCTATTTCATCCAGCCTTGCCTGCAACGCGTCAGGCTTCATAATGTTTTTGATATTGTCCATCTTCAGAGAGAGAGACTTGAGCAGTTCACTGTATTCGTATGCGTCCATTTTAAACTTGTTCCTTCATGCAGAGGGTGCATTTACTAATAATTAGGTATGATTTTATCAAAATATAGTGAAATATGAGGTTAGAGATGATTATTGCCAGAAGCGTTGCGGAGTTACAGGAAGCACAGAAAACGTTAAGCGGGACCATAGGTTTTGTACCGACCATGGGTGCACTGCACAAAGGGCATCATGCGCTCATCCAGCAGGCAAAAAAGGAAAATGACCATATCATTGTTTCGATCTTTGTGAATCCGACGCAGTTCTTAGAGGGCGAGGACCTGGACGCTTATCCGCGTAAAGAGGAGGCAGATATCAAGATCTGTGATCTGGCGAAAGTGGATATACTCTTTATGCCGACCATTGATGCGATGTATGAAGAGGACGAGCTTTACATTGCGGCACCTGCAAGACGCGGCTATATCCTCGAAGGCGAAAAACGTCCCGGGCATTTTGACGGTATGCTGCAGATCGTCATGAAACTGCTGAATCTCTCCAAAGCGAACAATGCCTATTTTGGGAAAAAAGATGCGCAGCAGCTGGCGCTGATCATGCAGATGGTAAAAAACTATTTTATGGATGTCAATATCATTGCCTGTGACATAGTGCGGGATGACAAAGGATTGGCACTCAGCAGTCGCAACGTCTATATGAACGAGGAAGAGAAGGCGCGGGCCTTATCTCTTTCACGTGCACTGAAACGTGCCACCAACATGATCATGGGCGGCGAATTGCATGCAGAGGTGATCAAAGAAGAGATGCTCAAGGTTCTGCAAGAGGCGGACAAAGTGGAGTATGTCGCCATCGTAGACAGGGCATTCAATCCGCTCGATAAAGTGGAGATCGGCAATACGATCATCTTGGTAGCAGCCTGGGTTGGCAAACCGAGGCTCATAGATAATTTGTGGATCTAGAAAAGGTTATCGAAAAGTTCCTGGACCGATTTTTTCTCTACTGGCGTTGGCTTGGCAGGAGGCTGCTGTACAGGTCTTGGTGTTGGTTTTGGAGCGGGCTGCTGTACAGGCTTCGGTGTCGGTTTAGGCGTTGCCTGCATATTAAAGAGTTCCCTGACCGAAGGTGATGGCCGCTTGACAGATTCTTTTTTGAGGGTTTCGCTTTTTACCGGCTCTCTTTGGGGGACCTCTGGTACTCTTATTTCCTTCTCTTCGGGCAGTTTGCGAGGTTTGTCCAGTTTGATCTCCGGGGCGTTGACCTCCACTCCGTTTTCAGGTTTGAGATACTCCAGTTCCACCAGGATGTCCATCATTCTTCTAAAGGTAGGGACCGCTGATTGCGCCGCAAAATATTTATAAGGTTTCTTGGCACGTATCACCAGCGCACCGATGGTGTAGCGGTGGCCTTCTTCGTCGTTGGCAAAACCATAAAAGCTGCTGTGGTACTCCCTGACATAGCGGCCTTTTTTAGCGATATGTGCGGTTCCTGTTTTCCCGCCGACCTCTAGCCCCGGGTACTGCGCTTTGACACCGGTACCGCGTGCAACCACTTCTTTCAGTATCGTTTTTACCTGGTCAGCTGTTTTTTTACTTACGGCCTGCACATCGGTGATCTCCGGTTCAAGCGTATAATGGTTGCCTTTGGCATCTTGCAGGTAGTCCACGATACGTGGTGTGACAATGATACCCTCATTGTTGAAGGCTGAGTAGGCTTTCATCAGCTGCATGAAGGTGATCATCATACCATAGCCATAGGAAGTGTTGGCAAGATGAAGTTCATGGTTGAGCAGTCGTACAGGTTTGAGCTGCCCGGGAAGATCACGTGAGAGATCGATGCCTGAAGGCTTGGCCACACCAAACTTGAGCAACCCGTCCCTAAATTCCTGTCCGGTAAGTCTCCATGCAATTTGGGATATACCTACGTTCGAAGAGTGTACGATGATATCGGTAGCAGTGAGGGATTCAAATTTGTCATCATCCGTGATCCAGTGTCTTTTTCCTATCTTAAGGCGTCCGTTGTACGTGTTGAAAAGGGTGTCGGGTGTGATCTTTCCATGATCCAGGGCTATGGCCAAAGAGATAGGTTTGAGCACGGAACCGGCTTCATAGGGATACTCTGTGAATTTAGGTACCAGTGCAGGAATGTCCTTTTGCATGATGTTCGCGGGGTCATAACGGTTCGTAGTTGCCAAACTCAGCACTTTGCCTGTATCACTCTCGATGATACCCACCATGATCTCTTCGGCATCAATGCTCTCTTTCATTTGGTCTATCATCAGTTCCACACGTCTTTGCAAGGCCAGAGGGATGTTGAGATGCAGGTCAAGCCCGTCCACACGCTGGATCTTGATACTGTTCTTATCGTGAATGACAGCGCCGACGACATCGCGTTTGCCTTTGAAGTATCCGTTCTTTTTGGAGGTGATGTGTTTTTCGTAAGAGCGTTCAAGCCCTTTTCTCCCTGAAGGACGGGTATATTTCCCATCACTTTCATCCCCGACATACCCTAGGAGAGGACTTAGCACATCACCCAGGGGAAAACGCCTGCTCTCCCCGTTTTCAATGATATCCAGGCCATAGACCACTTCTATCCCATTGCTGGTCTTAATAGAACGGAAGACATCGAGTTTCCGTAGTTTATAGGCAAGTGATTTGAGCTGCATCGCAAAGCGTGAATTGAGCGAGTTGGAAAGGGTGATAAACCCCTGTATCTCTTTGCCTTTGCGGTCTTTTAACTTTTTGCGTATCTCCTCTTCAGGGATATCACTGTAGATACTGAAGAGCTTGACAAAGAGTGCTTTTTTTTCAGGCACGATACTGGCGCCATGTATGACCGCTTTATAGGTCTTTTGTGAATTGCTGAGGGTATAGCCGTCCTTGGAGATGATAGCGCCGCGCAATGAGCGGTCATGGATCGTAGAATGATGACTGGGAATACGTCTGTCGGACGTGATGGTGTTGAGTACTGAAAATAAAAAAATACCCATAAGAAGCGCCAAGAGCAAAAAAAGAAACGTAATTTTATTTGTTCTTTGATGTATCGCTTTATTTTGTGTGTTTTTGTCCATATTTCCCTCTTATAGAGTCGTATTTTATCAAAGTTATCTGTTAAATTTGATAAACTACGAATCAATACGGATTATGATCTAATAAAAGAGAATATACTATGATGGATAAACCCCTTTTAGCTGCTGTCATGACGCTTTTGACACTTTCACTGGTGATGAGCTATTCTCTTTCTGCCTACACTGTAGTCTATTTCGGGTATGGAGATTTCCATTTCTTTATACGTCAGAGCATAGCGGTTCTGATAGGGTTCATGAGTATGGTGATCTTGAGCAAAATGGACCCGGACGAATGGTTTTCCAGAGTGGGTATGGCATTATTCATACTTTTTTTTATCTTGATGTTAGTGATGCAGTTCTTGCCTTCCTCTCTGGTCACTGCGGTAGGAGGGGCAAAAAGATGGATACATGTTGGCCCCATGTCCATCGCACCGGTCGAATTTTTTAAAATAGGGTTTGTCTTTTTTCTGGCATGGAGCTTTTCCCGTAAACTACTGGATAAAACGAAAATGGACTTTTGGGAAGAGGTACGTACGTTTATGCCGTATCTTATTGTGTTCATGATCGCCGTGGTGATCATCGCGGTTTTCCAGAAAGACCTGGGGCAGGTCGTGGTGCTGGCCGCCACGTTGATGGTGCTGTTCCTTTTTATCGGGAGTTCATGGAAGTTCTTTTTAAGCCTGCTTTCTGGTGGACTTTTGGCCTTTGTAGGACTGATACTCCTTGCACCTCACCGTATGGCACGGATCAAAAGCTGGTGGGGAACGGTGCAGGACACTATACTCTCGGTTTTTCCTTTTGAAGCGGTCCAGGGACTCCGTATAGAAGCAGGAAAAGAGCCCTATCAGATCTCCAATTCCCTCAATGCCATTCATAACGGCGGTTTTTTCGGGCAGGGACTGGGCAATGGCCAGTTCAAACTGGGCTATCTCAGTGAAGTGCATACAGACTTCATCCTGGCAGGTATTACGGAAGAGCTGGGACTTTTCGGGCTTACACTGGTCACGCTGACAATGCTGTTTATCATTTTTCGTATCTTCAAGATAGCCTCAAAAGTCAAAAAACCTATGTACTATCTCTTTTCGATAGGCGTAGGGCTGCTTATAGCACTGGCATTCATTCTCAACGCCTTTGGTATCTCCGGCATTACCCCCATCAAAGGGATCGCGGTTCCGTTCCTGAGCTACGGGGGTTCACATATTCTGGCTTCATGTGTCGCTATAGGAATGGTGCTGATGATTTCCAAGAAAGTACCCAGGGACAGTAAAGGAAATATCAAATGAGTATCGTGATGACAGGCGGAGGAACGGGCGGGCATCTTGCCATTATCAAAGCGGTCAAGGAACATCTTAAAGAAGAAGAGCTTGTGTATATCGGTTCGACCAAGGGACAGGACAGGCAGTGGTTCGAAGATGACGGGGACTTCAAAGAGAAATACTTTTTTGAGACACGCGGTGTGGTGAACCAGGGTGCCTTGGGAAAGATCAAATCCCTGTTGATGATGGCCAGGGCAACGATGCAGGCGGTCAGGCTTTTGAGAAAACATAAGGCGAAAGTCGTCTTTTCCGTGGGCGGTTTCTCTGCGGCTTCTACGGCATTTGCAGCGAAGCTCCTTCGCATCCCTTTGGTCATACATGAACAGAACGCGGCACTCGGATCGCTGAACAAACTGCTCAAACCCTATGCTGCAGCATTCATCTCTTCGTATCTCGAGGAGAGTCCCATCAAGGCGTATCCTGTGAAACAGATATTCTTTGAGAATGCCCGTATACGCGACAGGGTCAAGACGATCATCTTTCTTGGAGGGTCCCAGGGTGCAAGGGCCATTAACACACTGGCACTGCAGATAGCACCGGAGCTGAAAGCAAGAGGGATCAGGATCATCCATCAGGCCGGACAGCACCATATCGATGAGGTACAAAAAGCGTATGATGCTCTCGGTATAGAGGCAGAAGTCTTTGGATTTACAGACAAACTGGCTGACTATATGAACGAAGCAGATCTTGCCATCGCGCGTTCAGGAGCCTCCACACTGTGGGAGCTTTCTGCCACGGCACTGCCTGCACTCTACATCCCTTACCCTCATGCAGCCAGTGACCATCAGTTCCACAATGCACAGTTCCTGGTAGAAAAGGACCTTGCATGGATCATGAGAGAGAACGAGATAGATACCAAAAAGGTCCTGGCACTGCTGGATGAAAACATGGAAAAGAAAAGCAGAGGGCTTATGGAGATCATTGAAAAGAACGGGAGCGAGAAGATCGCGGAACTGCTGACACAAATCTGACACGATTATGATGTAGAATCTTTTAAAGTTCAAGAAAAGGAGTCCCATATGAAAAAATGGTTGATGTGGATACTTTCTGGTGTATCTGTTATCGTATTGAGCGGCTGTGGCGGCGGTGGTGACGATGATGCACCTATTGCCGAAACATTTTTTATTACAGATGGTTTTGGGAATGGTGTTAGCGGGATCATCTATCAGTGTGATAGTGGCTTCAGCGGTGTAACAAATTTTGAAGGTGCTTTTACCTTTGATATTATTGGAGATAATTGTAATTTTGATCTGGTTACAAATGGCATTGTAGATGATTTATTTCTAGAATATGACAATGATCCATTTACGGATGCCGGTATAAATGGTATATATTTTGAATGTGTTGCAGATGGTATGATTGCTTCATCAGGCTATACAAGCTATGATCCAGTTTTGGATTTTAACGGCTTTATTGAGGATGGAAGTCAGTATGATGGGTGTACACTGTTTGACATACATTGACATAGTTCGTTCTCATGTAAAGCATGAGAGCGGACTATAGTATTTCCTATTTCTCCGTAAAAGGGACTTCATCCAAAGAAAAGTCTTTGAGCTTTTCGACAAGCCACTGATGGACCTTGGAACCTTCGTCAAAATAAAAATAGACGCCTTCTCCCTCTTCATCGTTCTGGATCAGCAGGCTATCCTCACTGTTTTCGGCCCACTGGGTCAAACCGCTGTAGCTGACGGGGTCTTTCTGCAAAATGAAACTTTGCACCGTGATCGCTTTTTCCAGAGAGTAGAAAAAGAATCGTTTCTGCACAATATCATCCAGACCCAACAAAGCATCGCTGTTCAATCGGTAAATGCCGTACCCGAACTCTTCTAAAAGTTCCGACAAGAACGGCTTGAACCAACGCAGTACTTTGGTCATACACGCTATCGTTTCCTTATCGTTATTGTCTCTATCCAAATAGACGGTATTATAGTCCTTGCATATGTTATTGTAGTCTAAGCCTAGCCCTATCTTCTTCATGATCTGTGACCTTTTTTGTTCTCGCATTTTGCTTGAGGATATTTATGGGGGCTATCATACACAAAAAAGATAAAATTATGATAGAACTCTATTTTACGGCAGATGACACAGAAAATCGTATACCGTGAGGGACCCTTCAAATGCCTTGTCTGCCCGGTATCTATGGTCTCAAAAGAGTGCTGCTCCCGGACGAACCTTCTCTTTAACTCAACAATAACCACATTTTAGATAGAATACTCCAATTTATAATAGGATATTTTTATCATGGATATTAGAAAATCATTTCTAGACTTTTTTCAAAACAAAGGGCATCAGCTGATACCAAGTTCACCACTTGTGCCGGATGATCCAACGCTGATGTTCACCAATGCGGGTATGGTGCAATTCAAGAACATCTTCACGGGCGAAGCACCTATTCCCGAGATCCCTCGCGCAACCTCTTCACAGACATGTCTGAGAGCAGGCGGAAAACATAACGATCTTGACAATGTCGGCTACACGGCACGTCACCATACGCTTTTCGAAATGCTGGGGAACTTCTCTTTTGCCGACTATTTCAAAAAAGAGGCCATTGCCTATGCATGGGAGTTCGTGACAGATGAAAAGTATCTGAACCTTCCCGTAGAGAAACTGTGGGTCACGGTACATGAGAGCGATGATGAAGCAGAAGAGCTGTGGAAAGAGCATATCGCAGCCGATCGTATCCTGCGTTTCGGTGATGCAGACAACTTCTGGCAGATGGGTGATACCGGTCCATGCGGTCCTTCTTCCGAGATCTTCTATGACCAGGGAGAAGAGCACTTCAATGGTCCGGAAGACAAAATGGGCGGCGACGGTGACAGGTTCTTGGAGATCTGGAACCTGGTCTTCATGCAGTATTACCGTGATGAAACCGGTACACTTTCACCACTGCCGAAACCCAGCATCGATACGGGTATGGGACTGGAAAGGGTGGTTGCCATCAAAGAGGGCAAGTTCAACAACTACCACTCTTCACTTTTCATGCCTTTCCTGGAGAAGATCGGCGAACTGGTAGGCACACCTTATGATTTCAAGGCAGAGAATTCCGCTTCTTACCATGTGATCGCGGACCATTTGCGTTCGGTCTCTTTCCTGCTTGCTCAGGGTGTGAACTTTGACAAAGAGGGACGGGGATATGTGCTTCGCCGTATCATGCGCCGTGCCATCCGCCACGGCTATCTGCTGGGACTGCGTGAGCCGTTCATGTATAGGCTGGTCGATACGCTGGTGGATCAGATGGGTGAGCAGTATGACTATCTTCCTGCCAGAGCTGAAGCGATCAAGACGTCCATGAAGATGGAAGAGGAGCGTTTCTTTGATACCATTGAAGCAGGGATCAAACTCTTTAACGAAGAGCTGGAAAATACGGTCGGTGTCTTCAATGGTGAAGTGGCGTTCAAACTCTATGATACCTACGGTTTCCCGCTTGACCTGACAGAAGATATGCTGCGTGAGAAAAACATCAAACTGGATACCGCTGCCTTTGATGCAAAAATGGAAGCACAGAAGGCACAGTCCAAAGCCAACTGGAAAGGCACAGGTGATGCAGCGACCACCGGTGATTTCAAAGCGCTCAAAGAGGAGTTTGACGTCAACGAATTTGTAGGCTATCAAAGTACGACAGCCACAGCAAAGGTACTGGCACTGCTTGATGAGGACTTCAAACAGGTAGAGCGTATCGACGGCAGAGGCTGGGTACTGCTGGACAGAACACCGTTCTATGCCGAATCGGGCGGACAGACAGGGGATAGGGGAACACTTAACAATGAGATCAAAGTCCTTGATACCAAAAAGTTCTTGGATATGAACCTCTCCGAGGTCAAAGGGAAGCTCAGTGTGGGAGATACCGTCGAAGCGGTGGTGGACCAGAGCCGTGCCGAGATAGAAAAACATCACTCTGCGACACACTTGCTTCATGCCGCGCTCAGATCGGTTCTGGGAGACCATATCGCACAGGCAGGTTCACTCAATGATGATAAAAGACTGCGTTTTGACTTCTCCCATCCTCAGGCGATGAGTGACGAGGAGATCAGAAAAGTCGAAGCGTGGGTGAATGACAAGATCTCCAGAGGCATCGCAGGAAAAACAGAAGTGATGTCCATCGAGGATGCAAAGAACTCCGGTGCGATGGCGCTGTTTGGCGAAAAATATGGTGATGAGGTCCGTGTGGTGAGTTTTGCGGATGATTCCGTAGAGTTATGCGGGGGTACACACGTAGAGAATGCTTCACAGATAGGCCTTTTCATGATCACCAAAGAGAGCGGTGTCAGTGCCGGTGTCAGACGTATTGAAGCGGTGTGCGGAAATGCGGCAAGAGAAGCCGTCAATGCCCTGAGAGAAGAGCTTGATGCGGTCAAAACAGAACTCAAGAACCAAAACCCACTGGCAGGGATCGCTAAACTCAAAGAGCAGATCAAGACACTCAAGGGCGAACTGGCTTCTGCGATGAGCAGCAGTCAGAAAGAGTTGCGTGCGGTAGAGGTGAATGGTGTCAATGTCATCGTGGAAGAAGTGGCAAGCGGCGACATCAAAGCAATGATCGATGAGCTCAAAAACAAATATGAAAATATCGCGGTCATGCTCTTCCTTAAAAAAGATGACAAGGTCATGCTGGCAGCAGGATCCAAAAACACACCGATCAAAGCCGGTGACTGGATCAAGTCGATCGCACCGATCGTAGGCGGCGGCGGTGGCGGCCGTCCGGACTTTGCGCAGGCTGGGGGAAAAGACCAGAGCAAGGTCACTACAGCGATCGAAGAGGCAAAGGTCTATTTAAGCGAAATACTCGAAGGCGGAAACTAACATGACAGAATTCTTTGGCAACTACGGACACCTGATCGTCTTTTTACATGTACTCTCTGCGTTTATCTGGGTAGGCGGTATGATAGCGATCCGCATCGCAGTACATCCTGTCATCGGGCGAGGCGGCGTGACTGCGGCACAGATGCTGCAGAACGATGTGATGGATTCTATGCTGGTCCCTAAACAGAGACTGGGCATCACCCTGCAGGTGACAGGCAGGCTCTTTAATCTGGTGATGCCTTTCATCATCCTTCTGTTCGCTACCGGTCTGATCATGGCCATCGCGACAGGAGGGCATCATGGTGACCTGAAATCACTCTTCCTCTCCAAAGAGATACTCTGGACCGTTATGGCAGTGAACTATATCTATATGTATATCAAACGTGCAAAGGCATGGAAGCTCTTTTCTAAAGGTGAAGTGGCCCAGGCGAAAGCGCAGCTCAGCCTGATCCCCAATTTGCTTTTGCCGCTGAATATCATTCTGGGTATTGCAGCACTGTGGCTGGGTGTAAGTCTTAGAGGACTTTAGGCCGTGAAGCGTCAACAGGGAACAGGCAGCAGCGGAAAGATCTGTCTTTGCTCTGCTTCCCCGAGCAGGGCTCTGCTGCTCCGCAAGTTCGGTGTTGACTTTGTGCAAAAGACCGCCGAGTATGATGAAGAGCAGATCAGCACATCTGTAGCGAAGGATTTTGTCTATACGGCCAGCAGAGGCAAGCTGGAGGCAGCGATCCGCCAGTTCGGACTCGAAGTACCGCTTCTCTGTGCAGATACGGTCATCGCAGCAGCGGATGGCACGATTTTGCGAAAACCGAAAGATACAGAGGATGCAAGACGCATTTTAACGATACAGAGCGGATCAACCATTTCCATTATCTCTTCACTGCACTTTAAGTCCAAAGCACTGGCATTCTCGGATATCTCTGCGACCCACTACCATTTTGCCCCTTTTGAAGAAGAGGAGTTGGAGCGATATCTTGAGAGCGGTTTATGGCAGGGAAAAGCCGGTGGGTGTATGGTTGAAGGATTTTGCAAAAAGTATATCAGGTCCGTAGAGGGGCTGGAAAGTACCGCCATGGGACTGCAGGTCGAGTATCTGCTGCCCTGGATCAAGGTTGGGAGTTAACTATGTATGAAAATGAATTAAAAGCGCTGAAAAAAGCAGGCCGTTTTAGAGAGCGTACGCTCTATGATGACAGGCTGGATGACCTGGCCTCCAATGATTACCTGGGGCTTTCACTGAACAAAAAACAGTTCAAAAAAGCGTTCAAGCTGGTCAATGAGTATGAAACGATAAGCTCGAAAGCCAGTATGCTGGTCAATGGGTATCATCCGATACACAGGATCTTTGAACTGACCATGGCAGAGTATAACGGTTTTGAAGAAGGACTGGTGGTCGGTTCAGGCTTTCTTGCCAATATGGCACTGATCGAAGCGCTGGTCCGAAAAGGTGATATGCTGTTTATGGATGAAGAGTATCACGCATCAGGTGTGATGGCCTCACAGCTTTTGGGTGACAGGGTCGTGACCTTTGCCCATAACGATGTGGAGGACCTTAGAGAGAAACTGGCAGCGCATCCGGCGAACAGACAGATCATTGCCGTAGAAGGTGTCTACTCGATGGGCGGGGATCTTTGCAAAAAAGAGATCTTTGAACTGGCAGATGAGGTCAAAGCGCTGCTTATCGTAGACGAAGCACACAGTGCAGGAGTACTGGGTTTAACGCTGTTGGGTATTTTTGAGTATTACGGTATTTCGATCAATGAAAGACATATCAAGATGGGCACGCTGGGGAAAGCGTACGGTTCTTACGGCGCGTATATCCTGGCTTCCAAAGAGATCATCAGTTTTTTGGTGAACCGGGCAAAACCGATCATATACTCTACAGCACCCTCTGTGTTCGATACCGCATTGGCACTGGTCAATGTCGAACATATACGTAAAAAGGCCGAGAAGTATACCCAGAAGATCTTGGAGCGCCAGATAGCGGTAAGAAAACAGTTGGGCATCAACTGTCAAAGTCTGATCGTACCCATAGAGATGCCAAGCAATGAACATGCCCTGTATGTGCAAAAAGGATTGATGGCCCAGGGCTATCTCGTTGGAGCCATACGCCAGCCTACCGTGGAGAAACCCATTATCAGGGTGATACTCAACACGAGTGTATCCGTACAGAAAATCAGACATGCATTGGCACTCATTAGTCATAACACGGTACAATAAACATCAAATAAAAAATGTATCCATGCATTATTAAAGGGTCACTGTGTTCAATAGTTTAGTGAAAGGTTCCATTATCCTGGCGATGCTGTTTGCTGTAGCGCTTGCTGCAGCCTTCATCTATGCCTATGAAGAGATATCTCTGGATGCAGATAAGCTCATCAACTACAAACCTGAAACCTCTTCGGTCATCTACGACAGGAACGGCGAGAAGCTGGCCTATGTCTTCAAAGACCAGCACCGCCTTTACGCGCGCTATGATGAGATCCCCGGTTTCCTGATCGAGGGGCTTGTGGCGATGGAAGATACGCAGTTCTTTGAACATAACGGTGTCAATCCGGATGCGATCCTGAGAGCCATTATAAAAGACATTCAGGCAGGTGCGTTCGTGGAAGGGGGAAGTACGCTGACACAGCAGCTGATCAAGAACAAACTTCTCTCCAACGAAAAGAAACTGGCCCGTAAGATCAAAGAAGCGATCCTGGCTTTGAAAATAGAGAATGAACTGAGCAAAGAAGATATTATCGAACGCTATCTCAATGAGATCTCCTACGGGAATAACTATTTTGGGGTCAAAACAGCAGCGAACGGCTATTTTCATAAAGAGCTCAACGAGTTGACGCTCAAGGAAGCGGCTATTCTGGTAGGACTGCCCAATGCCCCGAGCTACTATAACCCGCTTAAGCATTACAAGCGTGCCCTGGACCGTGCCAATAACGTACTCTACCGGATGAAAAGTATCGGGTGGATCACGCAAAGCGACTACCTCAAGGCAGTCAAAGAGTCTCCCAAGGTACATAAAACCACTTTAACGCAAAATATCGCGCCCGGTATCGTGGATGAAGTATTGAGACGCTTTAAAGGAAGGTTCGGGGATGTCCGTACCGGCGGGTATGAGATCTATACTACGATAGATATGAAGCAGCAGGCGATCGCAAAAGAAGCGGTAGACTATGCGTATAAAAAAGCACTCAAAAAATACAATGAAAAAGCGGAGACCTCTACACTCAATGCGGCATTTGTAGCGGTAGAGAGCAAAACAGGTGATATCCTGGCGATGGTAGGCGGGGCTGATTATGAAAGATCCGCCTATAACCGTGCGACACAGTCTACACGTCAGCCCGGATCTGCCTTTAAGCCTTTTATCTATCAAACTGCACTGGACATGGGATACAACCCTGCAACCCCCCTGACGGACCTGGCTAGAACGTTCCAGTACTATCAGAACGGAAAACCAAAGATCTGGGCACCCAAAAACTATGAGCGTGACTTTAAAGGATTTGTTCCTTTCAGGGAAGCGCTGGTACATTCACGCAACCTTGCGACCATTAACCTTGTGGCAGACCTGGGAGTCAGTACCATTCGAAAAAGATTGGCATTCCTGGATGTACCGCATATCCCAAGAGACATGTCGATCGCCCTTGGAAACCTTGGATTGAGCCCGCTTAAAATGGCACAGATCTTTTCGGTCTTTGCCAATGAAGGCCATATGATAGAACCAAGGCTGGTCAGCAAGATCATTTCCAAAGAGGGTGCGGTGATCTACGAGACACGTCCCAAAGAGATAGAAGGTTTCACTACCCCTGAGCAGGCTTACCTTATGACGGACGTACTGAAAGATGTGGTCAAAAGAGGTACAGGTAGAAAGGCACGTGTGGAAGGCATAGAACTTGCAGGAAAGACAGGAACCACCAATAACAACATCGATGCGTGGTTCTGCGGCTATTCACCTACGATAGAAACCATTGTGTGGTTCGGCCGGGATGACAACAAACGTATAGGCTATGGCGCAACAGGGGGTGCATTGGCTGCACCGGCATTTGCCTATTACTATAAAAAACTCTTGGAGGTCTACCCGGATACGAAGCGCACCTTCGACATACCGGAAGGTGTGTACAGAGGGGAGTACAAAGGCAGATCGGAACTTTACACAGAACATTCACCGCTGCCTGACAGTTACCAGAAAGAGCGTGTTTCCGATGGCCGATCCCATGATCCAATGTTTTTTATAGAAGAGACCGAGATCATAGAAGGTTCTGAGTTGGAAGAGGGTGACATAGGACTGGCACCGATGATCAACATCGATGAAGGCCCGACCTATGAAGATGAGTCCGGTACAGCGTTTGAAGAGGATGAAGAGGAGGGTGATCCTTTGCATCCTAAGCGCAAAGTACCCTTGAAACCTGTTTCCAACGATAGCGGTACCTTGTTCTAGGATGCAAAAAGAGCTGATCTTTGTACTTGATCCCATGTGTTCATGGTGTTGGGGATTTGCTCCTGTGATAGAAGCGCTTCGTACTGCTTTGAATGGACGCTACAGCTTCTCTTTGGTGATGGGCGGGTTGCGCACCAAAGGGGAAATGCCTTGGGATGAAACGTCCAGGGAGTACCTTAGAGGTCACTGGAAGCAGGTATCTCAAAGAACGGGTCAACCGTTTTCAGACCGCCTGTTTGAAAAAGAGCATTTTGACTATGATACCTATCCTCCATGCAAAGCGGTCATAGCCGTACGTGAGCTTTCGGGAACAGACGAAGCCTTTGCCTACCTCCATACGATACAGGAAGCATTTTATACCAGAGCGGAAGATATCACCAATCTTGATGTTTTATGTGATCTGCTGCGAACAGTGGAGCTGGACAGGACAAGCTTTAAAACTTTTTATCAGAGCGATAGAGCCCAGATCCTGATGGAACATGATTTTGCAAAAGCACGTTCCATGGGTGCCAATGCCTTTCCTTCGGTCGTCGTTATTGATGAGGAGGGACATATGGTATGCCAAAAGGGCTACAGAAGTCTACAAGAGATGAAAAAGTTATTGGAGGATTCATATGCATAGTTTCGCACCGGGGATCATACTCATCACCATACTGGGACTGGTTGTCTTGTCAGATGCTTTGGCAAACAGATTGAAGATACCCTCAGTATTTTTACTGCTGATTGGTTCCTATACCATCTACACCTATATGCCTGTGGCCGTACCGATAGACCTTCCACACTATTTTGATACGATCATCCTCTTTTGTATCCCTCTGATCTTTATGGGTGATGCCTTACATCTGCATTTTTCTGACATTAAAAAACACAGCTGGAGTATTTTCTATCTCGCAGTGGTCGCGGTAGCTCTCTCTATCGCTACAGGTGCGAGTATGTACTACTTCGGGGTCTTTGAAGGGCTGACACTCGGTGCGTATGTCTCACTTTTTGCGATCAATATGGCTACCGATGCAGTGAGTGTACAGTCGGTTCTTTCACGTTTTAAAGGGATCGGGCATGATATCAAAGTATTGATCGAAGGCGAGTCTCTGGGTAATGATGCCACTGCGGTCATCGCCTTTTTCTTCATAGGACTGCCATGGATGATGAACGGTACGATAGATGCAGGAGAAGCTACCATGGATGCACTCCGTGTGTTTGCTGTGAGCATAGGGATCGGGATTGTGTTCGGATATCTCTTCTATATGCTGATGAAACTGATCGATGATAAAAGAGGAGAGCTTTTTGTTTTTATCATTGAAGCTTATCTTGCCTATGTGGTAGCCGAACATTTTCATGTCAGTGGAATCTTGACACTGATCACTGCGATCATCGCGACCAAGGCCTGGATCGATATGGATATGAAGAGGTTAGATGACGAAGAAGCTAAAAAGAGCAAAACATTTTTGCAGAGACTTCGTCTGCATGGAATCGATTCGACAACCTCTGAGCGTATGGAATATATCTATGAAATGGCCAAAGAGTTTGGGTATATCGCGGCAGTCATGATCTTTTTTGTTTTGGCAGAGATGGTAAGTCTGGAGAAGTTCTGGGAGTATAAAGTAGAGATATTCACAATGTTCATCATTACGACATTGATCCGTGCAGTTTCTATGGCAAAATTCGCTTTTTGGGGAAGTAAACTGGAACAGATCAAGCCGGTGGGATTTGAAGGGTGGTTCATACTGACCTTCTCAGGTATGAAAGGGGCACTTTCCATCATCCTTGTACATATGATCCCCTCATCATTTGAGCATAAAGAGCTTTTTGAAGTGGTCACAACCGGAGTGGTGATGCTCTCTATCTTTGTCTACGGGACAACGCTTTGGGCATATTTTACTTTCTTTAGAAGAAAAGAGGAAGAGAAGAAGTTGTTTACGCATTAAAGTTCTACAAAATTCTGAAGATAAAAATAAGATGGAAACCTCATAAAGTTATATAATTTATAAGGTTTTTTTTAATGGGAGGGCAGAGATTAATTATGTCCAAGAGCTTGTGTTATATGTAATCAAAGTTTTATCTATATTTACATTTTTACTTTGCTGACCAAACTCTAAGTTTGTATTTATGGGGCATATCTTCCTGTTTATTTGCTTTTTTAAATAATGATTTAGCTTTTGTATAATCTTGTTCTACTCCTCTACCAGCTGCGTACATAAAGGCAAGGTTCTTTACTGCCATAGTAAACCCTTGTTCGGCTGCTTTTTCATAAAAAGATATAGCTTTTGTATAATCTTGCCTTACACCTTCGCCATTTTCATACATATTCCCAAGAGTATATTGTGCTACTGCATATCCTTGTTCAGCTGCTTTTTCAAATAATAATACAGCTTTTGTAAAATCTTGTTCTACTCCTCTACCCGATACATACATTTGCCCAAGAGCATATTGCGATGGGGGAAACTCTTGTTCAGCTGCTTTTTCAAATAATAATATAGCTTTTTTATAATCTTGTTTTACTCCTTGCCCATTTGAATAATAATGTCCAAGATTATTTTGAGCTACTCCGTATCCTTGTTCAGCTGCTTTTTGATAATAGAATGCTGATTTTTCATAATCTTGTTCTACTCCTTTCCCTATATCATACATATAACCAAGATAAAATTGAGACATAAAATCTCCTTGGGTAGCTGTTTTTTGAAAAAAGGATGCAGCTTTTTTATATTCTTCATTATTAAATAATTTAACTCCTTTTTCATAATTTCCCCCAGATACAAACACAATCAATATCATAAAAATCATTAATACTTTTTTCATTCTTTACCTTTAATTTTGTATAAATAGCTTACATGAGATCTACTTAAATTTATAAAACTTCTATAATATTGTTAAGACTAAATACTCACAAAAATCTAATTTTAAGACGATGAAGATTTTGATGAACTAGAAAGTGTCTGGGTTATAGGGATTATTCCTTCAAAACTGAAAACCTTATAAAATGTTCTATATAGAAGGTTTTATAATGAAAATGATAAACGGAAACATACACTCTAAAGAGTTTAAAAAATGAAATAATAGATAGATTTTGAAGAAAAAGGAAGTACTTTCGGGCAGAAGCCCGAAAGGAAATACTAGCAAGAGTACGTTGACATAAACTCGTATGCAGTTGGTCTTGCTTCATCAGGCCAGATCTGTCTTTGGAACTGGTAGTGTTGGTAAGTCGTAATGAACTCTTGCGTAAATACAGGTTTCAAGAAGTCATTGTCAGCGATCAGTGCTTCTACAGATTCTCTCAGTGTGTGTGGCATCTGAGGGATCTTCTTCTCTCTGATCTCATCAAGGCTGAGTTCAAAAAGGTCTATATCCATTGGTCCGACCATATGGTATCCACCAGCTTTGATACCGTCTATACCTGCCATTAGAAGAGCAGAGAATGCAAGGTATGGACATGCAGTCGAATCTGGGAATCTTGTCTCGATTCTTACAGCCGGCTCACTTGCACCGTATGGGATACGACATGAAGCCGATCTGTTCTGGCTTGAGTAAGTAAGAATAGACGGTGCTTCAAATCCAGGAATAAGTCTTTTGTAAGAGTTGGTACTCGGGTTCGTCAGTGCAGCAAGTGCATGGGCATGTTTAAAGATACCGCTTAGGTAATCAAGTGCTGTTTTACTTAGGTTACCGTACTCACCCATTGTGGCGAAAAGGTTTTTACCGTCTTTCCAGATAGACTGGTGCACGTGCATTCCGCTACCATTGTCTCCAAGAAGCGGTTTAGGCATGAACGTAGCAGTCTTACCGTTGAGGTGTGCTACCATTTTTACTACATATTTGTATTTTTGTACATTATCCGCTGCCTCAACCAATGTACCGAATTTGATACCGATCTCACCTTGCCCCTGTGCAACTTCGTGGTGACCAAGCATGACTTCAAGCCCTACTTCTTCCATGATAAGCATCATTTCAGCTCTAAGGTCCACCATGGAATCTGTTGGCATAACAGGGAAATATCCGCCTTTCGTACCAGGTCTGTGCCCCATGTTACCATTTTCATAGGCAGTATCACTGCTCCACTGACCTTCTTCTGTATCTACTCTGAAATAGGCACTGTTCACATCGTCTCTGAATTTCACATCATCAAAAATAAAGAACTCATTTTCAGGACCGAAGTATGCAACATCACCGATATCTGCTTCTGCAAGGTATTCAAGGGATCTTTTAGCGATCGATCTTGGACATTTTTCATACATTTGACCTTTGTAGATGTCGTATACGTCACAGATCACGATGATAGTGCTGTCAGCAGTGAATGGGTCAAGGAATGCAGTAGGAACATCCGGTTTCAGGATCATATCTGATTTGTCGATCGGCTGCCAAGCATCGATGGAAGAACCATCAAAAGGAAGACCTGCCTCTAGCATCTCCGCGCTTACTGCGTGCAGTCTGTAACTGATGTGGTGCCATGCACCTTTAATGTCTGTAAATCTAAAGTCCACAAATTCTACTTCATTTTCTTCGCAATATTTGTAAAACTCTTCTATGCTGTTAACAAATTTACCCATGTAACTACTCCTAAATTAAATATATTCCGTATTGTATCTATAAATCACTTACTTACGTCAGCATTTGTGATTAAAAATTAACCAATTGTCTATCACGCCCTTCAAAAGTAGCAGCTTTGGTATAACCGATCTCTTTTGCCTGCGCTGTGGCAAGATCATACCCGAACCCGATCTGCTCGACCGAATGGGCATCGGAAGAGAAGGTAATGGGGATATCCAGCGCATAAGCCTCTTCCAACAAGGCGCGTGACGGGTAGAGCTCCCCCACCGGTTTACGGAGACCTGCGGTGTTGACTTCCAGGACCATACCGGACCTTTTGATGGCCAGAAGGGAATCTCTTGCCAGGAGTCTTACATCTTTTTTAGGCATGAACTTGAATACCTTGATGAGGTCCAGGTGCCCCGCAATATCGAATTTCCCGGATTTTGCCATCGCCTCCGTGGCTTCAAAATAGGCCTGCCATATCTCATCGATATCTTTGTTTTTCCATCCGGCGATGAATTCGGGGTTGTCAAAACTCCATTTGTCTATGAAGTGCACAGAACCTATCAGATAGTCTACTTTAGCATCTAAAACCCTATCGTCCATATGTCCCGGAAGATAATCCACTTCATAGCCAAAGAGTATATTGATCTCATTTTTGTACCGCTCTTTGGCACTTAAAATATCATCGGTATAGGCTTGCATCTCTTCAAAAGCAAGACGGTAGTGCGGGTCAAAATCCATAGGTGCATGTTCAGAGAACCCATAGATATCTATGCCCAGTCCTATGGCTTTTTGAACGTACTCATCGACAGTACCTTCTGCATGATTGCAGCGTGTGGTGTGGTTATGTATATCTATTCTCATAAAGGGGATTTTAGCATAAAAACTGTTTTTTACCACTAATAGGGTAGAATAAGAGACATATTTTCATCGTATTCGTCATTTCCGGTTCAAGACGGGAGCGTGGCGGGGATTGTATTTCAGGAATAAAATGACAGCAGAAAACAAAGTAGAACTTTTAGCACCGGCAGGTAATTTGGAGAAGCTGAAGATCGCTCTTAACTATGGCGCAGATGCTGTATATGGGGGTACCAGCACCTTTTCACTGCGTATACGTTCCGGGAAAGAGTTCGATATGGACTCCTACGCAGAAGGGATAGCCTATGCCCATGCACGCGGTAAAAAGGTCTACTCTACCGTGAACTCATTTCCTTTCAATTCGCAAATGAAGCTCTATGAAAACCACATCGCCAAGATTGCAGAGCTGAAACCGGATGCACTGATCGTCTCCAGTCCGGGTGTGGTCAAGATCGCAAACCGTATAGCACCGGACATTCCTATCCACCTCTCTACGCAGGCCAACGTGATGAATGCCATGGATGCCGAGGTCTATTATGACCTGGGCGTAAAGCGTATCATCGTGGCACGTGAAATAAGTTTGAAAGACTGTGAAGCCATCAAGCATCATCTGCCTGACCTGGAACTGGAGATATTTGTACATGGTTCGATGTGCTTTGCCTACTCGGGGCGCTGTCTGATCTCTTCACTGCAAACGGGGCGGGTGCCCAACCGCGGAAGCTGTGCCAATGACTGCCGTTTCCCTTATGAGATCTATGCACACAACCCGGAATCGGGAACCACGTTCAGACTCGATGAAGAGGAGGGTATCGGTACCTATATCATGAACGCCAAAGACATGAACATGGCATCGCATATAGATGAGATACTCAGATCAGGCGTGATCGATTCACTGAAGATAGAGGGACGTACGAAGTCCCCTTACTATGCAGGTGTCGTGACAAAGGCCTACCGTCAGGCTATCGACGACTACTATGCGAACACTTTTGATGCTGCACGGTACCAGCGTGAACTCAATACCACCCAAAATCGCGGGTTTACGGATGCCTATCTGCTTTCGCGCCCTTTTGAGCGGACGGATACGGAGTCCAATGCGTTCTCTATACAGTACGGTACCCATCAGGTAGCAGGGCTTGTACTGGAAGACGGCCTGACATGGAAGTGTAAGGATAAAACATGCATAGGTGATACGGTAGAGATCGTTCTGCCTGTAGGTGCGACCGTTGAGCTGGTGGACAATGAAGTAGGCAGGATAGAGGAAATAGAGGGAAAGTATTGGCTTACCTTTAAAAAAATGCTCTCCGAATCAGGCAAGGAGTTTGAGTGTATTCACTCCGGTGACCTGAACAACATTCTTTTACCGACCAAATTGCCGGGTTATACGATCCTGAGACGGGAGATCGCGGAAGCCTTGGAGAACAAGGGGTTGACGGAGAGCTCAACACCTATGAAGCAGGAACAGGCAGCCAAACCAACAAGTAAGGGTATCAAATGAAATTTGTATCGATCGTTATGGAAAGTAAAAGCGACTACAGTATTATGACCGAGTGCTCGGAGACACTGAAAAAATTCGGTGTACCCTTTGAGCTTATCATCTCTTCCGCACACAGAAGCCCCGAAAGGACCAAACAGTATGTGAACGAGGCGGAAGCCAAAGGGGCACAAGTGTTCATCGCAGCATCGGGTATGGCAGCCCACCTTGCCGGTGCAGTAGCGGCAGCTACGACCAAGCCGGTACTGGGGGTACCTATGGAAAGCGGAGCTTTGAAGGGGGAAGATGCACTCCTTTCTACCGTGATGATGACAGCGGGGATGCCCGTAGGTACGCTTGCCATCGGTAAATCAGGTGCCGTCAATGCTGCCTATCTGGCTATACAGATCATGGCACTCGGTGATGATGAACTTCGGGTAAAGCTTCAAGAAGACCGTATCAGCAAAGCCAAAAAAGTCGAACTCGATTCTTCTGAGATCGAAACAATACTGTAAAATCAACATTAGGTAAAGAGAGAGATGAACAACAACGCGATTACATTTAGTGAACTGCTCCTGAAACTACAACAATACTGGGCTGAGCAGGGGTGCAATATCGTCCAGCCTTATGACCTTCCTGCAGGCGCAGGGACATTCCATCCCGCAACACTGCTGAGAAGCCTGGATTCCCAGCCCTGGTCTGCGGCCTATGTCGCGCCTTCACGCCGACCGACCGATGGACGTTACGGAGAGAATCCCAACCGTCTGGGTGCCTATTATCAGTTTCAGGCACTGATCAAACCCAGCCCTGACAATATCCAGGAGCTGTACCTGAAATCCTTGGAGTATCTGGGACTGAATTTGCAGGAGCATGATATCCGTTTTGTGGAAGACAACTGGGAGTCTCCGACCCTGGGTGCCTGGGGACTCGGATGGGAAGTATGGCTGGATGGTATGGAAGTGACCCAGTTCACCTATTTTCAGCAGGTCGGCGGTATCGCCTGTGATCCTGTGGCCGTGGAGATCACCTATGGTACAGAGAGACTTGCGATGTATCTGCAGGGGGTGGATTCGGTCTATGACCTTGTATGGAACCGTATGGGTGACAGAGTGACCACCTATGGCGATGTACACAAGGAGACGGAGTATGAGTTCTCCAAGTACCATTTTGAAGTGGCCAATGTAGAGAAGCTGTTGCAGCATTTTGAAGATGCTTCCCGTGAGTGTGAGGTCTGTCTGGAAGCCGGACTCCCGCTTCCTGCCTATGACCAATGTATGATCGCATCCCACGCCTTCAACATATTGGACGCAAGAAAGGCGATCTCCCAGGCCCAGAGACAGAACTACATCCTAAAGGTCAGGGAACTTGCAGTGGGATGTGCAGAGCTCTATAAAGCCCAGGAAGCAGAACGTAACAGACGTGTGAGAGGCTGAGTCTTGATCGAGAAACTATTAACTTCAAGTTTGAAAATGGGGATCATCGCAGGTGGACAGCTGGGTAAGATGCTTATCCAGGAAGCCAGCAAATGGGATATCACCACCTATATTCTCGACCCCGATGAAGCATGTTCGGCACGCAGTGTGGCTTCGGTCTATGTCAAAGGTGACTTTACTGATTATGACGATGTCTATCGTTTCGGCAAGCAGGTGGATATTCTTACCTTTGAACTTGAAAATGTCAATATCGAAGCGCTTCAAAAGCTTAAGGCCGAAGGATTGAAGATCGTGCCGGACCCTGATACCCTGGCTTTGATCCAGGATAAGGGGCTGCAAAAAGAATTTTATGCGAAACACGGTCTTCCGACCTCTCCGTTCATCTGTTGCGAAGAGGGCGAGATAGCAGAGGCCGTAAAGCGAGGCGAACTTGCCTATCCGTTTGTCCAGAAGCTCCGTAAAGGCGGCTATGACGGCAGGGGCGTTTCGCTCATCCACAGCAGTGAAGATGCACTTCTGCAGGGTACCTCCATGTGTGAGCAAAAGGTGGATATCGATAAAGAGATCGCCGTGATCGCCGCTCGAAACAGTGCGGATGAGGTACGTTGTTTCTCTGCGGTAGAGATGACCTTCAATGACAAGACCAACCTGGTCGAAGAGATATTTTGCCCGGCGGACATTACTGCGGAACAGGCAACAGAAGCCCAGAACCTTGCAGTGAAGATCATAAGAAGCCTTGACATGGTCGGCCTTCTGGCAGTGGAGTTCTTTATCGATAAAGAGGGGAAGATACTCATCAATGAAGTGGCTCCGCGACCGCATAACAGCGGCCACCATACGATCGACAGCATGGTGACCTCTCAACACAAACAGTTACTTCGCGCCATACTTGGCCTGCCTTTGGGAAGTACCGAGATGATGAAAAAAACGGTGATGCTGAACCTGTTGGGCGAACCGGGATATGAAGGACCGGTCTATTACGAGGGCTTTGAGGAGTGCATGGCGATAGAGGGGGTCAAGATCCACCTGTATGGCAAGAAAGAGACAAGACCTTCGAGAAAAATGGGGCATGTCACGATCCTCTCTGACTCTTTGGACCATGCACGGAACAAGGCACAGGAAGTAAAACGTTTATTAAAGGTGAAATCATGTCAAAAATAGTAGTAAGTATAGTGATGGGGTCAGACTCTGACCTTCCTGTGATGCAGGAGGCGGCCAAGATGTTGGAGGAGTTCAATGTGGGTTATGAACTGGATATCGTTTCCGCACACAGAACACCGGAAAAACTCTTTGAGTTTTCACACAATGCACATAAACGCGGGATCCAAGTCATCATCGCAGGCGCCGGGGGTGCGGCACACCTTCCCGGTATGATAGCCTCCATGTCGCCGCTGCCGGTGATCGGGGTGCCTGTCAAGTCAAGCAACTCCATTGACGGATGGGACTCCGTGCTCTCCATATTGCAAATGCCCGGAGGTGTGCCCGTGGCTACCGTCGCGCTCAATGGTGCCAAGAATGCGGGCATCCTTGCTGCACAGATCGTCTCTGCGGCCTCTGAAGAGACCAGGGAAGCGATCATCGCCTACAAGCAAGGTCTTGCTGAACAGGTGATGGAGAAGTCAAGAAGAGTCAAATGCCAGAAAGATTAGCATGACGCTGCAAGAAATATACGACCACTTAGACCGGATCAGCCCTTTTGAGCTCCAGGAGAAGTGGGACAACTCCGGACTGATTGTGGGCCACAGGGAGCGGTCAGTGTCTCAGATAGTCGTCTCTTTGGACATAGACGAGGAGATGATCGCGCATGCGAAAGAGGGTACACTTTTCATCGTACATCATCCGCTGATATTCGGGAAAATGACACAGCTGGATCTGTCGAAATACCCTTCCAATCTCCTTGAGAAGATGATACTCAAACAGCAGTCGATGATCGCCATGCATACCAACTTTGACCAGACGCATTTGAACCGGTATGTATTTGAAAAAGTGCTGGGGTTCACGCCTGTGTCGCAAACGCCTTTTGTCTGTACCGCAAAGGGAGAATGGCACTATAAAGAGCTCTTGGGGCTGCTGAAAGAAAAATTGAACCTGCAGACACTGAAGACAGTGGGAAGAAAAGAGCATATCACTTCCATCGCCATGACCACGGGTGCAGGGGCCTCACTGATGGATGAGGTTGAGGCCGACTGTTTTCTGACCGGGGACATTAAATACCACGATGCGATGAAGGCGATGAGTGAAGATTTGATGATGGTGGACATAGGACATTATGAATCTGAGAGATTTTTTGCAGAGATCCTTTTGAATGAGTTGAAAGTTTTACCTCTTTTGGCTATAATTGCAAATTCAAAAAATCCATTTCATATTGCAACAATATAAAGTGTGGATCGAACCTCTCAAATAATGCTTGAGAACCCTTAAACTCCAAAAGGACAGAGAAGTGAACAAACATCTAAACGAGCTTATCGAGCTTTCAAAAAATGATAAAGAGATAGACAGTTATACGCCGCAAATCGAAGCAGCTGATAAAAAATTGGCAAAGATCCAGAACAAGATCAATGCCGCACAGGGTGAGCTTGATGAACTGACCAAAGCTATTGCGGACAATGAAGCAAAAACAAAAGGCTTTGAAGAACAACTGGCAATGCTGAATGAAAAAATGGCTTCAAGTGCAAAAAAGTCCAAAGAGATCACTACAGAAAAAGAGATGAAAGCACTCTCTTTGGAAGAAGATATCACGAAAGAGAAAATGACCTTTGCGAACGAAGAGATAGAGAGACTTCAGAAGATCAATGAAACCAAAAAAGCACTGCTGGACGAAGCGGATGAAAAGCTCAAGGCATTGACCGAAGAGTTTGACAAGATCAATCAGGAAGTCTCTGCTGAAAAAGAAGAGATCGAAAAAAGCAAAGCGGTCCTTTTTGCAAAAAGAGAAGAGCTGAGCAGAAACATCGAGCAAAAAGTACTTGCCTTTTATGAAAAGATACGTATCTGGGCGGGAAATACAGCGGTAGTACCTGTCAAAAAACAGGCATGTTACGGCTGTCACATGAAACTGAACGACAAGACCTATTCAGAAGTGATCAAAGCGGATGAAATCGTAAATTGTCCTCACTGCGGACGTATTTTATATATCGAGCCTGTTACAGAAGAAGCCTAAGTGATGCACTATGGAGAAATTTTTCTTTTTTCTCTATAGTCTTTTCTCTTTTCTATTCTATATTCTTGCCCTTCCTTTTTTAGTTTTACTCTCTTTCAAAACCAAATACAAAGAGTCGCTCCCCTCAAGGTTTTTTTTATGGCACAACAAGCCCTTTAAACCTGATGGCATCTGGTTCCACTCCTGCAGTTTCGGAGAAGCGAAAGCGATAAAACCTTTGGTAGACCGGTTGCCGAAAGCACAGCTTCGTATGAGCACCACCACACAGACGGGTCTTCAGGTGATAGAGTCTTATACATCGCAGAGCCGGTACCTGCCTTTTGAGCCTTGGCTTTTCGGATGGCTGAAACCGCAGAAGGCATTGGTGGTGATGGAGGCTGAGTTCTGGTATCTTCTGTTTGCCTTGGCGCAGAAACGGGGTGCGAAGACCCTGCTGATCAATGCACGTATGAGCGACAGGTCCTTTCCGAAGTATCAGAAGATAGGGTGGTTCTACCGGCATATCTTCAAGCATATCGATGAAGTGTATGCGCAGACAGAGGTAGACAGGGCACGGTTGGAGTCTCTGGGAGCAAGGAATGTGTCAGTGACAGGGAACATCAAGTTGTCTTATCTGCCTGCGGTGACCAGGAAAATAGAAAAGCCTTCAGGCTTGGTGGTATGCGGTGCAAGTACGCATGAAGGGGAAGAGGGCGTGATCCTCGAAGCCTTTGCGGCACTCAAAAAAGAACAGAAAGATGCGGTCTTGCTTCTGGTACCGCGCCATCCGGAACGTTTTGACAAAGTGGCACAGATGGCGGAAACGTTTGCCTTGCAGCATGCGTTCACAGCGCAGCGCTATTCTCAGAACGCGGTGCTTCGCAGTGATATCGTTCTGATCGATGTACTCGGAGAACTGGTCAATATGTATGCCGTCAGTGATATCGTGATACTCGGAGGTGCTTTTGAACCTATAGGCGGGCACAATGCAGCGGAAGCCGCACAGTTCGGCTGCAAGATCATTTCAGGCAAACACTACTTTAACCAAAAAGATATTTTTGAAGCGATCGAGGGGATCGCCATCGTAGAAGCAGGCAACCTTTCAAAGAGACTGCTGCAATATGGTGTGCTCAAGCCTACCAGGATAAAAAGCAAGAGTGATCTAACACCTATTTTGGAGAGCCTGGAACGTGTTTTATAAGATAGAAGATGAGATGGTCACGCTGCGTATCAAAGCGCAGCCCAGTGCCAGCAAAAGCGAGTTCTGCGAAGCCTATGGCGAGGATGCGATCAAGATACGGATCAAGGCGCCCGCCGTCGAGGGTGCGGCCAACAAAGAGCTGGTAAAGTTCCTTGCAAAAAGTTTTAAGGTCCCAAAAGGTGATATACTTTTTAAAGCAGGAGAACACAGCAAGATCAAAACAGTGGTATTCCCACTGAATGATACATTTAAAGCGTGGATAGCAAAAACGAAGGAAATATGAATGGCTACAGATAAAGCATATAAGGTCCTTGCAATGGCAAAGGGACTTTCAAACAATAAAGCGAAAGAGCTGATAGACAGAGGACTGGTCTATGTGGAAGACAAAAAGGTCAAGATTGCCAGGGCAGAGATACGTACGGATACGGTATTCCGCATAGAATACCCTGAGGATATCGAGATACTCTATGAAGATGAAGATATCATTGCGGTCAATAAACCCGCACAGGTAGACAGCTATGAGATACAAGACTCGATACCAGGAGCGGAACTGCTCCACAGACTGGACAGGGACACTTCCGGCGTACTGCTGTTAGGCAAGAACAGGGAGTTCATAGATCGCGCCATCAAAGAGTTTAAAGGCCGAAAGGTAGAAAAACACTATGTGGCATGGGTGGAAGGTGTCGTGTATGAAAAGGTGGAGATCGATGAACCTATCTTTACGGTGAAAAAAGGAAAAGCATTTTCCATGATCGATCCGGTACGCGGCAAAATAGCACATACGGTGGTCACACCTGAAGAGATACAGGGAAAAAAATCCAAGGTCCATATAGAGATCACGACGGGAAGGACGCATCAGATCCGTGTGCACCTTGCGCACATAGGGCATCCTATCGTAGGGGATGAACAGTACGGAAGCCGTACACAGTCAAAACGTATCCTTCTGCACTCTGCCAAAATGAAGCTGCTGGGGTATGAATTTACTGCAGCGGAGCCGAAAGACATCGCCAGGTACAAATAACGATTTTAAGCCCAACTAGGGTAGAATCGCGTCAATATAAATAATAAAATCTTAGGAAATATGCAGTGAATGTATCCGCTTCAGCAGTGAGGATACGCTTTTGGGTCTCGCCCCAACGCATCCTAAGTGATCCAAGGGTAATACATGTTCGATACGTTAACCGACAGTTTTAGAAACGCCATAGGCAAGATCCGTTTTCATGATGATGAAAAAGCACTCAAAAAAGCAACTGCCGAACTTAAAAAGTCACTTTTAAAAGCAGATGTTCACCATAAGGTGGTCAAAGAGCTTATCAGCAATGTCGAGATCGAAACAAAGAAGAATGGGGTAGGGAAAGACAACTTTCTTAAAGCACTTCAGCACAATCTGACAGATATACTGACCATAGAGGGTGCGCCCAAGGGGTTCACCTTTGCATCCAAACCGCCCACGGTAGTACTGATGATAGGTCTGCAGGGGTCCGGTAAAACGACCACGACGGGGAAGCTGGCCTATTTCCTTAAAGAACAGAAAAAGAAAAAGGTACTGGTGATCGCAGCCGACCTGCAGAGACTCGCAGCGGTAGAGCAATTGAAGCAGATCACTTCACAGATAGAGGTAGAACTGGTAGCGGATGAAAATGCCACACCGGTAGAGATCGTCAAACGGGGACTTGCCAAGGCGGAAAAAGAGCTCTACGATGTGGTACTGATAGATACGGCGGGACGTCTGGCCATAGACGATGCGCTGATGGATGAACTGGCAGAAGTGAAGAAGGCAGCAGAGCCGGATGAACTTTTCTATGTGGCGGACGCGATGACCGGTCAGGATGCGGTCAGAACGGCACAGACCTTTAAAGAGAAGATCGGCATCACCGGCGTGGTACTTTCGAAGTTTGACGGGGACTCCAAAGGGGGTGTGGCACTTGGTCTGACACAGCAGGTCGGTGTACCGCTTCGCTTCATCGGTGCGGGTGAAAAGATGCCTGACCTTGAGCAGTTCATTTCAGACAGGATCGTAAGCCGTCTGATGGGTGCGGGGGATGTCGAGTCACTGGCAGAGAAAGCAGCTGCAACGATAGACCCGAAAGAAGCAAAGAGGTTCACACAGAAGATCAAAAAAGGTGAGTTCAACTTCAATGACTTTCTGGCACAGATGGAGCAGATGAAAAAGCTCGGAAGCATGAAGTCCATCATGGGAATGATCCCCGGTATGGGCAATATGGCAAAACAGCTGGGGGATATGGACCTGGAAAACTCTCAGGAGATCAAGCAGATCAAGGCACTTGTCTCTTCGATGACACCCAAAGAGAGAGAGAACCCTGATCTGCTGAACAACACGCGAAAACGCCGTTTGGCAGCAGGGGCGGGGCTGGACCCGATGCATGTGAACCGTGTCCTGAAGCAGTTTAAGAATGCTGCAAAGATGGCCAAAAAGATGTCCACGAAGGGCGGCATGAAACAGATGCAGGAGATGATGGCACAAATGCAGGGCGGCGGAGGGATGCCAAATATTCCTCGCTAGGCCGTTATAAGACCTTCTTAATAAAATCTTTATAATTTTTATGGTAAAATCGCGTTCCAAAAGAATTTATCAAGTGTTGATGAGTGTTTTAGTCATTAAAAACAGTTGTCAGTACTTGTGATGCACAAGCATAGCTTTCCTCAGGCTAAGCTTTAAAAAAACAAATGAAACAACAAAGGAAATAACATGACAATGATCAGAATGACAAGAATGGGTAGAAAAAAGAAACCATTTTACAGAATCGTAGTAACAGACAGCAGAAAAAGAAGAGATGGTGGTTGGATCGAAGCGATCGGTCACTACAATCCGGTAAGTGAGAACAAAGAGCTTACACTTGATCAAGAGAGATTGAACTACTGGCTAAGTGTCGGTGCACAGATGAGCCCGACAGTAAAAAGACTAGCAGGCAAAAACTAGTCCTGATGGTCAAAGACTTCCTGCTCTCCTATACCAAGCTTTTGGTAAACAATCCTGAGGATATCTCGATAGAGATCTCCAGGATCGATGAGGGCTTTGATGAGATCACCATCTTTGCGAACAGTGAAGATATAGGTAAGCTGATCGGCAAAGAGGGAAGGATGATCAATTCTATCAAAACAGTCATCTCCGGCTGTAAAGCAAAAGGCGGTACGAATTACCGCGTCAACGTAAAAGCTTCCGAGTAACATTCTATGTCCAATGACACTTTTTTTATCGCTCAAATAGGGCGGACAGTTGGACTTTGGGGCGATCTCAAATTTCATCTTCATACCGATTTTCCAGAACAGTTCAAAGTAGGCCAGACCTATAAAAGCGACCGCGGGAACCTTACGGTCGCAGATGTCAATTTGACACGCGGCACGATCCGTTTCACAGGCTATGAAAGTGTGGATTCCGCCAAAAAACTGACCAATGCAAAACTCTACGCCGATGAAGCACAGACAAAAGAGAGTTGTGTATTGGATGAAGGTCAGTACTTCTGGTTCGATATGATCGGGTGTGAGGTCAAACAGGGTGATGAGGTTCTCGGCCGGGTAGAGGATATACAACGTATGGCAGATACGGACTACCTTTCTATCAGAACGGAGGAGGGTTTGGTAAACACCGGTTTGCCCAATCACTTTCTGATTCCCTATATAGAGCGCTACATCCTTGAAGTAGATACAGAAGCCAAGATCGTCCATACCAAAGATGCCAAAGACATTTTAGAAGCGAGTTGATACGATGCGTTTCTCTTTCGTGACACTTTTCCCTGATCTTATCAAAGGGTACTTTTCCGAAAGTATTTTAAAACGTGCCATTGAAGAGGGGAAGATCTCTATCGATTTTTACAATCCGCGTGATTTCACCACCGATAAGCACAACCGTGTGGATGCACCGATGATAGGCGGAGGGGCAGGGATGCTGATGACGCCGCAGCCCCTGATGGATACGCTTCGCAAAGTGAGAGAGACCTCTCCGGAGGCGCATGTGGTGTTTGTTTCCCCTGTGGCCAAACCCTTTACGCAAAATGATGCGAGACGTTTGGCTAAAAAATCCCATGTGGTGCTTGTCAGCGGACGGTATGAAGGGATAGATGAACGGGTGATCGAAGCAGAGGCCGATGAACTTTTTTCCATAGGGGACTTCATCCTGACAGGAGGAGAACTGGCAAGTATGGTGGTCTGTGATGCGGTCAGCCGTAATGTGGAGGGTGTCCTGGGAAATAGCGATTCTCTCAGTGTAGAGAGTTTTGAATCTTCACTGTTGGAAGCCCCCTCCTTTACCAAACCTATAAATTATGAGAACAATCTGGTGGTTTCAGAATTCCTAAAGGGGAATCATAGTAAAATCACGGACTTAAAAAGAGGGCTTGCTTTGTGTAAAACAAAGTATTTTAGGCCAGACTTATACAAAAAAGGTATAACACATGAGAAATAAATACATTGAAAGCTTCGAGCAAGCGCAGGTAGAGAACAGAAACATTCCAGAATTCAGAGCAGGTGACACAGTAAGAGTCGCTGTGAACATTAAAGAGGGCGAAAAAACAAGAGTTCAGAACTTTGAGGGTCTTTGTATCGCAATAAGAGGACAGGGAACTGGTAGAACATTTAACGTAAGAAAGATCGGTGCTAACAGTATCGGTGTGGAAAGAATTTTCCCGATCTACTCTGATTCTATCGAAAGTATCGAAGTACTTAGACGCGGTAGAGTTAGAAGAGCTAAATTGTTCTATCTTAGAGAGCTTAAAGGTAAAGCGGCAAGAATTAAAGAGCTTAGAAGAAAGTAATCTCTTTCTTTCTGCTTCACCGCAATTCCGGCTGAATGGGGTTTGCTCCGTTCGGTCACTTCCTATCAACAAACTTCTGCACCATACAATTCATTTAACCCAAACGACAGTAGATCAAAAAGAGATACAGGTCTTCTTATACAAAACATGCTATTTCCCATGAAACTGCTATAATGTCTTCAAACTTATTCAGGGATGTTCCATCATGTACGAAACCATAAAAAACAGGTTTATGCTATTTTTACAGTTCTTCCTTGTCATCACCTATATACTCTTTGAAGAGTTGATCTGGGAGAGGGTCGCGAAGCCTGTTTACGAGACCATTCATGCACTGAAACTCCTTCAGAGGCTGGAATCAAAGCTGGCGCATGTCTCCCCCTCGTTCATTTTGATCATCTTTGTGGTACTGTTTGTCATCGTAGAGGCATTTGGTATCTATGCAGGGGTCGTGTTTGTCAGCGGGCAGGTTCTGCTGGGAGTGATACTGTACATGGCTAAAATACCTGTCGCTGCGTTTACCTTTTGGCTTTTTAGAGTGACAGAAGACAAGCTGATGCAGTTCGGATGGTTCAAATGGGGATATGAAGGGGTCATGCGGGCCATTGACTGGTTACACAGCTGTGAGATGTACAAGAAGACGGTAGCGTATGTCGTACAGGCCAAAATGGACATCAGAAGATGGAAAGAAACCTACCTTGCAGGCAGGAGCCCTTTTATAGAGAAAATAAAATATCTCTATAGGCGTGTCAAAGAGCGTCTCAAAAACTAGAAAGCAGCAAGCGTATGGCGCTACTCTCTGTTCTTCATGGCCTGCTGGGCTTCACGGTTGAGGGTCTTCGCTTTCAGGTCCGCACGTTTGTCATGCAGTTTTTTACCTTTTGCCAGTGCGATGCTCACCTTGGCAATATTCCGCTCATTGAAGTAGATCATCAGCGGCACGATCGTAAGACCGTCCTTATGTACCTTCACATAGAGCTTTTGCAGCTCTTTTTTGTGCAAGAGCAGTTTTCTTGGCGCACGCGTATCGGGTGTGAAATATTTGCTTGCCGTTTCAAGGTGGGCGATATGTGCGTTCATAAGGTGCAGTTCCCCCTGGATGAATCGGCAAAAAGCATCGGCAAGGTTGGCACGTTTGGCACGGAGTGCTTTGACTTCGGCACCCGAAAGCACGATTCCGGCTTCAAACTTTTCAAGTATCTCATAATCGTGTCTGGCTTTTTTGTTTTGTGCTATGATATTGATAGCCAAATCGGTCCTTTACGCTCTATTTTCCAGAATTATATCATATAATTCTCTATGGATAATACAGGTACAACCCCTTTGGAAATACTCTATCAAGACGAAGATCTGGTCGCTGTCAATAAACCATCAGGTCTGCTGGTACACAAATCTCCCATAGACAGACATGAGACAGCGTTTGCCTTGCAAATGGTACGCGATCAGATCGGGCAGCATGTCTATCCTGTCCACCGCTTGGACAAGCCGACCTCCGGGGTATTGCTGTTTGCATTGAATGCGGAAATGGCCCAGATGATGTCCCTTCTGTTTCGCAACGCTCTGGTTCATAAAGAGTATATAGCCATTGTGCGCGGATTTACAGAGGATACTTCCCTGATAGACCATCCGCTGAAACAAATGCTGGATACCAAAGCAGAAAAAGAGCAGGGGATCACCAAAGAAGTGCAGGAGGCGCGAACGATGTTCCGCCGTTTGGCGACCGTGGAGTTGCCTTATCCTGTCAGCCGTTACCCGGTGGCACGCTACTCTTTGGTCAAGCTCTATCCCAAAACAGGACGAAAACATCAGCTCAGGCGCCATATGAAACATATCTTTCATCCCATCGTAGGGGATACCAAGCACGGAAGGGGTGAGCATAACACATTGTTCCGCGAAAAATTTTCGTCCCACAGGCTGCTGCTGCATGCGGACAGCATGACGTTCAACCATCCTCTGACTCAAAGTGAGGTGGTGATCCATGCACCGCTGGATGTTACCTTTCAAAGGCTCTTTAAAACATTTCAGTGGGATATTGATGGTATGATGTCACATGAACAATGATGAACACAAAAACAATCCCTTGCACGGCATTACACTGAAGCAGATACTTGAAGCGTTGCAGGAGCATTACGGCTGGGAGCTTTTGGGACAACTGGTGAATATCCGGTGTTTTAAACATGATCCGAGTATCAATTCCTGTTTGAAGTTTTTAAGAAAAACCCCTTGGGCAAGAAGCAAGGTGGAAGCGCTCTATCTTCGCTTAAAGCAAAGATAATCCAAAACGGACGCTATTTCACCATAAGGTATGACCGTATCTTAGCGCAGGCGAAAGAACGTACTGCCGCTTCCTGAAAAGAACCATCCCTCTTTGGCCAGATCTTTGAGCTCAGGATAGGCGATAAGCGCAGCACGGTAGAGGTCGTTCAGCATCAGGGGATCGGCTATGCGCTCCAGTAACGTCCTTGAATCGAGTCTGTCCCAGCCGGTAAATGAGTCCGGGTCTATGCCGCTCAGCAGATGTTCCCTGAATGTCTTGTAGACCAGTGCGGTATCGCACCCTATCTCCGGGGTGTAGAGTTCTAAAGAGAGCGGCTCCTCTTCAAAAGGCTCGACGATCTCGCCGAATCCGCTGACATTGGCCGAGGGGTAGTTGTAGATGAAAAAAGGAAGGTCCGCACCGATCGTGCTTCCCAGTTTGGCGAGCTCTTTGGTACTGATGAGAAGGTTGCATACCTCTTTGACCAGAAGCATGAAGGCGGCTGCATCGGAACTTCCGCCTCCCAATCCTGCCTGGGAAGGGATACGTTTGGTGACGACCACCTTATGCTGGTAAAAGAAGTTCAGGATGTCAAGATCCCCGGTATGGTCATTGAGTGCCTTGTAGGCTTTGTATATGGTATTGGACTCAAGAGGTATGCCCTCACACCCCTCTATCGTGAACGTTTCACACTCACAAGGTACGAACGCGATGGTGTCATAGAGGTCTTCCACCTGCATAAAACGGGAAAGCAGCGTGTGGTATCCCTCTTTGTGTCCGGTAATCTTTAAAAAGATGTTTACTTTTGCATGGGCCCTGATACGGTAGCCTGCTTCGCTTTTTTCTATAGGCGGTTTTCCTCTGTTTGTGCTGCTGGAGCGGTCTTTATCTCCCTGACCCATCCATTTGGGAAGCGTTCCGATATCCCAGTATCCGCCTTCATCACCGCCTTCAAAGCCGCCCATCACTCACCCTTTCTCATGAAAATTTGAGGTTTATTATACAATAAAAGTCTAAGGAGAGTCGTTTGATGGTTGGGGAGAGGAGCATCAAGCAGAGGGAGGAGATCAAAACCCCATAATCAATAAAATTATACTATAATTGGCTATTACAAAGAGGTATCGGAAGATACTGACCCATCATGAGGAGTGAGTGATGAAAAAGTGGCGTTTGGATTTCAGGGTTTGGCACTGGGTGCATGCGGCCGTGGTTTTGGGATTGCTGGGGACAGTATTTTTAAGAAAAACTTTTTTGAGCTGGAGAACGAACAGCGAACTGCTCAGCCAAAAACTCACTGAAATGGATCTGGCGGTCACGACGGAACAGGCAAAAACACTTGCCACAACCATCCGTGCGCCTATGTGGGAGTGGCATATTCTCCTCGGATACGCACTGGCGGGGTTGCTGCTTTGGAGGATCCTGCTCTTTTTTACGGAGAGCGGTAAACACAACTACCGGAACTTCAAAGAAGAGACGCTGTATAAAAAGATCGTGAAACTGGGGTACATCGTTCTCTATGGTGTCCTTGCTTTTATGGCTCTGAGCGGTCTGACACTCCATTTTAATGAAGCGCTGGGTCTTACGAAAGAGGCCACACATACGCTCAAAGAGGTCCACGAACTGGTCTATAACGCCGTACTTGTCTTTGTGCCGCTGCATATTATCGGTGTGGTGATCGCAGAAAGCAGAGAGGAGAAGGGCATCATATCAGAGATGGTGCATGGCGGTGAAAGGTCATAATAGCATGGGTTAAGGGCATGCTGTCTTTCACTTTTCGATCGGAACGAAACAGTTTAATAGCCATTAACCATATCAGACTATAATCTTGACAAGAATTGAAAAATATTTGGCTGTATAGCAGAAGGAAGGGCACCATACAATGTTCAGGGCAGGTTTACGCAAAGACATGGCAAACACATCCAAAAAATTGAATTTGCTATATTATGAATATGACAGTCATCAAAACAGGTTCATGGCCGATCACAGCTATCCCAAAGAGGTGATCCGCAGCGAGTTGATCAAGCTGACGTATGAGCTCTCGAAAAACAAAGTCGCTTTCTTTACAGATGGAAGGTCCAATGTCATCATTGCACCGGAATACACTATTTTTTCACGTCTAAAGCAGAGGATCAAAAATATTTTTTCCGATATCAAAAACCATCGCAAACATATCTACGTGCTGAGCGACAAAGAGGTCAAACACACCAAAAGCCTGCCGATGATAGAAACAGAGATGATAGAGGGGAAGGTGGATCTCGGCTCCTATGACGCAGTGGTCTTTTCTTCCAAAAACGGCGTAAAATATATCGACCGTTTAAACCCGGAGTGGAAAAAGATACCCGCCTATGCGATTTCAGCCCAAACGGCCAAAATGATCAAAAACCTCGGCGGAAAAGTAGCTTTTGTCGGAAAAGAAAAGCACGGGGATGAGTTCGCGCAAGAGCTTCTGACACATTTGAAAGGAAAAAGAACGGCCTACATCGGTGCGCAGGACACGGTTTCCAATTTTATGAAGATACTTAAAGAGAACGGTATTGAGTGTGACCATATACCGGTGTACCGTACGGTGTGCAAAGCGCATGAAAAGAAGATCAGTCTGCCCAAAGGTTCTGTGGTCATATTCTCCTCCCCCTCGACGATCGAATGTTTTTTCAAAAATGTGGAATGGGATGAGAGTTTTAAGGCCATCAGTATCGGGAGAACCACGGCAAAATATTTTCCCGATTTCATTCAGCCGCTAATCGCGGAGAACACCTCTTTGGAGAGCTGTGTCTATAAAGCGTTGAGCCTGTAAGCAAAAAGCAGGAACGTCAAGAAAGTTCCGTCAATAATTTTTTCAAAAGATTTTCAAGTGTGGTCTGTTCGCTTTTCTGAAGTTTGGATAACACTTCCATGTTGATCTTCATGACATCATCAAGCGCATCAGTGGCAAGTTTTTTTCCTTCCTGGCTCAATGCCACAAGCAGGCTTCTCTTGTCTTTTTCTGACGGTATCCTTTGAATAAGATGTTTCTCTTCCAGTTTTTTAAGCAGTTTTGTCATGCCCCCGGAAGAGAATATCATGTTCTCATATAAAAGGGTAGGCGTCATCGGTTCATCATGACACAGCAGTGCCATCAGGACATCAAATTCCGATGAGGATATTTGGTATTTTGTAGAAAATATCTTCTCTTTTCTTTCGCTGAAAAGTTTGTTGACCAGCATCAGGGGCAGTCCGATATCCACTACGGTTTTGAACTGTTTATAATCTTCGGAGAAATTGTTTTCCAGAAACCTGTGTTTCTCCTCTATAAAAGCTAACATATCCTGTTTCATTTGGGTGCCCTATATGTCTTTAAATCATTCTTGTATAGAGGAATTATAGTATAATAGTCTTAAAAACAATCTTCCTGGAAAGATAATTTAAGCTAAACAATGGTATCTTTCCGGAAAGATATAATTCAGAGATGCAGGAGAGAAAATGAAACGGATCACAAAAGGGTGCCTGAATGCGGTATTTTTGAGCACGATAGTTCTGGCAATGAGTGGATGCAGTGACAGCAAAAAAGGGAACGGTCAGCAGGGACAGAACATGCCTCCACTGCCTGTGGCCGTTCATGAAGTGCATTATAAAGATGCTACGATAGAAAAAACCTATCCGGCCATCATCCATGCCTACGAAAAAGTGGATATCGTGGCGAGGGTTTCAGGTATTTTGGAAAAAAAACATTTTACCGAAGGTGCCTTGGTTAAAAAGGGTGACCCTCTTTATACCATTGAACAGGATGTCTACAAAGCAAAACTCGAAACAGCACAGGCAGTACTGGAAAAGGCACAGTCCACACTTCAAAGAGCAGAAAAAGACTGGTCAAGAGCCAAAGTGCTTAAAAAGACACACTCCATCAGTCAAAGAGAGATCGATACCTTTTTGTATGAGTACACGAATGCCAAGGCGGAGTTCTCCAACGCCAAAGCAAATCTGAAACAGGCGCAGATCGAATTTGACTATACGATGATCAAAGCACCCATCGATGGTATCGCGGGGATCAAACAGCAGGATATCGGTGACTATATCGAAGCGGGGGCAGAGAGTGCGTTCCTAACGACGATCACCAATACCGATCCGCTGCATGTAGAATTTTCGATCCCGAAAAGTGATGTCGGGCGCTATCTGCCACAGATCAAAAAACCTGAAACCGTGATCAAACTGCTTGACAGCCGGAACAGGGAGTCTGAACAGAACGGAACGATCGACTTCATCTCACCGGAGATCGATCTTCATACCAACACGCTTCTGATGAGAGCCAAAATAGAGAATAAAGATGACCGCTTTATAGCAGGGGATTTTGTCAAGGTCAGCATCAAGGGGCTGATCTCGCCTAACACAGCAGTGATCCCGGAAGAAGCCATCCTGCAAACTCCGGGCGGTGCGATGGTATATGTCGTTGAGGACGGTACGGCCAAAATGAGACCCATCAAAACGGATATACTTATCAAAGAGGGCATCGTGGTCAAAAGCGGGCTCAAAGAGGGAGAGAAGATCATCATCAACAATATCCCGAAAGTACGTCCGGATGCCAAAGTGGTTGAGATGGGGAAATAAATGTTCAGTGCATTTTTTATAAAAAACCCGGTTTTCTCGGCAGTAGTATCTATCGTGATCGTTCTTGCAGGGGTTGCCTCTATGGTGACCTTGCCGATAGAGCAGTATCCCAGAGTCGTACCTCCTCAGATCGTAGTATCGGCATCCTATCCCGGTGCAAGTGCGGAGACACTTTCAAAAACAGTGGCCGCGCCTCTTGAAGAGCAGATCAACGGTGCCAAGAACATGATCTATATGAGTTCAAGTGCCGAAGACAGCGGAAGGGTAAGCATCAATGCGTTTTTCGAAGTGGGAACAGACCCCGACGATGCCAAGATCGATGTCAACAACAGGGTACAGGTTGCACTCTCGCGTCTTCCAGAAGCGGTACAAAGACAGGGGATCAGAGTCTATGAAAGATCTCCGAGCATGCTGCTCGTTTCCGTTTTTTATTCGCCTGACAAGAGCAAGGACACTACATTCCTGTCAAATTATGCGCTGATCAATATCACCGATGACCTGAAAAGGGTGAAGGGAGTTGGTGATGTGGTCATCTTCGGAGCAAAAGATTACGCGATACGTGTATGGATAGACCCCGAAAAACTCGCTTTGTACGATCTGACGCCCAAAGATGTCATCGATGCCATCAAGGAACAGAATGCACAGTATGCGGCAGGCCAGTTCGGTGCCGAGCCCCTGGATGAAAAGCAGATGTTCACCTATACCATTCTGGCCCAGGAGCGTATGAGCGATCCCAGAGAGTTTGATGATATCATACTGCGCTCCCAGAAGGACGGTGCCTCACTGAAACTGAAAGAGGTAGCTACCGTAGAACTGGGCGCGCAGAACTACAGCCTTGTATCAAAGCTCGACAAGGTCCCTGCGATACCGGTAGCGCTCTTCTTGCAATCAGGCGCCAATGCGCTAGAGACGGCAAAAGAGGCAAAAAAAGTGCTCGCTGCAGCCGCCGAAAAGTTTCCTGAGGGTGTTTCTTACGAGATCCCTTACGATGCTACAGGCTTTGTCGAGATCTCCATCAAAGAGGTGGTATATACGTTCATTGAAGCGCTTATATTGGTCATCGCCGTGATCTTCCTCTTTTTGCAGAACTGGAGAGCCACGCTCATCCCTATTCTGGCGGTTCCCGTATCGATCATAGGGGCCTTTGCGGGGATGCACCTGCTTGGTTTCAGTATCAACCTTTTGACGCTTTTCGGTCTGGTGCTTGCGATCGGTATCGTTGTCGATGATGCCATCATTGTGATCGAAAACGTCGAAAGGCATATGAGCGAAGGGTTGAGCCCCCGTGAAGCCACATTCACAGCGATGAAAGAGGTTTCCAGCGCACTGATAGCGATCGTGCTGGTACTCTCGGCGGTATTTATCCCGGTCGCATTCCTGGGAGGATTGACGGGAGAGATGTATAAGCAGTTTGCCGTCACGATCGCGATATCTGTTGCGATCTCAGGTTTTGTGGCGCTTACACTGACCCCGTCGCTCTGCGCAAGGATCCTCAAACCGGTGCACCACGAACCCAAGGGGTTCTTCAAGCTGTTCAACACCTTCTTCGACAAGGTTACGAGCGGATATACAAGAACCGTTAAGGCAACGATCCGATACAGTGTGATCAGCCTCCTTCTGTTCGGTGTATTGATCTATGCCTCTTTAGGTATGCTGAAAATGATGAAAACAGGACTGGTGCCGCAGGAAGACGAGGGAACGATATTTGTCCTGAGCTACAATCCTCCGGCCTCCTCCCTGAACAGGACCGAAGCATTGACGGACGATATCTATGATGTCATTGCCAAAGACCCGAACGTCAATCATGTCGTATCCTTTACCGGACTGGACTTTATGACGTTTGCTGAAAAAACGAATGCGGCGGCCACCATCGTCAAACTCAAACCATGGGATGAAAGACCGCTTGCGAGCCAGCATGCCGGGGCTTTGTCGGGACAGTTCTCACAACAGATGATGGCCATACCGAACGGATTTTCTATTTCTGTATTGCCTCCGCCTATCAGAGGTTTGAGCATGACGGGCGGATTTGATATGTATCTGCAAAGCAGGACCGGTGCCAATGTGAACGAGATCAACACCTATGTGCAGCAGATCATTCAAAAGGCAAATCAGCGTGAAGACCTGGTAGGGGTAAGAACAACGCTCAATGCCAATGTACCGCAGTACAGGGTACTGGTAAAAACGGAAGAAGCAAAAGCAAAAGGCGTCCGCGTATCGGATATCTATGAGACACTGAATGCGACCTTCGGGAATTACTATATCAACGATTTCAACCTTCACGGGCGTACCTACAAGGTCAATATCGCTGCAAGCGGCGAATTCAGAAAGGATCCGCAGGACCTGGAAAAGGTCTTTGTGAGAAACAGCGAAGGGATGCTGATCCCCGTAGGCTCTCTGGTGGAATTCACGAAGGTGACAGGCTCTGACCTTGCGGAGCGGTTCAACCTCTTCCCTTCGGCAAAGATCTCGGGACAGCCTGCACCGGGGTACAGCTCCGGTGACGCGATCAAGGCCATTGAAGAGGTAGCGGCAGAAGTACTTCCGGAAGGCTATTCGCTTGGCTGGATCGGTACAGCATACCAGGAAAAGCAGATCGCGAGCAGCAGTACCCTGGCCTTTGGTTTCGGTATGGTACTGCTCTATCTGATACTGGCTGCGCAATACGGGAAGTGGGCGATGCCTCTTTCGGTCATCCTTGCCGTGCCGTTCGCGCTGTTCGGTGCAGTGATCGCTACACTTCTGAGAGGGCTTGAGAACGACATCTATTTTCAGATAGGCCTTCTGCTGCTTGCCGGACTTGCAGCAAAGAATGCCATCTTGATCGTAGAGTTCGCCATGCAGAAAAAAGAGGAGGGGCTGAGCACTTACGATGCCGCGATCGAAGCGGCCAAAATAAGGTTCAGACCCATCATAATGACCTCTCTGGCCTTTACGCTGGGGGTGGTCCCGCTTGCGATCAGCAGCGGCGCAGGTGCAGCCAGCAGACACTCCATCGGTACAGGGGTCATCGGAGGTATGCTTTCGGCGACCTTTATCGCGATAGTGTTCATCCCGCTCTTTTATGTGCTGATCTCAAAACTTAGTTCCAAAAAGAAGGAGGAAAACGAATGAAACATGTCACTTTGGCCTTGAGCCTCTTGATGATAAGCGGCTGTTCGCTTACACAGGATCCGAACCTTCCAAATACTGCGCTTCCAAAGAACAGCGGTATCAATGAGAATGAAAAACGATTGCTGAACGACAAGTGGTGGGAAAATTTCCAGGACAAAGAGCTGGATCTTTTCGTGCAGGAAGCATTGAACAAGAACAGTGATCTGAAGATCGCAGCCCTCAAAACCATGCGTTTTAGAGAATTCTTGAATATCAAAAAGAGTGAGCAGCTCCCCAGAATAGATGCCTATGGCGCTGCCGCAACCACACAAAGTTATAACGTCCCCTTTGACCGGGGCTTCACGTATGATCAGTTCGATGTGGGCGCAATGGCTGCGTATGAAGTGGACCTCTGGGGGAGACTGAGAAATACAAAAATGGCCGCCTTTGAAGAGATGATGAGAGAGTACTATCTCCAAGAGAGTATCAAACAGCGTGTCATCGCTGACAGCATCATCGCCTATTACGGGCTCAAGACCAACACCAGGATCTATCAGATAAGCCAAGAGCAGTACCGTAACGAAAAAGCTTTCTATACCTATATGGAGAACCAGTACAAGGTCGGGTTGATCCGCAAAAGCGACCTGCTGCAGGAAGAATCCCTGGTCGAGATGTTCTATGACCAGATGATGAAGCAGAAAGATCTCTTAAGCGCTTACAAAACGGCGGTCTCCATTCTTCTTGGTGCAGAGCCAGGAGAGGTGTATCAGAGTACCACTGAGATAAAAAATGCCCGATACAGCGCCTATACGCTGCCCGTACCGTCCAACCTCCCTTCGGATATACTCCAAAGAAGGGCCGATATCCAGGCGGCGGAGGCCAAAGTAAAAGCAAGCGCTTTCCAGGTATCCGTTGCGAGAAGTGCATTTTTCCCTTCGATCTCCCTGAGCGGGTCCGCAGGGTATGTAAGCGCGGACCTGAACCGTCTCTTCACCTCCAGCAATGATATCTATTCCGTCGGTGCCAACCTTATGGCACCGATCCTGGACTTCGGCAAGATACAGGCGAACATCGAAATAACCAAGATCGATCAGAAGATCGCACTGCAGGAGTATAAAGATACGCTGAGAAAAGCCTTTGGGGAAGTCAAAGACACGCTGCATGCCTACGCGTCAAACAAAAAGAGGCTGCGCTCCCAGGAGAAGAGGCACCGTGCGATCAGCCAGAAAAAAGAGATCATTGAGCAACAGTACAAAGAGGGGTTCGCCACCCACTTGGAGTTCCTGGAAGTAAGAAAAGAAGAGTTCGAGGTCGCCCTCTCGACAGAGAACATCAAATTCGAAACCCTGAAATCTGCCGTCATGCTCTATATGAGCCTGGGCGGAGGATTCAAGGCTGAACAGCAAAACAAGAAAACCGCAGCTTCCGCCAAGTAGCTAACGGAGCATACCTTTTGATCGAAAAGGTAACCGTCAGTCTGCGTTGTCCTTTTTTTCTTCCGTGACTGTTTTGGGAGGGAAGAACAGGTCAAGCGGCCGACTTCGTACCTCTTTGGCCAAGAGTCTGACAAATGAAAAGAAGTTCCCGAAGTAGGAATCTCTTGATAAAAGAGACACTTTGAGCGCAAGGATAAAACTCACCGAGAGATTGACCAGGCCGATCAGAAGTACGAAAAGCAGAAGCAGAAAGAATTCACCCATTGAAATATCGATATGCATGCTGCTGTAGCCCAAATATGCCGTAGAGAAAGCGACATGCCTGATATCAAGCGGCAGATCAAGCAGAGAGCCCAGGTAGGGGGTGATCCCCAAAAGGATACCAAAAAAGAAGTTCCCGGCCATGGCCCCGTGATGCTCATGCAGAAAGCAGGCAAGTGTTTCTCTTTTTTCGTCTTTGAGGAACTTTTTCAGTAAAGGATGATAGAAATACCTCTCTTTCAGTTCCAAAAGATTTGCGCGGTTGTCAAAATACCCTGCGATCAGCCCTGAACAGAACAGCCAGATCCCCGCGATCGCCGCGAATATTAAAGCCGGATAGGGCTGAAGTCCCTGCAGATAGTACTGTGTCTCTTCCGGAGAGAGGATGCTGTCCCCGCGGCCGATCACAATATACGCGATGCCAAATGCTACCAGTAATGCAAGTGCGACATTTCCGAAAACCGCCGCAAATTGCGAACGGTTCACCTGGATGATGAGCGCTACCAGTTTTTTCTGGTTCGCCCGGTTCCTCTCCTCTTTTTCGATCGCTTTTGCAAAGGTGGAGGCGGTCATGGCAGGCTGCTTTGTGGCAATGGTGAAGCCCAGAAGATGGATCAGCACGAATCCCAGTCCATAGTTCAAACTTGCAAAGAGCGTCTCCGTACCTTCTGAATATCCCGCCTGCATGATATTGATCTTGATCAGTGCCATCAGAGCGATGATAATACCGGCACCGCCTGCACTTGAAAGCATCTTGATATACTGCTGCATATTTTGCGTGATATAGTGTTCGCCATGCTCGCTGGTGTTGTTGGTCACACTTTTTGCGACCACCCGGATGCTTTGCTGATAGACTTCAAGGAGTGAGTTCCTGGTTGCATTTTTTTTCACCGATTCTTTAAAGAGTTTCATAAAGACAAGGTAGGATTCAGGTGTGTCAAACTTTTTGATCAGGTTCAAGATCTCTTCGATCCTCTGGATCATCTGTCCAAGACGCTCGAGTTCATAGGTAAAATCTACGGAGATCCCCTTGTTGATAGATTTTTTCTTTAAGAGATTGACCTGTTCTCTGCACTGCTCGATCAGTACCTGGATATGCCGGAGATCAAGATCCGTGGAAGCAAGGTCTATCGATGCCGCCTGGATCTTATGGATAAAGTCATTGATGTCCCGCTCCAGTGCGATAAAAGCCGAATCTTTATTTAAAAGTGATCGGTCCAGTCGGATGAAGTTGTCATTGAACTCTTCGGAAGCTATCCAGATCGATATGATCTCGGCAGCATACAAGAGTTCGGAAAAGAGATGGTCTTTTGTCTCTTCCTGATAGCTTTCACTCGACAGAATTGAAGCGAAAAATGCGATCCACTCTTCATCTTCCAGCCTGTTCACCCACAGATGGTCCTCTTTTTTATGAAAGAGCGTCGTAAAGATATATCCAAAATCCCCTTTTTTCGGAGGTTTCGGGAGAAATTTATTATAAAAGCGTTCATGTAGTTCATGGCGAAAGCCATCGCGTGACAGAATACCCAGACTGGAGATATTGGTAGATATTTTTGATCCGATCAGCAAAAGGTTGATCTCATCGGAAATAGTGGCGGCAACCTGGTCTTTTTTTTGAAAAAACGCTATGACATGTTGCATGGCCTCCCGTGTGGAGTCAAGCTCGTTTGGATCAGCCGGTCTTATAAAATTGATAATATGGCTCAGTTTATCGATGATATCTATCTCATCATTATCAAGGGTCTGCAGCAGTTTTTCAAATTTTTCTTTCAAAGAAAACTCCTCACGCTCTTTTGGGCTTATTCTTTATCGAAACTGTCAACCACGATCGCACCCATGGAGGCGGGCATGGCAACGACGATCAGCCGTTTTATAGCAACGATAGGATCGGCCAGCAGGGGAAACTTGTCTAACGACAAAAGTACCAGTGACACCACACAAAGGGTGATCAGATAGGCGATGATGATACGAAAGACAAAGACGAAGTGTCTATGCAGTATATTCCCCTGAAAGACACTCTGGTAGGCAAAAAGTGCTAAAAAAGAGACAGACAACAGCATGACCAGAAAGAGATTGGAGAGCGGCAGGGTCTCGCCCAGTCTCCATGCTTCTTCTGAAAACGATATGGGCACTGCCAAGGCGAACGCACCGATGATGATCTGCGAGATATCTTCTAGGTTGATATTTAAATTCATATTTTTATCCTTACCAAGCTGAATGATTATATCTAAATTCGTTTTATAAATAATGATGCATTTTCATAGTGTGGAAGTTGAACGATCTTAGGCCTGTATGCCCAACCGTTCAGCAAACGATACTTTGGAAAGAAAGATCAGTTTTCCTCGAACTTCGGGATACGGTTAAGCCGGTAGATGACCTCTTTCCCTTTGATCTCTATGATAGAAAAAAAGTGTGAGGTCTCTATCAGATAAACGCCATCCTTTTGTATGTTAAAATCGTTGACCGAGAGTTTTTTCCCCAGTTCCATAGACGCCTCTTCGCCGGTATAGCGATTTGCAGGAATGGCCAAGCGGGCAAAGGGATCAAGGGCTTTCTCCTCCTCATAATGGAAGTCCCCTTCGTGGACGCGATGCAGGCTGGAAAGGGTACCGTCCACACCCAGTTTGTCCGCAATGAGCGCTCCCAGGCTGCGTATATAGGTCCCTTCGCTTACGGTAGCCTCGAAGTGTACAAAAGGATGGTTATAGTTGAGCAGTCTGATATCGTAGATCGTGGAGGTGATCGTCTTAAGCTCCACCTCTTGCCCCTCACGCGCAAGTTCATAGGCACGCTTGCCATTGATCTTTTTGGCACAGAATTTGGGAGGATAATAGGTGAGTTCGCCTTTCAGGGAGTGCAGCACTTCTTCTATCTGTGCCTGAGTGAAGGCCGGTACCTCTTCTATACGGTCTATCTTCTCGATATCAAGGCTCGGAGAGTTCGCACCCAGCCACAGGGTAGCCTGATAGCTTTTGGGCGTTTTTTTAAGGTACTGGAAGAGTTTGGTGTATTGTCCTGTAGCGACGATCAGGCAGCCCGTGGCAAAAGGGTCCAGTGTCCCCGAAAACCCTACCTTTTTCGTCCCGTACTTACGCTTCACATACCCCATATATCCGTTAGAAGTACGAAATATAGGTTTATTCACCACAAACAGACGATTCATGCCAACTTCCCAGTACAATCTGCCATGTTAAGTGTATCTCTTTTGATCAAAAAAATGTCATTCCGAACGCCCTTGCAAGCGAAGCGATTCGAGAGGGATGACGCTTTTTGCTTACTTTTTCTAAAAAAGTAAAGAGAAAAACTCATCATGGTAAAAAATTTCGGCTGCATCATAGGATCAAACACTTTATATGGATTGTACGAATGAACTCAAAATCTCTTTTTTGTTCCCGCCAAAATTGATCAAAAGTTTATATTCCTTACCGGATTTATTGGCCGCCTGCACACGTCCGATACCAAAGATCTTATGTTTGACGAGATCCCCTTTCTTAAAGGCGGAACTTTTTGTGATCTTGAGACTGGTATCCTGAATGAGTCCTGCTTCCCCCAGGAAACGGCTTTTGTCTATCATCTTGCGCCGGCCTTTGTAAAAGCGGCTGTCGACATAGCAAAGCGTCAGGTCAGACTTGGCCCTGGTAATGGCCACATAGCCCAATCGGCGCTCCTCTTCCATGTTGGAACCTTCTCCAAGCAGAGGAAAGAACTCTTCCTCCAGCCCGATGACAAAGAGGTGTTCGAACTCCAGGCCTTTGGCTGCATGGATGCTCATGATCGTGATGGCATTCTCTTCTATCTGGTCCTGGTCGCTCTGCAGCGAAATGTCATTGAGGAACTCATCCAGTGTGAGGTCGGGATTCTTGATCACGGCATCCCTGAAGTAGCCGTAAAACTCGTCAATGTTCAAGATACGGTCAAACCCGTCCACCATAGCGGCATAATGGTCTTTCAGTTTGATGCGTTCTTCAAAGAGCGTGATAAAGTTGCCCAGTGCATTTTTGAGTTCATCCTGCAGGATCTCTATATCTTCAACCAGCTGTTCGAGTGCGGATGCCACCTTTTTGCTGACAAGAGAGGCCAGCGCACCGTTTCTGTGTTTTTCTATATATCCAAAGAGCGAGACCCCTTCCTCAAAAGCAGCTTTTTGCAGCTTTTCGATGGATGCCTTTCCTATACCCCTTTTGGGCTTGTTAATGATACGTACCAGTGAAAAGTCATCATGCGGATTGGAAAGCACTCTGAGATAGGAGATGAGGTCTTTGATCTCTGCACGTTCATAAAATCGCATGCCCCCGATGAGCTTAAAGTTGACACCCTCTTTGCTGAAACCCTCTTCGAGCGAACGTGAAAGTGCATTGATACGGTAGAGTACGGCTATTTCGTCAGGGTCCGCACCTTCCTCCAGCAGTTTTTTGATCTCGCTCGCGATCGCTTTGGCTTCCATGGATTCATCGAGGGAGTGGAGCAGCTTGATCTCTTGCCCCGCACCCTTGAATGAAGTCAGTTTTTTCCCCAGGCGTGTAGAGTTATGCTCTATCAGGGTATTGGCAGCGTTGAGTATGGGTTCTGTGGAACGGTAGTTTGTTTCAAGTTTGACGGTCTTGCATTGTTCGAAGTTATCAGCGAACTCCAGAATATTTCGGATATTGGCGCCTCTCCAGCCATAGATACTCTGGTCATCATCCCCAACGACACAGAGGTTGTTGTGTTCAGAGGAAAGAAGCTGAAGCAGCTGGAACTGCAATTCGTTCGTATCCTGGTATTCGTCGACCATAATGTACTGGTAGCGGTTGCTTGTTTCACGTCTGAGCGCATCGTTTTCAGAGAGTATCTGGTAGGTCAGCATCAGGAGGTCATCAAAATCTACAAGATTGTTCTCTTCGATATTGGCTTGATACTTTTCATAAATAGCGGCTATCTGTTTATAGTCAGGCAGTTCGGCCTTTTCCAAAACGACTTCAGGCGTAAGCAGGGAGTTTTTATACTTTGAGATCTCAGAAGCGATGAACGCAATGTTCAGATCGACCTTCAACTCTTTCGCAATGGAGCGTAAAAGGCGTTTTTTGTCATCACTGTCTATGATGACAAAGGAGTTGCTTCTGCCCAGCTTTTCTATGTGGAACTTTAAAAAAAGCAGACCGAACTTATGAAAGGTGCATAATAGCGGAGGGTAACTGACCTGCGTCGGCATGAGTTTAAGTGCGCGTTCTCTCATCTCTGCTGCAGCTTTGTTCGTAAAGGTGAGGGTAAGTGTATTGGCCGGGTCTATTCCTACTTCACCTACAAGATAGGCAAGTCTGGTGGTGAGAGTTTTGGTCTTTCCGCTTCCTGCGCCTGCAAGGATCAGCATAGCACCATCGATGTGTTCAACCGCTTCTCTCTGTGATGGGTTCAGTGCATTTAAAATTGTTTCCATGACGTTCGTATATTCCTTATAGTATATACATTATACCCTTTAATTGATTAAGCCTGATTTCTATCGCTTCATCCGGACCTGTAATGTTTATTAACGAAACAATTTCATAGCATGGAATAGAAAATAAAATTATTCTAATAAGAACAACTTATGTATATTTAAGTATAATCAGATATAATACAATTCATAATAAGATATAGAATAATAAATGAAGGAATTATTTAATGTTAAAAGATTTTGTAAAAATGGAAACCTTTTTAACGGTAGCGCGTGAAAGAAGTTTTTCTAAAGCATCGGCAAAGCTCGGGATCTCCCAACCGGCTGTCACACAGCAGATCAAATTTATAGAAAAATATCTTGGCTGTAAAGTGATCGAACGTAAAAAGAACGGGATCAAACTGACCAATGAAGGAGAGGAGCTCTACAAGATAGCAGGTAGACTCGAAAAAGAGATACTCTCGTCAGAACAGGATATATTGAAGATCATCAATAAAGAGATCACTTTCAGATTGGGTGCTTCTCCTACCATAGGTACCTATATTATTCCAGGGCAGTGTCTCAACACCATCGGTGAAGCGATCAATAACAATGTGCAGCTGGATATAGATCTCAGCGACGATATCATACAAAAGCTCAAAGACAGAAAGCTGGATGTGGGTCTTATCGAGTCTCCAGTGATGGACAATGACCTTATCTACAGAGAGTGGCTGGAAGATGAACTGGTACTGGTGAGCAATGTGCCTATCTCCAAAATAGTGAAAACGGAAGATCTCTATGATTTTGACTGGGTCTGCCGCGAAGAGGGTTCGTATACAAGAAAGATCGTAGCGGAAGTCTTTGATGATCTGGGTGTTTCGTGTAAAAGTTTCAATGTACTTTCCGAAGTGAGCAATACCACGACCATATTGCAGACGATCAAGAAAAGTGACAAAAATCCGGAAAGACCTGTAGTGTCTGTATTGTCCAAATATGCGATCATGGATGAAGTGGCCAGTGGTGAACTGTACGAGGCAAGACTCAGAGGGTATACGATGACACGTAAATTCTACATCGTCTATTCGAAAGAGAACAAACATAATGCCTATGTAGAAAATGTCGTGAACTTCATTCTAGCGGGACACTGCTAAGCGTCACCGTTTATTTTTTGGTCTTGAGGAGTTTTTTGTTCTCAGGATTACTCAGAAGTGCTTCCATGGAAGATTTTTTGGCGGCACTTTTTTCTTTTTTCTCCTTATCCGTTATTCCCGGGCTTGAAAGATTGATCACCAGAGGGTTTTCACCTACGAAGATCTGTTTGATGGCAAGCAGCGGAACGGATACTACCGAACCGAAATTTTCACTTCCGAATCCCGCTTCGAACGAGAAGTATCCCTCTTCAAGTTTTGAACTTTCAAAGGTAAAGCCGCTCAATATAAAGAGCACCGTATCTTCAAATGACTCTTTGATGGAAGCAGGCAACTCCGGGGTAAAGGTAAGGTATTTGACCTCACACGCCAGTGCAAATTCCTGGTCCTTTTCAAACAGATAGTGAATAGTGTCGGAAATATGCCTTTGCATAAGGGTACGATATTCGGGGGTTTGTAAAATATTCATGGTCATGGTGCACCTTCTAGGTCATTTGTAGTGAAAGCATTACACTATCTTCACAGGGTTAATGATCTTAAATCCTATCATAGCATTCATTAGAGCTACTTGTGTGAATTTTCCAAGGTCCTCACGTTTGATCTGCTTTGTCTTCAGAAACCCTTCGTCTATGAGCTTTGCCCTCATGGTACCTTTGAGCAGCGGCCGTTCGGGCGTGAACCATTGGCTGCCATCGTAAAAGGCGATATTCGCGATGGTCGTGTCGGTCAGGTACCCCTCTTTTTCTATGATCACCTCATCGACATCTTTGTTGGAAGCAAGCAGGGCATCCAAAGCGCTTCTGTCCGCATATTTGAAACTGTAGTCGATCTCCGCCGTGACGATCCTCAGTGAAGTGATCGCTTTGGGGGTGTAGGGGATATATTCTATGGAATGCAGGGATCTTTCGTAGCGTATGCGGCAACGGTAGAGGCCTGTTTCTGGCGCATCGATGAGTGAAGAGAGATCCAGTCTTTCTGTGCAGCCGAAAAGTTCTTTACGGCTCCGGTCACAGCGCGCCTGATGGTAGGGGAGGTTGTGTATCTTTCCCTCTTCTATCTTGATCGTTTCAAGCAGCAGGGGTAAAGGGGCTTGCATCTTCGGCATCAGCTGTCAAACAGCTCCGTGGAGAGATAACGCTCCGCGGTATCACAGAGGATCGTGACGATGGTCTTACCTTTGTTCTCAGGCCGTTTTGCCATGGTGTAGGCCGCATGGAGGTTGGCACCTGCAGAGATACCGATCAGCAGGCCTTCTTCTTTGGCAATTTTCTGTGCCATGGCAAAAGCTTCTTCATTGCTTACCGAGAGGACTTCGTCATAGACTTCCGTATTGAGTATCTGAGGTATGAATCCCGCACCGATCCCCTGAATCTTATGCGGCCCGGCACTCCCGCCTTCGAGCACAGGTGAATCGGCAGGCTCTACCGCTATCGTTTTAAGTGCAGGGATCTCTGCTTTGAGTACTTCTCCTGTACCGGTCACGGTACCGCCTGTACCAACCGCAGCCACGAAGATATCGAGTTTGCCCTCCGTGGATTTCAGTATCTCCGGGGCAGTGGTCCTGCGGTGGATATCGGGGTTGCTCGGATTGTTGAACTGCTGCAGTACTTTGGCATTTCCAAGCTCTTTTTCCAAAGAGGCTGCCTTGCTGATGGCTCCGGACATCCCTTCGGATGCAGGGGTGAGCACCAGTTCGGCACCCAGGTGCGTCAGAAGCTTCCGGCGTTCGATGCTCATCGATTCGGGCATCGTCAAGATCAGTTTCAGCCCTTTGGCTGCACAGATCGCAGCCAGGCCTATCCCTGTATTGCCGCTGGTAGGCTCAATGATCGTCGTATCCTGGTCGATATCCCCTGATCTGAGCGCCTCATTGATCATATTGAATGCGATCCGGTCTTTGACAGAACTGGTAGGGTTCATAAATTCACATTTTCCCAGGATGGTGGTACCTGTTTCATCGGAGAGCGAGTGAATTTTCACTAAAGGCGTATTGCCTATGAGATCTTCAATATTGTTTGCAATCATACGGTTTCCTTTCTCTTTTTGATTACTGGAATATTTGATGCGGAGGCATCACTATGGACGACCCGGATAGGCTTATCCATTGCTCACGGCTTTGATGCTATAGCGTATCTGCTCATCGGCGTACATGGGTACGACGCCCTTATAGTTTGAGGGTACGTGAAAACTTTTTTTCTCGAGCATCACGGTTTTGGCAGGAGGGGTGATCCCATAGATCTTCTGGGCATTTCCGGATACAAAGGCCTGAAGATTTTCAAGCGGTGCATGCTCTTTTTCAAAGAGCTCGGCCAAGACCTGCAAGGCTATCGGTGCGGTAAAGACACCTGCTGCACAGCCGCAGGACTCTTTGGCATGCTGAGGGTGCGGGGCGGAGTCTGAACCGAACATCACTTTCGGGTGTGCTTCCAGCGCCACTTTCAGCAGCGCTTCCCTGTCTTCGGGACGTTTGGCGATAGGTTTGCAGAAGAGGTGCGGTTTCAGCATGCCCCCTGCCACATCATCAAGCGTGATCAGCAGATGATGTGCGGTAATGGTGGCATAGAGGTTTTCATACCGGTCCAGCGCATCCACACTTTCTTTGGTCGTAATGTGTTCCATGATGATCTTGAGCTTGGGGAAGGCCGAAGCCAGTCTTTCGTAGATGGAGACGAATTCCGCTTCTCTGTCCATCACAAAACCGTTGGTCTCTCCATGGACACACAACGGGATATTGAGCTCGCTCATCGCTTCGAGCGCAGGTCGCAGCTCCTCCACATCAAAACCGCTGACACCGCCTTCTGAATTGGTGGTAATGCCCGCAGGGTAGAGTTTGATCGCAGTGATATGCTCTTTGACCGATTCCAGAAACGCCCTGTCATAGGAGGGTTTGAAAAAAAGTGTCATATAGGGAGTGAACTTTTCATTCCCGATCGCAGCCATGATACGCTGTTTATAGGCGATGACCTCTTCTTTGGTGCTGACAGGAGGCACGAGGTTGGGCATGATAATGGCACCCGAGAATGTACGGGCACTCTCTTTGGCAATATTTTCCAGCATTTCCCCGTCCCGGAGATGCAGGTGCATGTCAAGTGGAGCGTTTAGCGTTAATGGCATCAAAGTCCTTTAGTACATAGTAGAGTCGATTGGTCCGGTCCGTACTTTTAGGCACCAGCCAATAAATGATATTGATTTTGCCACAATATGCATTAAACTTGAGTAAACAGGTGTGTTTCGGAGGTGTGAACTCCACCAGAGGGTAGTCAATACCGCCCTTGAACAACTGGTTGCAGCGCAAGATACGCAAGGATGTGGCTGCAAATGCCTTATGGGGAGCATTGAACTCGAATTGCCACGAGGCATACTCGGAACAGGTGGGATAATAGCGGCAGGAGCCGGGAAGCATTTTGGAAATGTACTGGTACCCTTTGATGGGGTATTGAAAGAAGCGTTTTATCTTCATAGGGATAGCGCGTATTTTAGAGGCTTTTGTGTGTGAAACCCATCAACAAACTGCATAAAATTCCTTTTGCCAATCATGTCGGGCATTATAGTTTAAAAATGGGCAGCTTGTCAATCATTTGCGCTTTGGTAGTGCGGGAGAAAATTTCATATAACAACTGAAGTATTCTTTGCTATAATCAGCCTTATGAATAAGATACAACGCAAATTTTTGGTATCCGCAGATATCGAACGCTGGCTGAAAACACAGGAACATAGCACGGAAAAGACCGAGCTTTTCTATAGCAGGTCCGACAAGGATACGGAGTGTTATTACCGTCAGTCGTTTCCTGATACCTATACGAAAGTAGTGATCGACAAGGAGGGGAAGGAAACACCATCCCCTGTCACGGAAGAAGCATATCTTTCGGAGCGCAAAAATGCCATCGGCAAAAAGCTTCTGAAAGAGATATACACGGTTACTCTGAATGAAGAGACCTTTACGGTTTTCAAATACCTGAAAAAACTCGAAGGCATGTATATCCTGGTGGCATCTTTTAACGATGACAAGGCAATGAGGGACTCTGAAGTCCTACAGACACTGCAGACCTTTGTGCTCAAAGAGATCGACAAAGATGGGAAGTACAGTGACAGGTCACTCGCTTTGTATGTCAAGCCGATGGAGTATAATCTGGACAAACTCTATGAAAATATCGATGCGTATGAAGCTGCCAACCTCTTTTTCTGGCAAGTGCCGGGGAGGCTGTATGTGCGTGACGGCGTGGCTTTGGTACTCTACAGGAACCTGCGGCTTTTGCATCACTATAAGGTGAACTTTCAGCAGAAACACAGCAGTGCGACACTGCACCGCCTGCGCGTACTGCTGCGTCGTACCGCTACGCTTTTAGAGACGTTTTCCTCTCTTTTTACGCCCAATGTACAGCGTTTCTGCACCAATCTGCTGCTGCGGTACCATGAAGAGACAAAACTGTTGCGGTACCTCTACTTTCTGGAGGACCTTTGTGCGGCACAGGAGAGTGCAAAGCTCAGTCTGTACAGCGAGCTAAAGAGCCTGACCTTTCAGGAGGAGAGGGATGTCACCCAGATGCTTTTAGCCAAACCGTTCACCCAGCTGATACAGATACTCACAAGAGAACTCTACGAGCAGCAGTATCAGCAGTTCCAGCCTTTGAAAAAAGAGGTGAAAAAAGCGGTAAAAAAGCAGTTGAAACGGTTTGAAACACTGCTTGAAAAAACCAAAGAGGGGTATGACGAAGCGCTGCTTGAAGAGATCTTTACGGCGATGGAGTCCCTGCAGACACTGATAGAGGATTTCTTCCATGTCATAGGGGAAAAAGAGACGCAGCTGATCGTGGATGAATTGAATATCCTGCTAAAGCCTCTGCGCGAGTACCGTAACTGCAAAGAACGCGCAGTGCTACTCAACGAGATCAAAGCGAAGTCTGAAAACAAAACGTTAAATATAGACCCTCTTCTATGCGAACATGAAGCGGCCTTGAAAGACAGGATCGAGCATGCAATGAAGTTGTTGAGGTCTTCCAAGTTTTATGTGTAGCTGAAGATGTACCTTATCTTATAAAAACTCCTATATAGAACATTTTATAAGGTTTTCTCTTGAAAGGTACAGATTTATGGCTCGCAAACGTCGCTACAGCGGATAACCTTATAAAATATGTTAGATTATAAGGTTTTGCTTGGGAACATGTTAAGTTAATATCTTTTTAGATATTCCATCCAATTTATTGGAAAAAGTTTTTTAATATATTCAAGTATTCTCTCCTCTGGTTTTGTTTTACTATAATCAATACCTTGTCTCTTAAACTCTTTAACGATTTCCATTTTAACCTTATACTCGTTTGAATCCAAATCTAATATCCAATATCGGAGTAAATCCACAGGATACCTAGGATCATTTACTTCTAATTTGTCATCGTCAAAACTGTAAAAATAATAAGGATCAACAATATTTGCATTCTGTTCTACAATCAAATAATAAGCAATATCTATCTTTTCCATAGTTAATGCTACTATCGCTGCCGTTTCACCACTTGGTGACTGATAGTTAATATTTGCTCCTGCTTCTACCAACAGTTTCACCTTGTCGAAACCACGAGTAACTGCATAGCTAAGAGCCGACGTACCACATTCTATAGAATTACTTGTTCCGGTTTCTTTGGGAGCACAATATACACTATTGGGATCTGCGCCATATGCCAGTAATAACTTAACAAATCTAGGATCTTCATTAGCTTGAATATCATCCCATAAATGAGAAATGGTTGTGAAAAGTGGATTAGAACCAACTATTTTTGATTGATAATTTGGATTAGCCCCATACTCTAAAAGTAACTTTGTAGCTTCATATCTCTCTGCACGTATTGACCAAAATATTGGTGTCGTATCAAATGTGGGATTACTTACATTTACCAATGAGCAGTTTTCATCCAATAGGCTTTTGATTTTATTAATATTGTTACTCTTTATTACTTTCATGAGTTCCCATACTGGTGTATCATAAAATATTTCTATATCTTCTACCGTGAAGGACTTTTCATCAATTGTTTTATGTTCATATGTCTTTTCTCTGGCATCTTTAGCCACTCCTTCAGCAAAAGGATACATCTGGATGAAAAAAATACTCAATCCAAAACAAATAACTATAAAAATAAATAGAAGCAATAGCTTTATTTTAAATCTATTTTTCATCATTTTTTCCAAAAGATATGACAGTACTATAGAATATTATATGTCCTAATATACTCCAGAATAACCCATTTAATACAACAAATAATAGTGATTTATTAACTATTAAATCATGCCAATTTACAGGAAATGAAAAAAGAAAATCTATAATAATATTTAAAAATGTTCTTTCTCCAAAAGCTATCAAAAAAGGGCTAATAATAAACACAACTATAGAATAAATCAATGTTGTTACAACAATAGATAAAACTACTTTTTTAATTATCATCAACATAAATCCATTCTTTTTTGCTAATTAGAGTATATCAAAAGTGTCTTATTCTCAAAACCTTATAAAATAGAGCCACTTGCAAATTCAACATCACAAAGTAACTAATTTTCAATAGTTTGCAATCAACCATTGAAAAAAGCTGTCTATTGAGATTATTTACTGGTTCCCACGTTGCACGTGGTAACCCATACTTCAATTTTTTATACTAGCTAAATGTGAGTTTATAACCAAAATACAAAACTTTTCGCAGGCGAGAACTTTAGTTGCCACTTTTGTTTTGATGCTCTTTCAGCGCCTTTTCGTAAAGTCTCTTATCTAATAAGTTTAGGGGTATATAGAGGAGGATGGCTCCTAATGCTATATATCCTGAGTAAGGCGCTATCTCGATCCATAAACTAGTTGATTCCGGGCCCAGTTCGCTTTTTAGCGTATCAGCAAATGCGGCATATGTTCCAAAGAGCATGACGATCAGGAGCAAGAGCCCCATGATGTTTTTTCTGATCTTATAGTGATGTAGGTAATTCATGTTGTATCCTGTTTTTTAAGTAAATGACTTGATGCTTCGAGCCTTCAAGTATATCAAAAATTTATTTTCACGAAACCGTTAAGGTTTTTTATTGATCGACTTTTCCGTTTCTCACCACATAGGATTCCGACATATTGACAGCGTGATAGATGGTCGTTCCGTACTTCTTGCTGTAGTACTGGAGCAGGAGCTTTTGCAGTGTCGGCTCTATGGAGGGGGTGAACCAGCCGTTGTTGCTCAGTACGATCATGTTTTTCGGATTGCCCTCATAGAGCTTTTCGCTGGTGGCTTCAAAACAGATCGCATTTCTGTAGGTTTCACCATTTATTTTATAGTCGATGACATGGTCGCTTGCCACGTAGTCCACTGCACCGTCATAAAAAACCTCATTGACCCAGTCGCTCAGGAAGTCCGGCAGTGGGTTGCTTTCTCCGAAGGGGACCAGCAGGACTTTATTGGCCACTGTAATTTTGTTAGCAGTAAAAATATAGGTTGTGTTCCGGGGCGTTTTGCCATCCCAGTAAAGCCCCCCTGTGACGATGGAGATCTGTTTGGCCTTTTCCTGCAGTCTTTCGATCAGTTTTGGAGAGCGGTTGAGAAAGACGGGAAAGACCGACTCAGGCAGTATGATCAGCTTTTTGTTGTTGTCTATCGCACGGTCTATAGCGTCAAAAAGCGTTTCAAACTGCTCGGGCTGCAGTTTCTCGTTCCACTTGTCCTGCACAGAGGTATGTGTGGTGACCAATGCAATGCCATTGTCCACATTGACAGGGGTTGAAAGCGGAGGCTGATAGGCAAAGAGGATCAGCAAAAGATAGAAAAACTGCCCCTTCCAGATACTCAGAACGACAGCCGCGAGTACCAACCCGAACTGCCATTTCTCTATGCCCAGATAACTCTCTACGAACATCAGCTCGGGTTTGAGCCAGTCAAAAGAGAAGGGATGGATATAGCTCAGGGTCAGCAGTCCCAAAGCCTTGAGCAGCAGGGGAAGCAGGGTCGAGGAGGGAGCAGCAAAGAGCGTGGTCTTTTCGCTGATCCATGCGAGCAGCCAAAAGAGGACCCCGTACGTTGCCATGATGATGAACACGCCAATGGGAATAGCCCAGAGCATCCCGTAGTGTTTGAAGCTCAGAGTGATCCACCAGAACCAGAAAAGTCCTGTGAAAGCGCCTGAAAAGAGCCAGACCTTTTTCTCTTCTTTCAGCAGCAAGTAGAGTGCGGAGATCGCCAAGATCGTATGGGCCAGAGGATGGTTGAAACCCCAGTAGCTGAGGTAGATAAAGGCTGAACTCAAAAGTGCTATGACAAAGCCTCTTGTTAGTTCAAAGGTGCTAGAATATTGGCTAATTTTATTCAAAAGGATTCCTATGGGAGCAGAACAAGGCAGTATGATCGGTTCATTTTTACCCCTCATCATTTTATTTGCGATTTTTTATTTTTTGATTATCAGACCGCAGCAAAAACACCAGAAAGCACACAAAGCGATGCTTGAAGGCTTGACCAAGGGTGACAAGATCATCACAACCGGTGGTCTTATTGCTGATATCGTTAAAACTGAAGAAGATTTTATCAAAATCAAATTAAATGAGGATACGGTGGTCAAGTTGGATAGAGCATTTGTAGCTAAAAAGGTTGATTCGGGTGAAAACGCTTAATTTCAGGGTCATCCTTTTCGCTTTTGCACTGATCTTCGGCGTGGTGTTCTCCATTCCTTCTTTGACGCAAAGTGAAGCAGGAAAGAAGATCACTCTGGGCCTTGATCTTCAGGGCGGTCTGCACATGCTTCTCGGAGTGAAGAGCGAGATCGCCATAGAGTCGCGCATCAAATCTATGGCCGCCTCTGTCAAGTACATTTTTGACGATGAGGAGATCATCTTTGATGCGCTGCGTATGGTGGACAGCGAAAAGATCACCTTTGAAGTGCTCGATCAGGACGATATCAACAAGGCCAAAGCACTGTTGGAAAAAGAGCTGGAGGGTATCACGCTTATTAACGATGGAATGAAGTTTTCATTGGCGATGACCGAAGCCGAAGTAGCGCGTACGAAACAGAATGCGATCCAGCAGGCCGTGGATACCATCAGAAGCAGGCTGAACGAGTTCGGGCTCGCAGAGCCGACCGTCGCGAAGCAGGGTGAAGATAAGATCCTTGTAGAGGTGCCGGGTATCAAGACACAGGAAGACGAGCAGCGTATCCGCGAGCTTATCGCACGTGCGGCCCATTTGCAGCTGATGGCGGTGGATGAAGACAGAAATATCAGGGTGAACACCATGAGTGTGGCCGAAGCAAAAAGTTACGGTGATGTGATACTCCCGGATGTCAATACCGATGAGAAGTATCTGCTCCGTGCGATCCCGGTACTGGACGGTTCCATGCTCACCGATGCAAAGGTCGGTTTTGATGAGGGTAATCAGCCTGTGATCAACTTTACCCTCAACGGGCAGGGTGCCAAAATATTCGGTGACTTCACAGGGATCAGCGTCGGGAAGCGTATGGCGGTGGTGCTGGATGACAAGGTCTACTCTGCACCGGTCATCAACGAGCGTATCGGCGGGGGACGGGTACAGATCTCCGGAAGATTCGAACTCTCGGAAGCCCATGACCTTGCGATCGCACTGCGTTCAGGCGCACTGCTTGCACCTGTCTATGTGATGGAAAAACGTTCTGTCGGCCCGAGTCTGGGTGCGGACAGCATCAAGGCCAGCTCCATCGCATTGGTTTTAGGGTTTATTCTGGTGGTATTCTTCATGGTCTTCTATTACGGTATGGCAGGCGTTATCGCCAATGTGGCATTGATAGGAAACCTCTTTTTGATCCTTGCGATCATGTCGCTCTTTGGCGCAACGCTCACCCTGCCCGGAATGGCAGGTATCGTCTTGACCGTAGGTATGGCGGTGGATGCGAACGTCATCATCAGTGAACGTATCAGGGAGCTGCTGCATGAAGGTAAATCGGTGGTCAAATCGATAGAGAACGGGTACAGTAATGCCTTTACTGCCATTTGGGATGCGAACATCACCACATTGATCGCTGCAACCGTACTTTATGCGTACGGCACAGGGCCGATCAAAGGTTTTGCGCTGACGATGAGCATCGGTATCATGGCATCGATGCTGACAGCGATCGTAGGGACACACGGTATCTATCAATGGCTGCTGCCGAAGATAGACAAAAACAGACTGGGCATCTGGTTCGGTATCAGGAAAGAGGGGACGAAATAATGGAAGTGTTCAAATATAAAAAACCTCTTTCGTTGATGGGAAAGAGCAAACGTTTCGGGCTCCTCTCTATCACACTGCTGATCATCTCTTTGGGCTTGATCATCGGCAAAGGGTTCAACTACGGTATAGACTTTGCCGGAGGTACGCTGATACAGGTACAGTATGAGGGTAAAGCCCCTATAGACAAGGTGAGGGAAGCGGTAGAGTCTGATGGGTCCTATGAAGGTGCGACCGTGACCTTTTTTGGCGGTGAGGATGAAGTGGTCATCCGTACCAAAACCAGTTCAAAGGCGCTGGGCGAAGATGTCGGGGATAAAATGAGAGCCCTGCTCAAGGACACCGGTGACTTTGAAGTGAGACGTGTGGACATGGTGGGTGCCAAAGTGGGATCCGAACTGCGTGAAAAGGGGCTGATGGCCATGGTACTGGCCATCATAGGCATCCTTATTTATGTTTCATTCAGATTCGAGTGGCGTTTTGCCGTGGCTTCGGTGATGGCGCTGATGCACGATGTGACGATCGCCATGGGGATGATCGTCCTCTTCTCGGTCGAGGTCAACCTGGATATTCTGGCAGCACTCTTGACCATATTGGGATATTCACTGAACGATACGATCATCGTCTTTGACCGTATCCGTGAAGGGATCAGAACGATCAAAGATCCCGATCTCGGGACCATCATCGATGAGTCCGTGACACGTACGCTTTCACGTACGACACTGACATCACTGACCACTTTCTTCGTGGTGCTTACCCTCTATCTGTTCGGAGGGGAGATCATCAACGGGTTCAGTTTCACACTCCTTGTAGGGATTATCGTCGGTACGTACTCTTCTATTTTTGTGGCTTCGCCTATTTTGATGTGGCTTGGCTTCTCTGTCAGCGCCTTTAGAGAAAAAGAAGCACTGAAGCTCAAAAGGGAAAAAGAGAAAGAGAAAATGCGTGCCATGTACGAAAATGGAAGCCTGTAATTAGGTTATAATAACGCAATGGCTTCATCTGAAGCTGGGGCGAGATAGATTGAAAAGGAAGATAAATGAATTGGGGAAAAGTTTTTTATATATTTTTTGCCTTGATGTCACTGACGACATCGGCGGCATTCCTGTATGATCACTCTGTAGTCGCATTGTTTATAGCAGGATCCGTGAATGTGATCTCTACACTGTTAAAGATAGGAGTGAGAAATTTACTTTCTGCTGAACTCCTGGCAGGGTCTCTGGTCGCAGACCTGCACCTTCTGCCTGCTTTTTTTGCTTTACAGTTCTATGGCAATGAAGCTTTAGCGACAGGATTGGTGATCGGTGCCGTGATCGCAAACCTTTATACCATCTTTATTTCCATGATAGAGAGTGCAAAGGAAAAAGCAGACTTTTAAGTCTTTCGAGGTATCTTACATGTATACTATTTCAAGGAATAACGCGTGCTAAGTATGCCTACGCTCCATGGGACCGATACCGGTCTCAAAAGAGCAGAGATCAAAGCCTATTTTCAACACTGCTATAAACGCTATGAATCGCTCTTTACGATCGTAGCCGATACCACGGCGTATTTTCGCAAGGCAGACCCTCTCCGCCATCCTATTATCTTTTACTATGGACATACTGCGGTATTTTTTATCAACAAACTCAAGCTCGCCAAGATCATCGATCAGCGTATAGACCCTGAACTGGAATCGCTTTTTGCGGTCGGGGTGGATGAGATGAGCTGGGATGATCTGAACGAAGCGCATTACGAATGGCCGGGTCTGGAAAGGGTCCAGGCCTATCGCGATGAGGTCTATCGTCTCGTCGATCATCTGATAGACACGCTTCCCATGGCACTCCCGCTTACGGAAGATTCAGACTGGTGGGTCATTTTGATGGGTATCGAACATGAAAATATTCATCTTGAAACCTCCTCCGTACTGATACGCCAGCTTCCTCTTGCCTCCGTACAGGAAAACAGAGCATGGAAAGCGTGCGAAAGGGTTGGGCCGGCACCCAAAAATGCACTTCTTGAGGTCAGTGCGGGAAGCGTGAGCCTGGGCAAAAACAAAGAGGCACAGCTCTTTGGATGGGACAATGAATACGGAACACATCAGGCACACATACCCGCATTCAAGGCAGCGAAATACCTGACCTCCAACGCAGAGTTCCTGGAATTCGTGCAGGAGGGAGGCTACAGCAACGATGCCTTCTGGTGCGAAGAGGGAAAGGCATGGAAAAGCTATACCGGTGCAAAACACCCTATGTTCTGGAGAGAGAAAGAGAATGGGTACGAGCTTCGCACCCTAAGCAGGGAGATCGATCTGCCATTGAACTGGCCGGTAGAAGTGAACCATCTGGAAGCCTCGGCATTTTGCCAATGGAAAAGCCAAAAAGAAGGCGTGCGCATTACGCTGCCTACCGAGGATGAATACGTACGGTTGCGTGACGAAAGCGGGGTCCCTTCCTATCTGGAGTGGACCAAAAAAGGGGAAGCGGTCGCAAACATCGATCTTGGTGGGTTCGCCTCCTCTGTACCTGTTGACACCTATCGGCACGGCGCTTTCTATGACGTGATAGGCAATGTCTGGCAGTGGTCGCGTACACCGATGTACCCTTTTGAAGGCTTTAAGGTACACCCTGTCTATGATGATTTCACCGTACCTACCTTTGACGGGAAACATGATCTCATCAATGGCGGATCCTGGATCAGTTGCGGGAACCTGGCCACACAAAAGAGCCGCTACGGTTTCAGAAGACATTTTTACCAGCATGCAGGGTTTCGATATATCCAAAGCGAGTATGAAGAAAAGGTGACGAGCAATATGTACAATACCGATACGATCATTTCCCAGTATTGCCATTTTGGCTGGGGTGAAAATGCTCTGGGGATAGAAAATTATCCGGCACGCTGTGCGAGCATCGCATTGGAAGCGATGAAAGAGAAACCTAAAAGAAAAGCCTTGGATATAGGGTGTGCGATCGGGCGCAGTACCTTTGAACTGGCACGCGGTTTTGATGAAGTGATCGGTGTGGATTTTTCTGCACGCTTCATACAGGAGGCACAGGCCCTTAAGGAGACCGGACTATTACGCTACAGCATGGTGACCGAGGGTGAACTGAAAAATTTTTATGAAGTGCATCTTGCAGACCTGGACCTGGAAGCGGAACGTCAAAAAGTGTCGTTCTGGCAGGCAGATGCCTGTAACCTGAAACCTATTTATCAAGGGTTTGACCTTATTTTCGGCGGCAATCTGATAGACAGACTCTATGACCCGAAAAAGTTCTTGGTATCACTGGCTTCACGGTTAAATGAGGGAGGCATGCTTATCTTGACCTCTCCGTACACATGGCAGGAAGAGTCCACTCCTAAAGAGAAGTGGATAGGCGGGTACAGAAGGGACGGAGAAAACGTGACGACACTGGATGGACTGAAAGAGATACTCGGCAGCGACTTTGAGCTTATCGATACCCGGGATGTCCCGTTCGTGATACAGGAAACGGCCAGAAAGCACCAGTATACTATCGCCCAAATGACGATCTGGGAGAAGCAATGAAGAGGTTTGAAGCAGTAGACCGCCGGGGGACACATACGACCAAGTGGGATGAGGCGAAGAAGAAATTCGGTACAGAGGACCTGCTTCCTTTATGGGTTGCGGATATGGACCTGGCTGCCCCGGACTGTGTGCAGGAAGCGATCCAAAAAAGGGCGCTGCACCCTGTGTACGGGTATACGATCTATCCGGAAGGTTACTATCAGGCGATCCAAGACTGGATGCTGAAGCGTTTTTCCTGGAAGATAGAAAAAGAGTGGATCGTACCCTGTTACGGGGTCGTGCCCTCATTGAACTTTATCATTTCCGCTTTCAGCGAGGAGGGAGAGGGTATCATCGTGCAAAGCCCTATCTACCCGCCTTTTGTGAGTTCGGTCAAACACAAAAAGAGAAAGGTACTGGACAATACGCTGGTGTATCAAAATGGCCGCTACCATATAGACTTTGAAGATCTTGAGCAAAAGGCCAAAGAGGCAAAGCTCTTTTTACTCTGTTCGCCGCATAACCCTACCGGCCGTGTCTGGAACGAAGAAGAGCTGGGGAAGATCATCGATATCTGTATAGAGCATGATGTGCTGATCATCTCAGATGAGATCCATGCGGATATCGTGTATCAGAAGACCCACTACATGCTGGGCAGTTTTGAAAAGGCCCTGCACCACTGCATCGTGCTGAACGCCCCTTCCAAAACGTTCAACATTGCCGGACTGAACACCTCTTATGCCATCATCCCGGATACAGGACTGCGCCACCTCTATCAGCTCGAGCAGGAGAGGTCAGGTATCACCAACGGGAACCCTTTTGGCATAGAGGCATTGATCAGTGCCTACCGGGAGGGTGCAGCATGGCTAGAGGCGTTGAAGGCACATTTGCACGCCAATATCACCTATGTGGAAACCTTTGTACAGGCGCATCAGCTGCCTATCAAGGTCGTGCCGGCAGAAGCTACTTTTCTGCTTTGGCTGGATTGCAGCAAGATGGGACTCCCGCATGACGAACTGGTCGACTTCTTTGTGCACCGGGCAAAACTCGGGCTCAATGACGGCAAAAGTTTCGGAGCAGCGGGAGAAGGATTTATGCGGCTGAACATAGGGACCTCCCAGGCAGTACTGGAAGAGGCGATGCAGAGAGTGCTGAATGCCTATAAGGAGCTCCGTTGAGAAGTCTGGTCGTTGTTTTACTCCTGTCGGTCTGGCTCCATGCACTTCCGCACGCTATCAATGAAGAGATACGCAAATCAGGTATCTCGAAGAATCAGATCAGTATCTATATCAAGGAAGCCGGCAAAAAGGGAAAAGTGATCGCTTCGCTGAACGCAGACAAGACGCGGACCCCGGCATCCGTGATCAAGGTGTTCACCACTTATGCGGCTGCTTTGAAACTGGGGTTTGACTACCGTTGGCCTACACAGTTCTACAAAGCAGGAAACTTGACGAACGGGGTGCTTCATGGCGATCTGGTCATCAAAGGATTTGGCGATCCGACCTTAAATGCCAAGGACCTTGAAACGATAGTCAACGATATCCGTGCAAAAGGCATCAGGCAGATCACGGGTGATATCGTCATAGACAGAAGCTACTTCCAGGTGGGGGACCGGGACAGCTCCGGATTTGATCAAAACCTCTACAGCGCATACAATGCCATGCCCGATGCCATGATGTTCAATGAGCGTGTGGTGACCATATGTGTGAATCCTAAAGAGAGGAGAGCGTATAAAAAACATGCGGATGAAAGTTACAGAGTGGTCAATCAACTGGAGCATGTGAACAAACCCTGCAGAGGCAAATACTCTTGGCCGGGCGTAAGCATCGACAAGAGCGAAGTCATCCCTACCGTGCTGCTCAAAGGCAAGATCTCCAAACAGTGCGGGGAAAGAAACATCTGTAAAGTCATCACCAAACCCTATAAATCATTCTACTATGCGCTCAAAGAGAAAATGAATGAAGCGGGCATCGCTGTCAGAGGGACCCTGAAACTGAAGAAGGTACCCGGGAATGCAACCATGCTTTTTACCCATCATTCGGAACCCTTGGAAAAGATCATCTCTACAACATCCAAAGAGAGCAACAACCTTTATGCAAGACATCTGATGCTGCATCTGGGTGCACAGGTATACGGTGCACCTGCGACGCTGGAGAAGGGGAGAGATGCCATTGTATCGATCTTAAGGGCAAAAGGGGCATTGGGCAGAGGAACACTGAAGATAGACAACGGGAGCGGGCTCTCACGTATCTCCAAGATGAATGCAAGGCAGTTGGGCCAACTGTATGATGATGCTTATGTTCATTTCGGACAGAAGTGGATGGAGACCCTTTCGATAGCAGGTATCGACGGCACGATGAAACGGCGTTTCAGGCATACCGTGGTCAGTAAAAAGGCATGGATGAAGACAGGGACGATCAAACGTGTAAAGAACATCGGAGGCTATGTGAAGAACAGAGCGGGCAAGCTTTACACCGTGGTGATCCTGATCAACAGTTCGAAGGCAAAATACCGTGGGACAAAACTGCAAAATGAAATACTCGAATGGCTGGCAAAAAGCAAAGCCAAACCTACGGTGAAAGCCCCTTCCAGAACAGTACAGCAGACAAAGGGCACCTCACAGAACCTCTTTGGCGATATACAGACCAACGTACCTGCACCCACGCAAAAAGTGAAAGAAACCTCTGTACAAAAGTATTATATACAGGCAGGCGCATTTTCCAAAATGCCAGACGGTGGCTATTTGGGCAAAATAAACGCTTTGGGATTCCGTTACAGGGTGCACCATGCTGGCAGCTATAAAGTACTTATCGGTGCGTATGGGGATGAAAAAGGTGCCAGAGAGGCGTTGATAAAAGTACGTGCAGAGATCAGTCAGGGTGCGTTTATCGTAAAGTTGTAGTTTACCCCAAATACGCTATAATCCTTTAAAAATACAGGGCAACAATGAACTTCGAAACTTACCCTTTTGAGAAACTGAATCAGCTACTTGAGCCTGTGACACCCAACAGTGATTACAGTGCGCTGAGCCTGACGATCGGTGAACCCCAGTTTGAGACTCCGGCATTCATACAGAACGCATTGAAAGACGCTTCCGACCTGCTTAACAAGTATCCTAAAACGGCAGGAGAAGCTGAGCTTAGAGAGGGGATGCTCACCTACAATAAAGAGCGTTTCGGGCTCACGCTCACGGATGCACAGATCATCCCCACATTCGGGACAAGAGAAGTACTTTTTAACTTCCCGCAGTTTCTGCTGCATGATATCAAAGACCCGGTGATGGTCTTCCCCAACCCTTTCTACCAGATCTATGAGGGGGCGGCCAAAGCATCCAACGCAGAAGTGCTCTACCTCGATCTCAATGAAAGCAATGATTTTCAGCCTGCAGTGGATGAAGAGGCATTGGCAAAAGCCGATCTTGTGATACTCAACTCACCGAACAACCCTACCGCATCGGTGATGCCACTGGAGGCGCTAAAACGCTGGGTAGAGCTCGCACTGAAGCATGATTTCGTCCTTTTGAATGATGAATGCTATGCGGACCTCTACCTGGGTGAACCACTGCCGTCACTCCTTAATGCAAGCATCGAGGCAGGCAATGAAAACTTCAAAAACGTGCTGGTGATCAACTCTGTCTCCAAACGCTCCTCTGCCCCGGGGCTTCGCTCCGGTTTCATCGCTGGTGATGCGGAGATACTGAAAGACTATATGGTCTACAGAACCTATGTAGGGTGCGCCTCGCCGCTGCCGCTGCAGCATGCCGCAGCCGTCGCATGGGCTGACCAGGAGCATGTAGCGGGTTTCAGGGAAAAATACAGAAAGAACTTCGAAGTGGCCAAAGAGGTTTTGGGGGTAGAGGCACCTGAAGCGACATTTTACATTTGGCTGAAAGTGGGAGACGAGATCGCCTTTACGACAAAACTCTATCAGGAATACAACCTTAAGGTCATCCCCGGCTCCTTTTTGGGACGTGAAGGGGAAGGCAAAGGGTACGTGAGGCTGGCCCTTGTCTATGAAGAAGAGAAGACAAGAGAAGCATTGGAAAGAATACAGCACTGTTTAGACAGTGAAAGCGTTTAGCTTCTGAACCTAGAGGCGAAGCTTTTGTGAGATGAATGGAGGGTGCGCTTGCTTGCACTCAAGAAGAAAGGAATCAAATGACACCGGAAATACATGTAGAAGAGTTAAAAAAAGACCCTGAGTTCTTGGCCAATATTCAGAGACTTGAAAAAGAGTGCAAAGAAGAAGAGAGCATCGCCAAAGGCTACCAGCTTTTAGATGCGCAGCTCATCATCGAAGCCCCGGAGGATGAGATCAACGAGGTCTTTACCTTTATCGTCAATACAGCCTTTGACAGGCTGGCTGAAAAGCTCACTACCTCGCACTCTTTCGATATGAATGAACCGGAGGACCTGGCTACGGCAAGAGCCATCTATGAACATGGTATCCAGCGTTACAGTGAAAATGACAAAAAGGGTGCCAAAGAGATCTTTCTGGTACTGCATTATACGATCGACCATGCAGGTCTGAAAGATGCGATGATGGTCCATGCCGCTGCAGCGATGGCGGGAAAAAGTTTTGAAGATTTCATAGAAAAGCTTGTTGATGTGGAAGGGGTCGATGAACATGACCCGCTGGCTTTTTTCATCCAGACATTCACGCAGCCTGTAGACAAACTGCTTACGACGTTCGAAAAACAGGTGAAACAGGCCAAAGAGGAACTGAGAGTACTTGATGAAAGCAAGGAACAATAGATGGTTAAGAGAGCTGATCTAGGAAGTGCAGTATGAAAAAGATCCATTTTATAGGTATCGGGGGTATCGGACTCTCCGCGTTGGCCAAATTTCTCTTCAATGACGGACACAAGATCTCCGGTTCGGACATCAAACAGACAGAGATCACCAATGACCTGGCCACGAACTTTAATGCGAAGATCACCATCCCGCACCATGCTGATGCGGTCGAGGGTGTGGATAGAGTGATCTACTCTGCAGCGGTACGTCCGAACAATCCCGAGTACCAAAGGGCAAAGGAGTTGGGGATAGAGCTGCTTTCACGCAAAGAGGCTTTAAAGAGTATTCTGGGTGAAAAAGAGGTCTATGCAGTGGGCGGGGCGCACGGTAAAAGTACCACTTCTGCCATGCTTGCTTCCATTCTGCCGGAATCCAATGCGCTGATCGGTGCTATCAGCAAAGAGTTCGGCTCGAACGTACGCAACTATCCTAACAATAAAGTCGTGTTTGAGGCAGATGAGAGTGATGAGAGCTTTTTGAACTCTAACCCCTATCTTGCGATCGTGACCAATGTGGAACCGGAACATATGGAGTACTACGGGTATGACGAAGCGCGTTTCTACAATGCCTACAGAAACTTCTTATCCCTGGCTGAGATACGTGTGATCAATGCGGAAGATCCATTCCTCGCTTCTTTGGAGATGGAGAGCGTGAAACTCTATCCTTCCAAAGACATCAGAAATATAGAGTTCGTTCTGGTGGACGGTAAACCGCATACCAAATTCGAACTTCTGGACCTGGGAACCTTCGAAGTGTTCGGTTTTGGAAACCACATCGCTCTGGATGCTGCCCTGGCGATACTGGGTGCTTTGCAACTGGGTGAAAAAGTAGAAGCAATACGGGCCAATCTTTTACGCTACAAAGGGATCAAAAAGCGTTTTGATATCATAGAGAACCAGGAAGCGTGCGTGGTGATCGATGACTATGGCCACCACCCTACAGAGATCAAGGTGACGATGGCGTCGCTTCAGACCTATAAAAATCTGCGTCAATTCTCTAAACTTTATGTGATCTGGCAGCCGCATAAATACAGTCGTACGATGGATAATCTGCAGGGATTCGTAGAGTGCTTCGAAGGGGTGGACGAACTTGTGATCCTTCCGATCTGGGCTGCAGGTGAACTGAAAGTAGATATTGACCTCAAGGGCGCATTCAGCCGATATACACCGCTCATGGCCGATTCTGTGACCAAAGAGGACGGCGTTGTCAAAGTATTCAAAGACGGCCATATTATACGTGAATTCAGTGACGGGCTTGTGACAGCCTTCGGTGCCGGAGATATCACCTATCAGATACGCGGAGAGGCATAAGGGGATGTATTCGCAGGAGAGCAGCGAAAAGACCATTATACAGAAACTGGATCTGGACGGGTATATTCAGCAGTTCCAGAAGTTTTTGGCCAGAGAGAAGCCCGTAGCGATGATGGGGGACATCAATCAGCATTATCGCTATATCCAGGCGCTCTCCAGGGTGCAGTTCCCTCAGCCCAGACCGGTACCGGACCTGGACAGAGAGTTGAACCTGATAAAGAAACAGGGGGTGCTCTCTCTGGATGAGATCCATGCATTTGTCAGCATGCTGACGTACTTCAATACGTTAAAGACAGTAGGGTTCACAGAACCGCTCCTCTCCTGGATACAGGGCATAGAGATACCCGAAGAGATCGCCGAGATCATAGGATATTTTACTGCAGAAGGGGATATCAATCCTGAACGCGATCCGGAACTCTTCAAGCTCGAACGTGCGATCAAACAGAACAAGATAGAGATCAGGGATACCCTCTACAAACTGGCACACTCCGGAAGGCTGAGGGATTATATGGTCGATACACAGGTGCATTTCAACGGCGGTGAAGAGACACTGCTTGTACGGGGAGGCTTTAACAATGCCATCAAGGCTACCGTCGTTGCACGCAGTCCGGGAGGCTTTTTCTATATCCTCCCGCAGAGCATCTCCCAGCTGAAAGAGAAAGAGTCCGCGCTGCTCAGTAAAAAAGAGGAGTTGATCTACACCTACTGTAAAAATATCTCGGCGATCTTTTTCAAGTGGGAACGTTTTCTGTCGTTCATCAACAAAGAGTATGACCGGTTCGACCACTATCAGGCTCGGGTCAGCTTTGCAAGGGCCAACGAGTATGAATTCATACTGCCCAGCAAGCATAAACGTATCAAACTGCAGGATTTCGCGCACCCGGCGATAGAGAACCCGGTACCCGTTACGATAGACCTTTCCAAGCAGATCATGCTGGTGACAGGGGTGAACGCGGGTGGTAAAACGATGCTGCTCAAGTCGATGCTTTCGGCAGTCTATATGAGCAAATATCTCTTACCGTTCAAGTGTAATGCCGCACATACCGAGGTCGGACACTACAAGAGCATAGAAGCGGTCATAGATGATCCCCAATCCGTCAAGAACGACATTTCCACCTTTGCGGGACGTATGCAGGAGTTTGCCAAGCTATTCACCAAGGAAGATGCCATCGTCGGTGTGGATGAGATAGAACTCGGGACAGACAGTGATGAGGCAGCAAGCCTTTTCCGCGTCATGCTGGACGAGCTTCGCAAAAGAGGGATCACGTTCATTGTCACGACGCACCATAAGCGTTTGGCTTCATTGATGGCGTCTGATGATCAGGTCGAACTCATTGCAGCACTGTATGACGAAGAGAGAAGGGTACCTACCTATACGTTCCTGCAGGGAAGCATCGGGAAGAGCTATGCCTTTGAGACGGCGCAGCGCTACGGCGTACCTGTCTCTATTGTCGATAAGGCAAAAAAGGTCTATGGAGAAGACAAAGAGAACCTGAATGAACTGATAGAAAGGTCTACCTCGCTCGAACGTGAAATGCGCAGCAAGATCAGTCAGATAGACGAAGAGCTGAAGTCGATAGAGAGACAAAAACAGAAACTGCTGGATGAAGAAGCAAAACTGCAGGAGAGTCACAGAAAGGCGATCGCGACCCTTGAAAACCGTTATAATGCAGCCACGAAAAAAGCAAGGGAAGCCCTGAAGGCACAGGAGTCAAGGGAAGGAAGACGCCTGCTCAATGTCGCGCACCAGCGCAAAGAGTTTACACCCAAAGAGGTCAAGCTGGAAGAAGAGACCCCGCTGAAAGAGGGCGATAAGGTGAAGTACCGGTCGCATAAAGGCGAGATCGTCGGTATCAGGGGGAAAGATGCCACGATCCTTGTAGACGGGCTGAAAATGCGTGTGCCTCTGGGACAGCTCAAAAGAAGAGGGGAGACGCCTCAGGTCAAAGTAAAACCCAAGGCAAAAGAAGCCAAAGTACATGTAGAAAAGACCGGCGCAGCAGTCTCTGTCAAATTGCTCGGAATGTATGCAGATGAAGCGATCGATACCGTCGACAAGTTCCTCTCTGATGCACTGGTGAACGGGCTGCATGAGGTGCAGATCATTCATGGTACAGGCGGGGGTGTATTGTCCAAATTGGTGACGGACTATCTCAAAAGACATCCCAAAATACAAAAATTTTACAGAATGCCCGGGAATCTAGGGATCACAGTGGTAGAACTATAACCCCTCTTTTAACTCCAAAGGGTATAATAGTAGCATTAAAATGTTGCAGGAGAAGTACGTGAGCATTAAAGATGATGTGAATTATGTCAAGAGAGAGTTAAGTGGAGATGAAAAGGTGCTTGAGAGTGCCTTTAAGCTGGAATCACTGTACAAAAGATACAAGTTTCATCTGTGGGGTGCAGCCACTCTACTCATTGTCTTCTTTGTGACGCAGGCAGTGATGGGTGCAGTAGAGGAAGCCAAGCTCACCAAAGCGAATGAAGCCTTTTTGACACTGCAGGCCGACAGTGAGGATGCCGATGCACTGAAAGTACTTGAAGAGAACAATCCGGCACTTTTAGAGCTTTACACCTATGCGAAAGCAACCAAAGAACAAGATATCAAAGCCTTGGAGGCATTGGCGAAAAGCAGTAACACCGTCATTGCGGACACCAGTGCCTATACGGCAGGGGTACTCAGCAAAAAGCCTGTAGATTCTAAACTCTATAAAGAGATGGTACTGTTTGAAGAAGCATACCTGGCGATCGTGTCGGGAGATATGGAGACCGGCAAGAACAAACTGGAACTGATCGATGAGAGATCCTCCCTTTCGGTGATCGCGGAACTTCTCAAACACTCTACGCTAAAGGCTGACTGATGAAGAGGTTGTCACTCTATACCTTGATCGCGGCTGCTTTGCTTTTTTCAGGATGCAGCAGTAAAAAATACTTCGAACCGGAGAATACATTCTCCGCATCCAGTGCATCCAGTGCTTATGGCGGAAGCATCACTGATCTCAGCCGTGACGGAGGGACATTGAAAAGCGGGAAATATGTCGGTAAAACCGGTATGGGTACGGTCGACCTTGGTGAAGGATACAGGTTCCTAAATGAGAGTGAGACCTATGTGCTGGCTGGAAATGCCGAAGGTATTTTGAAGGTCATTGATAAACAAACGAATGAAGCGGTACGTGCCATCTCTCTGAAGGTACCTGTCGTGGCTGCAACGATCGAGAATGGTTTGATAGCCTATATCCTTAACAGCAACACGTTTGGCTTGTATCAAATGGCAGATAACAGAAAATTGGTCGAAAGTCGTTCTGAAACAACCTTTGCGATCGATACAAGAGCAGCAAGCCCGATCTTTATCGATAATCTGGTCGTCATGCCTATGCTGGATGGAAAGCTCATCATCGTCAGTGTAGAAGATACGGAAAATGCAAAAGTCGTCTACCTCAGTAGCGAAAAAGCCTTTAATAATATCATTTATCTGTCACGAGAGGGGAACACCATGATCGCGGCAACGCCAAAAAAACTGTTGACACTGGGCAGCGACGGACAGAGAGAGTATAGTGCGAACATTTCCGAAGTGGCCTACGACAACGGCAAGATCTATCTCTTCACCAAAGAGGGGGAAGTGCTTGCACTGAACAGTGCGCTAGAAGTGGTCGGTGAGGCAAAGTTTAAATTCGCACATTATGCTGTAGGAACTGCATCCAACGGAAAGGTGTATGCTTTGGATCAGGGAGGTTCGCTGATCGTCATGGACAGCAGTCTGAGCAAACACAGGATCTATGACGTAGGGGAGGTCGACGAGCCGGCATTTATCGCGGGGACAAAGCTCTATAAAGACGGTGACATGATCGAATTGTCCAAATTGGGTTATGAGTGATCTGCTTATAGCCTTTGAAGAGTATCTCAGTGTCACAAAGGCACTCGATGCGCTTACTGTGTCATCCTATCTGGGCGACCTTTCACAGCTTGAAGCCTTCAGTCAAAAAAGACTGACAGCTCTGGATACAACAGATATCGTAAAGTTCCTGTCTACCTTTGAAAACAAAAGGACCTTGAACAGAAAACTCTCTTCCATCAATGCTTTTTTCCATTTTTGCCACAAGCAGGACTTCACACAGGAAAAGATACAGATCCCTATGGCGAAAGTACCTAAGAACCTACCCAAATATATGAGCAGTGAAGAGATCATGCAGGGCTTGAGGTCTATTGACAGAAGCAGTGTCACAGGATTACGTGACTATGCGTTGATACTCTTTTTGTATGCGAGCGGGTGCCGTATCTCTGAAGCACTGTCTGTACAGCGAAGTGACATTGTGGAGGGGTGGCTGAAGATACGTTTTGCCAAAGGGGAAAAGGAACGTATCGTACCGCTTGCCCCTGTTGCGATCGGGGCTTTGGAAGCCTATATGCAAGTACAGGATATCTCCAGCAGCCATATCTGGCTTAATTACAAAGGGGAGGTATTGAGCCGCATCTCTGCCTATAAGATCGTCAAGAAGTATCTGGGGGTTTCTCCCCATGTGCTGAGACACTCTTTCGCCTCATCCCTCATTATAGGCGGAGCGGATCTGCGCGTGGTGCAGGAGCTGCTGGGACACAGTTCTCTCGAGACCACACAGATCTATACGCATATACAAAAACAGAACCTGGCAGAAACGATGTTCAGTTATCATCCGCTGAAAGACGTGTCATGAAAAGGTGTATCATGAAAAAGATGTGTCATGAAAAGATATATCATGAAAAAGGAGTATCATGAAAGCGTTGGTTGAGTACCTGAACCATAAAAACATTATTTTCAGATCGCTCAAAGAGATCATGCCAAAAGCGCTCGGCTCCCGTAAAAAGGTCTCCATCCATCTGGGGGTTGAACTCAAAGAGAACTATTATGCCGTGGTGATGGAAGTGGCGAAGAAGAGCAGGGTTCTTCGAAAAGAGGCGTCAGAACTGATGCTTTTGCATGAAAAGCTCGAACAGCATATCGGGAGCAGGATCACGAAGAAATATATCATCATCCGGGCCCCCTTATGTTCGCAGGCAAAAACGATGCTGGAAGAAGAGGGCTGGAAGGTGTGGCATGAGGAGCGTTAAGCAGTCGTGAAGAGGGTTTCACGATTGCAGTGACGTAACCAGAGTGGAAGAAGCAAAGCGCAGCCACGGAGGAAAGACATTGAAACGAAGGAAATATCATGTTACTTGCCGATATCGGTAATACCCATTTCCATATCTCTAACGGATCAGAAGTGGAACATCTATCGTATGAAGAGGCCATTCGAAAGTACAGCAGAGAGAGACTCTGTTATATTTCCGTCAAGCAGCAGCTGGACAGTACCATAGCAGAGATCGCTTTATGGAAAAATATTTCTGCTGAGATACAGCTGGATGGGGCCTATGAGACGATGGGAGTAGACAGAAAAGCTTTATGTTTAAGCCATGAAGATGGCGTATTTGTGGATGCGGGTTCTGCGATCACGGTGGATGTGATGCAGGAGGGACGGTACAGGGGAGGATTCATATTGCCGGGGCTGAAAGCGATGCTTCAAGCCTATAAAGCGATCTCGCCTGCGCTTGTGACGGAACTGAATGAAGAGATATCCCTGGCGAGACTGCCTGCCACAACTAAAGATGGGATAAGCTATGGTATAATCGCGTCTATAAAAGCACTCATAGAGAAGCATAGTGAAGGCAAAAAGCTGTATTTTACGGGTGGGGACGGAAAATTTCTTTCAGGTTTTTTCAGAGACTCCATCTATGATGAAATGCTGGTCTTTGATGGGATGCGAAAAGTGATTAAGGGATCAGAGATATGTTAACAGTAGCACTTCCAAAAGGAAGAATAGCAGAACAGACACTTGAAATATTTGCTGAGATTTTTGGCGGGGAATTCAAATTTGAAGGCAGAGGACTCATTTTGGATATGGGTGAATTTCGTTTTTTAAATGTACGAAACCAGGATGTCCCGACCTATGTAGAGCACGGTGCAGCAGATATCGGCGTCGTGGGACTGGATGTGATCACGGAAAAAGAGCTGGATATCATTCAGCTTCTTGACATGCAGCTGGGTAAATGCAAAGTGGCTATCGGTATTATGAACGAAGATGAACTGGACTGGAACCGTCCGAATATCAAAGTCGCTACCAAGATGGTGAACATTACCAAAAACTACTTTGCCCAAAAGGCGGTAGGGGTGGAAGTGGTGAAGCTGTACGGTTCAATTGAGCTCGCGCCGCTTGTCGGTTTGGCGGATGCCATTGTGGACATTGTGGAAACCGGTTCGACGATGAGAGAAAATGGATTGAAAGTAGCGGAAGAGATCATGGATTCTTCCGCGCATCTGATCTCCAATAAGAACAGTTTCTATGCAAAGAAAGGAGAGATCCTCTCTCTCTATGAAAAGATCAAAGCGGTCGTAGAGAGCCGTGGCTGATACGACGGCATCTTCTCTTGACCTCTATGCAAAAGTAGAGGACCTTCTTGGTGTCAAAGAGGCTGGACCTGCTCTCTATGCACACTATCTTCTCTTTCTAAACAGTATAGAGTTTGAAAGCCTGCTGGATGTGGGCTGCGGCTCGGGTGACTTCCTGCGTCAAATGCAGGCTGCCCTGGAGATCCCCGAGGTCAAAGGCATCGATCTCAGCCCCCTTATGGCCTCCAGAACAGCCGAGCAGGGGTTTGATGCCGAGTGCATCGATCTATGTGCTGTGAAGGGTCAGTATGATGTCATCACTGCGGTCTTTGATATGCTGAACTATCTGGATAAAAAGGCCTTAGAACGGTTTTTTGGGTGTGTCAAAGCGCATTTGACCGAAGGGGGTCACTTCCTGTGTGATATCAATACGCTGTACGGTTTCGAAAATGTTGCCGTAGGCGCCTACATCGTAGATGATGATACACGGTTCTTGACGATAGACAGTGATTTTGAGCAGGGGGAGTATCGTTCGGAATTCACACTGTTTGAAAAAGAGGGCAGCAGGTTTCAGAAATCTCAAGAGACCATTACACAGTACTATCATACGGTAGAAGAGATAGTAGAACTAAGCGGTTTGGAACTGGTGCAACGTGATGAGGTGATGCTTTATGATCTTGAGGAAGCGGACAAGCTGTTTCTCGTATTCAGGAAAGTATAAAGAGGGGAGTGCGGTCTAAAGTCCATCTATGCAGATGGACTTGAAGTAAGATAGGCCGAAACCTATTTTAGGTTTTCGAATGGGTTTTCAACCACATTCTTTCTATCTACGATATATGGGATCAGTGCTGTTTGTCTAGCTCTTTTGATCGCTATCGTTACAAGCTCCTGGTGTCTTTTACAGTTACCTGTAAGTCTTCTTGGCATAATTTTAAATCTCTCACTCAATGAGAATTTAAGTTGCCCTAGATCTTTGTAGTCTACAAAGTCTACTTTCATTTCACAATATTTACAATATCTTTTTTTAAATTTTCTTCTTTCTGCCATGGTGTTCTCCTAAAACGGTATTTCATCTTCATTGATGTCAATTTCTGGAATGTTTGATGCAGGTTGTGGTGCAGCTTTCGGTGCTGACGGTGCAGGTTGGCTGTAGCTGTCATGGGATGGAGCATCATAGTCTGATGATCCGCCCTGACCATATCCGTTATCACCCATCGGTGCTGCTTCGTCTTTGCCTCCGAGCATTTGAAGGTTCTCCACTGTGACAGAGTGTCTGCTTCTTTTGCTGCCGTCCTGTGCTGTCCACTGATCCAGCTTCAATCTTCCGTCTACTAAAACTTTGCTACCTTTGCGTAAGTACTGATTAGCGATCTCAGCAGTTCTGCCAAAAAAAGTAAGGTCTATAAAAAGCACTTCTTCTTTTTGCTCACCCGTTGCAGATTTAAATTTACGTGACGTTGCGATGGCAGTATTGCCGATGGCACTTCCACCTTGTGTATATTTAATCTCAATATCTCTGGTAAGGTTTCCTGCTAAAATTACTTTATTGTACATAAGGTCGCTCCTGATCTATGGTTGATTATGCTTCTGTCGCTTCTGTTTCTGCTTCAGGCGCTTTTGCTTCTGCTGCAGGAGCTGTTTTTTTGCTTGCTTGTGCTACAAGTTTGTCAAATTGTGTAATCTCTTTGTTTTTACTGTATTTTACAGTTAAGAACTTAATGATATCTTCGTTGTTCTTGATGTTTCTTTCAAGCTCTGCAATCGTAGGACCTTCCGCTTTATAGAAAAGAACCGTATAGTATCCTCTCGCATGTTTATCTACAGGATACGCAAGTTTTCTCATACCCATGTCATTCGTACCGACAAGTTCAGCACCTTCTTTAGCAAGCACATCTTTTACTTTCGTGATCTGTGCATTGATCTCTTCTTCTGTCAATGTAGGTTTCACTACAAACAGTGTTTCATAACAAGTCATATTGTTTCCTTTTGGTTTAGTAGCCCATATCTGCAGTATACCTTGATATACTGTCCAAAAATGAGCAAGAATTTTGGAAGCATTATGGTACCAAAATATTCCTTATAGTGAGGTTTGGCATAGAGACAGAGTCGAAGAGATGAAAAAGCCTGTCTGTATTGAAATTACTGATGAGTTTAATCGGTTTTTTTGTATGATAAGGTTCACTTGATTTAAAAACAAAGGATTTAAAAGATGGAAAGAAGAAACTTTTTGCAGTTATCAGCTACGTCAGCCCTGGCAGTAGCCATCGCCCCCTCATTGATCACACAAAAGCTTTATGCCGAGGACGGAAGTCTGTTCCAGCCGTTTGAAAAAGTACAGCTGAAAGACAGTGAGGGTAATCCGCTCAAAGCTTCTGCATTGACGGTAGAGGAAAATTACATATTCAATTACCCGCATGTCGGCACACCTGCCATCATGATCAATCTTCAATCACCGGCAGAAAAAGACATCAAACTCAAAGCGGAGGATGGTACGGAATATATCTATACCGGAGGAGCAGGCGCCAAGGGTACCATCGTTGCCTATTCCGCGATCTGTCCGCATCAGTTGACACATCCTCAGCCTGAAATCAGTCTGTTCCATTATGTGGAAGAGAAAGGTACGACACAGGCGTACAAAAACGGCGGTGTCGTTGTATGTACGTCACACCTTTCGGCCTTTGATCCCAAACAGGGCGGCAAGGTTGTAGGAGGACCGGCTGCACAAGGTTTGGCTTCTATTGTTCTGGAAGTCGATGAGGAAGATACGATCTGGGCCGTTGCTGTTTTGGGTCCGGTGAAGTTCCAGGAATATTTTGATGCCTTTAAAGATGAGTTCAAGAAATTCTACGGCAACAAAAGAAAAGCGAAAAAACTTGCCAAAGTGGAGGCAAAAGTACAAACACTGAAAGAGTTCTCTGCAGAGATATTTTAATACAGGAACAGAGCCGGAAAAAAATGAACCGGAGCAGAGCGAAAAGTGTAAATCCCTGCACAAGACTCTGACGGTTTAATTTACCCGTAAAAACGAGATATAAGGTGTGATAAATACTATCATACCTTGTGATTATTCTCCCCCTCAAGAAGGCCGAAAAATCTTCAAAATAGGTCGTAAATTCCCTCAAAATCATTGTATTTATATGTAATTTTTGTCATAATAGAATTACTTTATATTATTTAAAGTTATTAACAATATACATTCTAATAGGAGAGATTATGGCAATGAACAGAAGAGACACATTTAAGCTTGCAGGTGTGGCCGCAGCGGCTGCAGCCATGCCGGGTATGGCGGTAGCAAGTGAGAAGAAAGCAGCTCCAAAGAAGACAAGCGGCAAATCGATCGTGATCATAGGGGGAGGTTTCGGCGGCCTGACCATGGCCAAAGCCTTGAGAAAAAAAGATCAGAACATTGAAGTGACAGTGATCGAGAAAAACAATTTATTTCTGTCATGTCCTTTTTCCAATACGTTGCTCGGCGGTCTGGATGACGTAAGTTTAGATACGTTGGTAGGCGACTATTATCAGCCGGCTTCTAAGTATGGGTATGATTTTGTACATGCGACAGTGACGGCTATCGACAGAAAATCCAAGGTAGTGACGACCACTACGGGTGATTTCGCTTATGATATTCTTGTGCTTTCACCGGGTATTGCTTATGACTATGAAAAGCAGTTCCCAACGTGGTCAGCAGAAAAGATCGCAGAAGTATCAAAAGCTTGTCCAGCTGCATTGATGCCGGGTACTGAACATATCGCACTTAAACGGCAACTCGAGGATATGGATGACGGTAACGTGATCATCGTGCCGCCGGCAACCGGAAAGTACAGATGTCCTCCGGCACCTTATGAGAGAGTATCGATGGTGGCAAACTATGTAAAGAATGAAGGTATCAAAGGAAAAGTGATCGTACTGGATACGCGAAACGGTAAATTTGCCAAAGGTGCTGCCTTCCAAGAATCCTGGAATGACCTCTTCCCTGATATCATTGAATATAACGGCTTGACGGAGATCGTGGATATCGATACTGAGAAAAAAACCATTGCCTATAAAGTGTTTGCAGATGAAATGGATGATCAAGGGACATTAAAGACAGAGAAGTTTGAAGTATGTAACCTGATACCTATCAACAAATGCTCACCGGTCGTTGCTATGGCAGGTGTCGAAGTGGATGCTGCAGGATTTGCAGTGATGGAGGGGTATAGCTTCAGATCAAAAACGGATTCAAGTATCTATGTGATCGGTGATGCGGTCAATCACGGGATCCCGCCAAGCGGACAAACGGCCATCTGGACAGCACACAGAGCAGCAGGGCAGATTTCGGACCAACTGAACGCTAAAGTCAATGATCCTAAAGAAGGCCTCCCGGCTAAAGCTGCCAATGTCTGCTACTCGATGGTAGGTGGAAAACCGGAGGAAGCGATTATGGTTACCCATGAGTTCGTAGCACACGAGAGTGGTAAACTGGTAGGTAACGGTAATGTACCTAAGCCAAAAGATGGCGGCGGCAAGTTCCGGTCCAAAGGTACGGCAAAAGCCACCAGAGAGTGGTTTGGCGGTGTCATGAGAGAACTCTTCTCATAGTTGTCGATCTTTTCGATATTTTGCACTCATCTTTGAAAGGTGGGTGCACATACTGACGTATGCTTCTTTACCCAAACTTTCAAATCTAAGTACAAACTATCAAAAATCTCAGACAACTATTATTTGATCTTAAGCTTCATTCTGTCAAAAATCTCATCACTCATCACTCATCACTCATCACTCATCACTCATAGATAGCCCTGCAGTTTGATCAGTGTACTGTAGAGCAGTACTTCTTTTTGGGTGGCGGGTGCATTTTTGATATGTATCTCACTCTCTAACAGGTGCTCGAATATTTTCAGCAGTGCAGCCGATTTGACACGAAGGGCCAACTGTGCTTTTTGTTCTTCTATCTGTTTGGGAAGTTTATATCCGAGTATCTCTGCGGAATCTACATGGCCGTGAAGTTTGATATAGGCATGGAAGAGAAAGATCTGGTTGACGAAATACTGTGTTGAGCGAAGCAGAGAGGCTTCATCTTCCCCAAGATCAAGCAGTTTGGTGATGGTGGGGGTAATAGGTTTTTTACTGAACAGGTCTATCAGCAGCTGTTCGGTCGCAAGCGGTGCGGTAGAGTAGACAAGTCTGTCGATGTCTTTACTGGTGACCTTCATCCCTAAAATGGCAAGTTTATTCAGCTCATTGGCACAGAGCGCCAGGTTGTTATTGAGCAGAAGCATCAGATGCTGGAGGGCATAGTGGTCGATATCAAGCTGTATCTGCTGTGCTTTTTGCTGCAGCATAGCGATACCGTCACGGATATTGGGTTCAAAAAACCGTACCCAGACGCCTCCTTTCTTCTCACTGAAAGCGGACTGCATACTTTTGGCATCTTTAGAGGCACCTGCATAAGCGTAGAGAAAGTAGTTGTCTTCATTTTTATTGGCAAGTTCGATGAGGATGTCCAGTTCTTTTTTCGGTATCTTTTTATCATGTTTGACCACGACAAGATTGATACCGCCGAACAGAGAGGTTTGAGAAAGAAAACCCTTTGCCTGCTCAAAGTTCCACTCATCATGATAGAGCGTGAGCATGCTCTCTTTCGCATCCGTCCTTTGAATATAAAGATCGATATAGTGGTCTGTCAGATAGTCATTTTCACCATAGAGCAACACTGCTTTAGGCAAGGTTTGTTTGAGTTTTTGGTCAAATTCTCTTTGGTACATCAGGCGAGCTCCATCTCGTCTTTACTGATCTTTTCAATGAATTCGACCATAATGACAGCCTGTGCAATGTTCACTTCGCTTATTTTCACTCTCACCCTGTCAAACAGCATCACATTATCACCTCTGAGGTGCACGGTCACCCCCTTGATATCACCAAGCAGCACCGCTTTCGCACTCTCTTCCACTTCGATGATCTCGGCTTCAAAGGTCTCATCCATGTGTTCTGCGGCCCATCGCGCGAACTTGCGGTCCCTGAAATCCCATTCGGCTTTAGTGGCTTCCCGTTCCAGTTCGCTCACCCTTGCGCAGAGCGGTTCGATGTTTCGCAACAGGTAACTGGCTTCTTCTTCCTCTTCACGCAACTGTGTCTTGATGAGACGGTGCAGTATAAGGTCCGAGTATCGACGTATGGGAGAGGTAAAATGGCTGTAGTGGGTAAAGCCCAGTCCAAAGTGCCCGATATTGTGGGGTGAGTAGCTTGCACGTCTCAGGGATTTGATGATCATGGCATCCACTTCGGATGCAAGCCCCATGCTTGCCGCTTCTTTTTGAATGGCACGGATCAGAGAAGGCGAGTCCTCATACTCTTCCACATAGAGACCGATGGAAGCCAGTTCGCTCAGCAGGTCTTCCATTTTGAGAAGCTGCGGCGGTTCATGTATACGGAAGATACTGTCTCCTTCACCGGTAAAACGTTTGGCCGCTGCCTGATTGGCCAGAAGCATACACTCCTCGATCAGCGAGTGTGAGGGTGTGCCTGTCTCTATCTCTGTGCTTACCAGCAGGTGCTGGGCATCGATCGTGAGCTTGGTCTCTTCGCTCCTGAAATCGAACCCCTCTTTGAGGCGTTCCTTATGCAGTCTGACGGTGATCTTCTGAAGGGGAAGCAGCCAGGTCAGGATCTCTGCGACCGTACCGGTGATACCTTCAGATCCATTTTCCAGTATCGCATCTATGTTGTCATAGTTGAAACGGTGTTTGGAATGGATGATCGCCTCGAAGAATTCCTCATGTAGAGGTTTGAGCGTGGTCCTGTCCAAAGCTATCTTTGCCACAAAGGCAAGCCTGTCCACTTTGGGTTTGAGCGAACAGATATTTTCGCTGAGCTCTCTCGGGAGCATAGGGAAAGACTTGTGCGGCAGATAGGTCGTAAACCCTCTTTTTTTTGCCTCTTTGTCTATAGGGGTGAAAAAAGGGACATAGTGGCTGACATCTGCAATGGCAACATAGAGCGTATAGGCTTCCCTGTCAAAGTAGATGGCATCATCAAAATCTTTTGCGGTCACAGGGTCAATGGTGCAGAAGTCAAGATGGGTAAGGTCTATACGGTAGGGATGCTCTGCTTTGGTGACCTCTGTCTCCACCTTCAATGCATCGTTCACGCACTCCGGAGGAAATTCATCCTCGCGTTCATAGAGGGCGAGGGAGATCTTTTCATCGACCTTGGGGTCATCAAGCGTTCCCATGACCTCCAGGACCTTGTCCGTATCGACATCCACTTTCAGCACCGTGCCCAGTTTGAATGCCTTGAGGTCCATCCCTTCCATGACAGCATGGGTAGGCATGCCTGTACGCAGGTCGAGTATATGAAAATGATCTGATTCATCCCTGTGCGTATAGGCGATGGTGAAGAGGTGGGCTTTTTCTATGACCAGCTGTACTTTGCCGCTGGCACGTCCGCGTCTGGCGATGATACGTTTGGCAACGACCACATCCCCATGTTTTGCACCCCGAAGGTCATCAGGCTCTACCAGCAGGTCTTTTTGTTCTTTGAACTCCGCTTCCACATACCCTTTGCCGTCTTTACCGATATAGAGTCTTCCCACACGATAGATGGACCTTAGTTTCCAAAGCCCATCTGTCTCTTCAAGGGCACCCAGCTGCTGCAGTGCCTGAAAACTGTTCCGGTCTTCCTCTTCGATGTCTGAAACGAGACATCCGTTGATAAGTTGTATGGCAAATGGGGACATAGTTACCTTCTCTTAAATGATATGGTCAATGCGATCCATGACATCATTGTGATCAAAGGTAATTATATTACTTTAACGCTTCAAGTCTCTCTATGCGCTGTTCGGTACTCGGGTGGGTACTGAAGAGCTGTTTCAGAGAAACATCCTTTCCCGTGAAAGGATTGATGATGAACATATGCGCTGTCTGGGGGTCGGCATCGTGCATCGAAATACCTCTGGCATAATTATCCAGTTTTGCCAGACCGCTCTGGAGCCACTCCGGATGACCTGTCATTCTGGCCGCTCCTTCATCCGCCATAAATTCACGGTTACGGCTGATCGTCATCTGGATCACCGTTGCGGCAAGCGGTGCCAGGATCATCAGTACTATCATGACGATCGGATTCGGTCTGTCACGGTCTCCTCCGAAGAACATACCGAAATTTGCCAGCATGGCGATTGCTCCAGCCATCGTGGCAGCTACCGTACCGATGAGCATATCGTAGTGTTTGATGTGGCTGAGTTCATGGGCGATCACCGCTTCCACCTCTTCTTCTGTCAGCAGGTTCAACAGCCCTTCGGTCACAGCGACTGCGGCGTGCTCATAGTCCCTCCCCGTGGCAAAGGCATTGGGCTGCTGGTCGGGAATGATGTAGAGTGCTGGCATAGGCAGTCCGGCCCGTCTTGTCAGCCTCTCCACGATCTCATAGAGCCCGGAGGCATTTCTTCGGTCCACAGGAATGGCATGATAGTGTTTGAGCACCTGTGTGTCACTGTAATAGTAGGCATAGAAGTTCATACCTGCAGCGATGACAAAGGCGATGATCATGCCGGCACGTCCGCCAAGCATCCCACCCACCCAAATAAAGAGCAGGGTAAGCCCTATCATCAGGGCATAGGTTTTAAATTGTTCCATAAGTGTGTGTCCTAATTTTTTATTTAAAGTATACCCTAGAAGTACAAATAAAAGGTAAATCGCACCATATGAGGGCGGTCCATTTCCGGATACTTGTGATCTTGTCCAATTTATGAAAAAAGGTTTCACGGTTATGGATTGAACTATAGCTAAGAGACGATATAATAATATTGTACATTAAGGTGATGAAAGTAGTAGGATCATGTTTAAAACACTTTTTTTAAAACATATGAGAGAGCGTGGTGAGGCCCCGACGGAAATGAGCCGTTTTTTGGATATTCTCAAACAGCTTGTACGTACCCCTTCCGTCGTCGGGACAGAGCACTCCTTTTTTCTTTTTCTCAAGCGGGAACTTGAAGAGATAGGGATCCAGACGACCCTGTATGAAGGGGTGTTGGTCGCTGAGGGAAAGAACCCGGACAGTGGTATGATCAGTGCACATATTGACCGTCACGGTCTGATATGCACCGGGCCGAATGAGTTTCAGTATGCTGCGTTCACTGCGCAGAACAGAGGAGACCTGACGGGAGATTCCGTGTCGGAAAAGACCTATCAGGATATCAAGGAGCGTTTTATAAACCAGCGTGTCCAGGCCTATGATCCCTGGTCAGGCGCTTATCTCGGTTTGGGCGAGATCAATCATGCCTACTTCTGTGAACGCAGAGGCAATGTCGTTTTCAATGTGCAGGGGCTGGAGCATTTGTACGCAGGCACACCGGTGGCATTCATGGATACGCTGCGTTATCAGGATGGATATCTCTCTGCACAGCTGGACAATGTGCTCAGTGCGGCGATGATCCTTTTTCTCTATGAGAAAGGATATCAGGGGAGGGCCTTTTTTACAGCGGAAGAGGAAGCAGGAAAAAGCTGGCGTTTTTTACTGGAGTGGTTCAGGGGACGGGATATCGGCACGGATGAACTCTTAGTGCTCGATACAAGCCCTTACCCCGATAGGAAAACGGCGGATGCACAGCATATCGTACTACGTAACCGGGATGCAAATGCGACTTTTACCTCGCCGCTGCGTCACAAGATCACAGATATCTGCGATGCCTTTTCGATCAGCTACGGGTATAAAGACCACTTCATCGAGGCATTGAACGAAGAGCGTATAGCGCAAGACCTTTTTCCCTACTCTCTGGGGAGTACTGAGATGGGACGACTGGTGAACGCAAGTGAAGGAAATATACAGGGTACCACCTTTCAGTTGCCTACAACTGGGTACCATACGACAAGAGAAACCGTTTCTATGGCTGCGGTCATCGATGCGATAAAGATACTTGAGACGCTTTACATCGAAGAAGACAGAGAGACATAAAAGGAGGAGAAGATGGAAGTTGTAGGATATATTGAATCCGTGGATCTGGCCGAGATGGAACTCTTTGGACTGGATGCCAAGATCGATACCGGTGCAGACTCCTGTTCGCTGCATTGCGACGATATTCAGGTGGAGGGTGACACTGTGACCTTTTTGCTGCATGATGAAGTACATGAAGCCTATCACGGGAAAAAGCTGACACTTCCTATCTTTAAAATAAAAAGTGTTAAAAGCTCGAACGGAAAAAGTGAAGAGAGGATCTTTATAAAATCTTCGATAAAGTTGGGCTGTAGCGCCTACCAGGCAGAGATATCGTTGACAAACCGTGAGAATATGAAGTATCCTATGTTGATAGGAAGACGTTTTCTTTCACATCATTATCTGATCGATGTTTCTCACAAATATATAACCACAAAGGAAAAATAGATGACTGTGTATATACTTTCTAGAAATCCCCACCTATATTCAACACAGAGACTCGTGGAAGCGGGTGAAGCCAAAGGATGGAAGGTCCGTGTGATCGATTATCTGATGTGCAGCATCGAGATCTTGAAAGGCGAGTTGTCAGTAGTTTACAATGGTGAGCTTTTACCGCTTCCGGATGCCATCATCCCCCGTATCGGTGCGAGCCGTACTTTTTTCGGGACGGCTATGGTACGGCATTTTGAGATCATGGGGGCTTTCAGTGTCGCAGGCAATCTTGCGATCGCAAGATCCAGAGACAAACTGAGAAGCCTTCAGGTACTTTCGAAGCAGGGGGTCGATCTTCCCAAGACCGTTTTTGCATCCAACAAGGCCAATGCCAAAGATGTGATCAAGTTGATCGGGGGTACTCCATTGGTCCTGAAGATCCTTGAAGGAACCCAGGGTGTGGGTGTGGTCCTGGCAGAGACACAAAAAGCAGCACAGTCTGTTCTGGATGCTTTTTATGGTATGGATGTGAACCTTTTGGTACAGGAATTCATCAAAGAGGCGGGGGGAGCAGATATACGTGCCTTGGTCGTCAATGGGGAAGTGGTCGGTGCGATGAAACGCCAGGGAGCAGAAGGGGATTTCCGTTCCAATCTCCATCAGGGAGGGAGTGCAACTGCCTATAAACTCAATCGCAAAGAAAAGGCGGTGGCATTAGCGGCAGCCAAAGCGATGGGACTGGGTGTATGCGGCGTGGATATGATCCCCTCTGACCGCGGACCATTGGTCATGGAAGTGAACTCCTCTCCTGGACTTGAAGGGATAGAAAAGGCTACAGGTATCGATATAGCGGGCAAGATCATGGACTACATCGAGGCGAGCATTGCACCGTCCCCCGGCACTAGGCGACGCCGACCTAAAAAAGACAATATTGGAGCATAAAGTGGATGAACACTCTTTTGTTCTCGGGGGCGTAGAGATACCAAGAGGGAGAAAGAAGCAGATTGAAATAGATCTGCCAGGCTTCTATGGTACACCTACTACGTTGACTGTCCATGTGATCCGCGGTAAAAGGCCAGGTCCTGTGGTCTTCATTTCTGCGGCCATTCACGGGGATGAACTGAACGGTATCGAGATCATCCGTCGATTAAGACAGATCCATCTGCTGGACAAGCTGAGAGGAACGCTTATTCTAGTCCCGGTGGTCAACATCTATGGGACGATGAACCTTACGCGCTATCTGCCTGACAGACGTGATCTTAACCGGAATTTTCCGGGGTCATCCAAAGGATCGCTTGCTTCGCGTGTGGCAAAAACGTTTTTTGATGAGATCGTTGCTAAATGTGACCTGGGTATCGACCTTCATACAGCGAGTATACATAAAGACAATCTTCCGCAGGTACGAACCAATATAGAAAATGAATATACCTTGAAACTTGCACTTGCTTTTGAAGCGCCGGTAGTGCTTCACTCTACAGTTCGGGACGGATCACTGCGTGCTGTGGCACAGGATCAGGGGATACCTATTTTACTTTATGAAGCGGGAGAAGCATTGAGGCTGGATGAAAAGTCCATCAAGATCGGGGTCAAAGGGATCATTAATGTACTAAGGGCGAACGGAATGCTTCCTGCGATCAGCAGAAAAGGCCACCGCGTAAAAAAACCCTCCTTGTCGAGGGACAGTCGATGGATCCGGGCACAGGAGAGCGGTATGATACAGACGCTCAAAAAACTCGGTGATGTCGTCGAAACAGGCGAGGTGATCGCAAGGATCGAGCAAATGTTCATAGATCAGAGGATTGAAGTGACCGCTCCTTTTGCGGGCATTATTATCGGAAAGACACAGATACCGCTTATTCATGAAGGGGATGCTGTTTTTCATATAGCCTCTTTTGATGACATTGAGATAGCAGAAAAACGACTGGAACCGTTCCACCATGAAAGCCTGATGGAGATACCCATGGAAGATGAAACAAACCTATAAATGATGAGAAGAGAGAATGGCAAATACAAATGAAGAGATAATCCTGCAGCTTCGTGAAGAGAATGCGATACTGCGCAATCGCCAGAATGAGGCAGATGTCTATTATGCGAAAATGAAAGAGCTGGAGGTCTATCAGGCAAAACTGGTCAAACTGCTTACACAGATAGAAGAGAGATCACAAAAAGTGGTGATACTTTTTGAAGGAAGGGATGCAGCGGGAAAAGGAAGCCTGATAGGCAGTATCGCGCAATACCTTAACCCCAAGCACTATCGTACGGTTGCACTGGGAAAGCCAACGGATGAAGAGAGGTCCCAGTGGTATTTTCAAAAATATATCAAACACTTTCCCAAAGGGGGAGAAATGGTACTGTTCGATCGAAGCTGGTATAACCGTGCGATGGTCGAACCGGTGTTCGGGTTTTGTACACAAGAGGAGTATGAACTTTTTTTGGATACGGTCATCCCTTTTGAGGATTCTTTTATCAAACACGGTACGCATCTTATAAAGATCTATCTGAGTGTCTCCAAAGAGGTACAAAATGAGCGTTTTGAAAGACGCCGGACCGATCCCTTGCGCCAATGGAAACTTAGCGAGATCGATATGCAGGCACAGGCAATGTGGGGTGATTTCACCCAAAAGAAAAGACGGATGCTGGAGGCGACCCATACTCCTGAATCTCCATGGCACATTATCCGATCGGATGACAAACACAAAGCACGTATCGAAGCGATGAAGCTTATATTAAGAGAGCTCTATGCCGATGAGGAGGAAAGTGGGCTGGATCTTCAAGCGGATGATGATGTTTTGGTATCGGTTGAAGAGGAACTTTTTCGTTGATAAAATTTGATTTAATTTAAGTTTTTTTTTAGCTCAAAAAATCAAATTATTGAATATAATTTCTTTTGTTTACGATTTTATTATACAAGAGGAAAAGATGACCTTTGAGGAAATTAGGTTTGCACTGGAAGTGAACGGTGTCGAAAAAGAGGATAGTGAAAAGCTTTTGGCGTACTGCAGGGAAACGGGCAAAGATTTTGAAAAACTCGATGCAATGTTAGTAGAGATGGGGTACGTAAAAATTTTTACAGATGAATTTTTTGGCTGGGATGATCCAGATGATGCTGATTTTGATGATGAGTATATCTCAACTGAAAAAATTCAGCATAGACATGTATGGGATGAGTAAAAATCTTTCTCTTCCATAGACAGCGATCTTTTGTTTGACAGACAAACGCGTGCAGCATCGGAAAAAATGATGCACGCTTCTTTCCAAAATAGATCGGTCAGCTGCTTACTGCTGCGCCGAAATGGCTCATAGAGAATTTGACCCTCTCTGAGACACCGAGACCATGGGGCTGTGTATCGATCACATCATAGCGTTTGACCGCCCCGATCCTGTTGGCGATCTGTATTGCCAGACCGGGACGTGCATTGAGCTCCAGGATCAAAGGTCCCAGGTTTTTGTCCAGCACGATATCAACCCCCAAATATCCTAAATGGGTGACTTCATAGCAAGAGGCCGCCAGGGTAAGTATTTTCTCCCAGTAGGGAATTTCAAGTTCTGAAAAATCATATCCGGTATCAGGGTGGTGTGTTACCGGCATACCATGCTGTACAGAAAAGAGTGACTTTCCTGTTGCCATATCGATCCCTACACCTACTGCCCCCTGATGCAGGTTGGCTTTGCCGTCACTTTCACTGGTGGAGCACCGCAGCATCGCCATAGCCGGGTATCCTTTATAGACGATCACTCTGATATCGGGAACCCCTTCGTAGCTGTAGCGTTCAAAGATAGGATCGAACTCCACCAGTGTCTCTATCATCGCCACATCAGGCTTCCCCCCAAGCGAGTAGAGTCCGCTGAGTATGTTGGATATATCTCGCTGAATGTCTCTCAGCTGCAGCCTCTGTCCATTGGGCTTGATGAATTCATTCCCTTCACGTTTTATGATGACCAAAATGCCTTTCCCCCCGCTTCCCTGGGAAGGCTTGAGAGCGAACTTATCAATACCTTCCAGCAACTTCTCCAGGTTGCGCAGTTGTGACTGGTGTTCGATAGTGAAAAGTAACTTAGGTACAGCGATACCCGCATTCTGGGCAACTACTTTCGTCTTGAGCTTGTTGTCCACCAAGGGGTAGTACTTACGGTCATTCTGTGCACCGATATAGTGGATGTTACGCTTGTTCATCCCCAGTATGCCAAGTTTTTTAAGCTTAAAAGGATTTGCAAACATCTCTCAGTTCACCATGGATCTAAAACGGATGAGCTCGCTGATGCGGTAACCACTGTAGCGTCCCAGCATAATGATGAATGCCAGTACCACCAGGAGCAGCTCCGGAAAGTTAAAGGCCATATGGGAAACCAAAGCATCACTCATGACAAAATAGGCACAAACGGCAACGATCAAAGATCCGCTGCCCTGGATCAACACTTCTCTGGGACCTTCTTCTTCCCATAGGATAGACATCCTTTCTATCGTCCAGGCCAGGATGATCATAGGGAAAAATGTCACGGTGAGTACCTCTTTGATCCCCAGTTTGAAACTCAGGATACTCATGAATGACATAATAAGAATCACTACGATCATCACCGCTGAGATCCTTGCCACCAGTAAGAGGTTAAGGCTGCTTAGGTACGAGCGGATGATCAGTCCCATCCCTACGATCAGGATAAACATGATCAGTCCGGCGAACAGTGTGGTTTCCATAAAGGCCAAAGCGATCAGAACAGGCATGAAGGTCCCTGAGGTTCTCAACCCTCCTATGATCCTGAGCAGTACCACCACCAATGCGCCAAAAGGCACTAGCAGTATATGTCTGTAGGCATTCTGCTCAGAAACAGGCAGGGTGAAAAGGGAGAAATCCAATATCGCAGCTTTTTTTACCAGTTCCTTTTTTTCCAGAAGGTATTCCACCGGTACCAGACGCTCATTGAGCGAAAAGCGGATATTGGAATTTGTGGCTCCTGTGACATCGATCAGCGAACCGCCGCCATGCTGCCAGATAAAGAAGTTCCTATCCCGCGTGATCTTTCCTTTTTCCAGGTCATAAAGCTGCCATTTCTCCCCATCGTATACTTCAAGCATGGGTGTCAATGCGATATTGCGCCGTTCACTCTCCAAATAGAGTCCGTGAATATTGCGTACCAATATCTTTCTGTAACGCAAAAGACGTGAAATAATTTCAAGTTTGGACTCCCCGCTCTCTGCAAGGAGTATTTTGACTGCCTGGGAAGGCTCTTTCGCATTGAAATCATTGATCAGCTGCGCTGCGAACGAATGTGTATCTGCCGACCTGGATCGTACATCATCCAGAAGGATCTTTGCTGTGTTCCTTAAGGTGTCCGGGAGATCACTGAGCGTTTCAGTTTTCTGTTCATACGGGACTTCAGGCAATTTAGGTATATAGTCGCCTGGTTCTATGAAGACTTCAATAGAGTAGTAGAGTTTTTGAGGCCCTACGACATTGCGCTTGCTCCATTCTGCCCTTTTGCCTGTTTCTGTCTGCGCTTCCGCATACCCGAACCCTGACGATGCCATATCTTCAGAGAGTATCTGGATCCCCTCCTGCGGTTCAGGCAAAGCCATGGATACCAGCACGGGCTTGTTTCTTCCTTCAAAAGAGATCTCTGCGCCTACTTTATAGACGGAACGCTTTTCATGTGGCAGAAAGGGTATTCCAAGTACACCGACCTTGTACCATACTATAAACAATCCTGTGAATGCCAGACTGAGGGCAATGAGCAATACTTGAAATTTTCTAGACATGAAAGCCCCTTTTTATTTAGGCAAGGCCATAGGTTTGAGTTGATGATGTTTGGCCACATCAACGATAAAATAATCGCGCAGGAAATTACGTCCGATCAACACCGGATACTTGTACGCCTCCCTATTATTCAAGTTTACGGGAATAAGTAGAGAAACGTCACCCAGTATGATGCGCATATTGACGACATAACGGTCCTGAGACTCTTCTCCATGACGTTTGATCAGCACGGTCTTAACTACTTTTCTCTCTATGGTATGCTCTTTTTCCCCCGCCATACAGACGAATCTCACCCACTGTGCGCCATCACGTTCGAAAGGTGTAATGTTCCGCGCATCAATGGAGGTGGTTTTTGCGCCGGTATCGATACGTGCTTTAAGGATCACATTGGGCGGGACGAGTCGGACATTTTCCACTGCACCTATAGTGTATTTCGTGTCTGACTTTTCTGTATTCAGGTTCTCAAACGCAGTGTTCTGTACAGCTTCAGTCTCTTGGGCTCCGATAAAAGATGTCGTACAAAGCAACAGTAAAAAAACTATCCTGTATTTCCATCCTGTGTAAAAGGTCATCATTCTTCTCCATCCTAAAAATATCGTATGATTATACCATATAAACGGCCGCGCAACGCTATAATGGTTTTTCGTTCTGAACGGTGGTGCTTTCCGGATCACTCTCTTCTTTTTTGGGCCCCGCTTCTTTGACATGCAGGTCCAACTGAGGAAACGGTATTTCGATATGGTGTTTATTGAGCGTACTGTAGATAAACTTCAGAAAATCGGATTTGGTCCCTGCTGGTCTGAGTGTTGAATTTCCCCTCACCCAGACAATCAGTTCATAGTCCACGGAACTGGAACCCATAGCGGTCATCCAGATAGCTGTTGTGTAGTTTGGAGGTATCGAGACATAATTGATACCGGAGTGCTTGAGCTCTTCCAAAATGACCTCTTCTACTTTTTCATTGGGTGTTCCGTAAGCAACCGAAAAAGGGATATGTATCCGTCTTATGTCGTTTTCCAGCGTCCAATTGATCACATTGTTCTGTATGAAGGAGGAGTTGGGGATGATGACATCGATATTGTCATTCGTCGTGACGGTGGTCGAACGCATTTTCATGTCATTGACCGTACCCCGGATCGTATCGGAGATCTCTATATAGTCACCCAGACGTATCGTTCTCTCAAACATCAGAATGATCCCGGCAGCAAGGTTGGAGACAAGTGTCTGCAGCCCAAAACCGATACCGATCGAGAGCGCTCCGGCGATCAGGCCCAGATTGGAGAAATCAAGCCCTATACTTTTGAGTGCGACCAGTAACGTGATCAATGCGATAAAATAGTAGCCAAAACCGGAGATCATCTTGGCTGAAGCATATGAGAGCTTGTTTTTCTGCGCCAGATTCATGATCTTTCGTTTATAAAATGCAGCCAACATAAATCCAAGGACCAGGATCAGAAGTACTTTCAGGATATCCAGGACCGAGATACTGTGTTCATTGAAGACAAACAGAGGTTCCGTGAACTTTTTATACGTATAGTCATAAAGGCTTTCTGCACTCTGTTCGACATCGGAGAGTGCCAGTGCGACATTTCCCTCTTTTTCTTTGAACAGATCTTTGATAATAGATTGTTTATAGGTATAGTGCTTGGTAAGATCATCTGCGAGCGTATCAATGATCTCTGTAGTGGAATTGATGAAATCGAGCGTTTTTGCAATCTTCCCCTGTTGGAGATACGCAAGGGAGAGCAATATCTTCTGGTCTATCTTTGTTGTCCTGGCATCCATCATATCCACCGTATTGGCAGTGATCTTTTTGTTCAATACCTCTGAGACATTCTCATGATGTATCTCTTCACGTTCTTTTGCCAAGTTCAGCGCAACCGCCTCCTGTTCTATCACAGGGAATCTGCTATCGGTCGCTGTAAGTGCTTTCTCTAATGCCGGGATATTGAAGCTGACCCGCTTGAGTGCCTGACCAAAACGCTCTTTGCCCTCTTTCAGTACGCTTTCATACATCTCAATGGATTGTGTGTGGTGGTTGCCTTTCATTTTGTAAAATGCATACTGCAGTTGGTAAAGCAGCAGATTCTCTTTATCTTCGGTGGTGATCTCCTGGATACTCTTGCGTAAGAACTTGCGTTTGGATTGCATCATGGACTGTTCTTCTTTTAGGATATCAATGGCTGTATAGACATCCGCAAGCGCGTTCAGGTAAGAGAGATAGTTTTCCGTTGTGATATTTCCCTCATCCCCTAAAAGAGCATTGGGCATAGGGTCCACTTTGGAAGTAAAAGAGAGCATACTTTGCAATTTCTCCAGGATCATGCGTTCCGTAGCAATACGCTCTATATCAGCCTGGTCCTGGGGCACTTCCTGGTCGATGCGCAGGCTGACCTCTTCATAATAGGCTTTGGTATTGTTCCCCTCATAGAGTTTGGTATCTATATCGGCAGCCCCTAAAAGCAGGGAGAAAAGAAAGAATAAGACGATGGATTTCATGAGTGACTACTTTTTTTGAAATTATAACATAGATAGCAGGTTAGGACGGGACAAAGAGGATCGGAGGCCGATCATACAATATGCTATAATGAAAGCATGGTAAAAATAGTGTATATGATACTTTTGTCAGCGGGTATGGCTTTTGCTGCCTTTGAATCAGAGAGCTCGGAGATCACGCCTCAGATCAAGCAACGTATGGTTGAAGGGAATTCGTGGCGAAAAGGCTGTCCTGTACCATTGAATGATCTGCGTTATTTGCGTATGACGCATATCAACTTCAACGGTGAAGAGGAGAGGGGGGAGATGATCGTCCATAAAGAGGTCTCGGCCGAGGTGATAGCGATCTTTGAAGCTCTGTATGCTATGGGATACCCCATCAGAAAAATGAAGCTGGTAAGCGAGTATAGCGGCAGTGACTGGCACTCCATAGAATCAGATAACACTTCAGCTTTTAACTGCCGTAAAGCAACGGGCAGTCAAAAATGGTCCAAGCACTCTTACGGGAAAGCCATAGATATTAATCCGATAGAAAACCCTTACATTTCCAGGAAGGGAACCATTTCACACAAAGCATCGGAAAGATACAGAAAAAGGGCACACCAGAAATCGACCTATGCGGATAAGGCACTCTTGCTCAAGAACGATGCAGCGGTGCAGCTGTTCAAAAAACATGGGTGGAAGTGGGGCGGTGACTGGTCGGGAGTGAAAGATTATCAGCATTTTTCGAAGTAAGTTGTTTTTAGTACAAAACTTTTTATAATAGTGCAGCTTCGATGGAAAGAGAAACAGAAATCAGAAAAAACAAAGGGATACAATGGAAGTTACAACAGAGGTCAATAAATATACGGATATGGCAGTGCAGTATGGCACAGAATATGGTCTGAAGGTGATCGGCGCTATTGCCATTTTCGTCATCGGGAAATGGGTAGCCAAAAAACTTTCCGGGCTCATTAAAAAGATGATGGACCGTGGAAAGATAGACTCTACACTGAGCGCATTTATTGCCAGTTTGGTCGATATACTTCTCATGGTGGTCGTGGTGCTGGCAGCGATCCACAATCTGGGTATCGATACCACCTCTTTTATTGCGATACTGGGTGCTGCCGGTCTGGCTGTAGGTTTGGCGCTGCAGGGTACTTTTGGGAACATCGGTTCCGGTGTGATACTCATACTTTTCCGTCCTTTTGAAGTAGGGGATTTTGTCACTGTGGCAGGGGAAAGCGGTACGGTCGAGGCGATCACACTCTTCAACACCACACTTCTGACACCGGATAACAAGGTGATCCTGATCCCAAACAGTGCTGTGGCTTCAGGCAATATTACGAACTTTTCCAAAAAAGAGACACGCCGTGTCGATTTCGTATTCGGTATAGGCTATGATGATGACCTGAAGTTGGCGAAGGCAACGCTGCAGGAGATCCTGGATGCCGACACCCGTATCTTGAAGGATCCGGAAAGTTTTGTAGGGGTAGGCGAACTTGCAGACAGTTCGGTGAACTTTACTGTGCGTGTTTGGGTCAAAGCATCAGATTACTGGGGAGTCTATTTCGATACGATCGAAAAAGTGAAACTGACGTTTGATGCAAAAGGCATCTCTATTCCTTATCCACAAATGCAGATCAATGCAGATGTACTGAAGGTGAAAGCCTAAATAACGATGACCTTCAAAGCTTTGCGGTAGCGTCACAGCTTTTGCATTTTTTTGTACCACAGCAGGGCAGAAACAAAGGTAAGCAGAGTCAGAGAGGACATCAGATAGGCCACATTGAGCGTACCGTTGGTTTCGGAAGCAGTGAAAGGCAAGCCGCTGGTGTTCATCCCAAAAAAACCGACCACAAGATTCAGAGGAAGGAACACCGCGGAAATGATCGTAAGAATATAGATCATTTTATTCATCTTGTCATTGGCTCGGGCATTATAGAAGTGATAAAGGTAGTCAAGCTTGGAGAGTTGATGCGTCGCCGAATGCAAGACCCGCTCCATGTGTTCATGCAGGTCGATATAGCTGTTCTTGGGAAAATCCGCAGCTTTCCTGTAGTGATGGATCATAATCAGCAGCATTTCGGAAGTTCTGGTCAGTATCCTTTCAATGTGCAGTATATCCCTCTTCAGGGCTATCCAGTTCGTCATAAATTCGTCGGTATGTTTGTCTTGATAGAGGAACTCTTCCATATCTATGATCATGTCGCGGTATTTTTCAAAGGATTTCAGAAGCGCATCTGTGATCGGATCAATGATCTTGTACGGGCCCAAAAAACGATCCTCGAGTTTTTTAAACTGCTCCCGCTCCTTATCGTACAAAAAACTGTTCTGGCCCTGAATGATAAACCCGAAGGATCTCCCTTCAAGCTTTTCATCTATGACAGGAAGACGAAGGATGAGCATATCGTAGGCCTCATTCTCGTCAAATATCGATGGGTGCATCTCATTTTGCAAGTCGCTTAAATGCAGTTCATCCAAAAATTGTTCAAAATGTTCCATCGTCAGTGCCCTTATAGCTTAATATAGTGTCATGTTACGCTTCCTGAAACAGGCTCAGCTAGCATCTACTTCTTAAATACATTCCCCAGCATACCCTTGATGGCTTCCTGAAGATCCGCAGGGTAGACCACGAACTTGGCATTCGGGCTCTTGCTTATCTCTTCCAGCGTATTGATGTAACGGTCACCGAGAAGGAACATGGCAGGGAGCTCATTGTCTTTGATGTTCTGGGTAATGATGTTGATCGCTTCTCCGGAAGCATTCGCCAGTGCGATCTGTGCCTGTGCCTCTCTTTTGGCTGCTTCAAGCTTACCGTCCGCTTCAAGGATCGCCGCATTTTTGTTACCCTCTGCAGTCGTTTCGATCGCACGTCTTTCACGCTCTGCAGCCGCCTGTCTCTCCATGGAGTCCTGCATCGATGGACTTGGATTGATATCCTGTATCTCGACAGACTTCACTGTCACACCCCAGTCCGCTACATCGTCAATGATAGAGTCTTTGAGCTTCGTTTTGATATGTTCACGGTTGGAGAGCGCTTCATCCAGGTCCATTTCACCGAGGATCGAACGAAGTGTCGTCATGACCAGCTGCTGTATCGCGGTTCGAAAATCTTCGATCCCGTAGATCGCATCGCGAGGGTTGGTGACACGGGCAAAGGTGACCGCATTGGTATGTATCACGGCATTGTCCCTGGTAATGACCTCCTGTTCGGGGATATCAAGGATGAGGTCACGGGTAGAGACACGCTCACGTATCGATTCGATGTAGGGAACGATGATATTGAGTCCCGGCTTGAGTGTACGGCTGAACTTGCCCAGCCTTTCGACGATCCACTCTTCACCTTGAGGAACGATATTGATCCCTTTGTAGAGGGTGACGATGAGTGCAATGACCAAAATGATGACGATATTTAATACTTCCATAAAACGATCCTTTAAGAGTTTGCTATCGGTTCAACTTCTATCAGCTGACCATTGATCTGTACGATCTTGACACGGCTTCCTTTGGTGATCTCCACTTTTGAGATGGCATGCCAGGAGGTGTTGCCGAGTACCGGAGTATCAAAGGTCACCTTTCCTCTGCTGTGCGGCTGGATATCTTCCATCACTACACCAAGCGTATCGAGCCTGTAGTTCGACTGTCCGCTTTCCGTCACGGGTTTTTCTCTGAACCATTTGAACCAGGCAGCGATGGCAAGTATGGATAGTACGATCCAGATACTCAGTTCTGCGGTAAAAGAGATGTCTAGCCATGCATCGATCGCACCTACGATGATCGCAGCCACACCAAGCCCCAGAATGAAAAATGTACCCATGCTCATGTCCCAGATAAGCAGGGCTATGCCAAAGACGATCCAGTGCCACCATAAAATAGTCTCATTGAGAAATTCAATCAAATTCCGCTCCTTTTTTATGCAAAGATTTATTATATCATAAAAAACAATTGCAGATAAAATTCACGATAATAAGTATTATTTGGATATAATCGCCAAAATTTTCGTACTTCGTACAGCAAGGATAATAAATGTCAACTTTAAATGTATATTATGATAAAGATTGTGATATCAATATCATCAAGTCAAAAACAGTAGCAATGATCGGTTTCGGTTCACAAGGGCATGCACATGCTGAAAACCTTAGAGACTCCGGTGTAAATGTTGTTATCGGTGCAAGAGAAGGCGGCTCTTCGTGGAGAAAAGCTGCGGCTAAAAACTTTGAAGTACTTTCTGTTGCTGATGCTACAGCAAAAGCGGATGTGGTCATGATCCTTCTTCCGGACGAGAACCAGGCAGAGATCTACAAAAATGAGATCGAGCCAAACCTGAAAGAAGGTGCGACGATCGCATTCGGACACGGGTTCAATATCCACTACGGAAGAATCACTCCAAGAGCAGACATCAACGTTACCATGATCGCGCCAAAAGCACCGGGCCACACAGTTCGTTCTGAGTTCGTAAGAGGCGGCGGTATCCCGGACCTTATCGCTGTAGGTCAAAACCCGAGCGGTACAACGAAAGAGCTTGCGCTTTCTTATGCTTCAGCGATCGGCGGCGGTAGAACAGCGATCATCGAAACAACGTTCAAAGATGAAACAGAAACAGACCTTTTCGGAGAGCAGGCAGTACTTTGCGGTGGTACAGCAGCACTGGTACAGGCTGGTTTTGAAACACTGACAGAAGCGGGTTATGCTCCGGAACTTGCATACTTCGAATGTCTTCATGAGCTTAAGCTTATCGTTGACCTTATGTTCGAAGGCGGGATCGCAGATATGAGATACTCTATCTCAAACACAGCGGAGTACGGTGACTATGTTTCAGGTAAAAGAGTCATCAACGAGCAGTCAAAACAAGCGATGAAAGATATCTTGAAAGAGATCCAGGACGGTAGATTTGCCAAAGACTTTATCCTTGAAGGTCAGGCAGGATACCCAAGAATGAATGCTGAGCGTAACAATGACAAAGAAAAGCTTATTACGCAAACAGGTAACAAACTTCGTGCAATGATGCCGTGGATATCAGCGAACAAGATCGTAGACCAAGAGACCAACTAATACCCTCAAGGGGTACCCCGTCTTTTTGCTTATTTGTACCCCTCTTTCGCTTTAGCGACGGGGGTATCGGCATTTAGTGCCAGACACTCATCTTTTGTTGATGAGTGCAGTCAGCTACTTACACGTAGCCTCCTTTACTCAAACAACAAAATCTGAGCACAACTAACCAAAAATCTTCAGTTAGGTTTATTTCCACTTATCCTTTTTATAGTTTTATATCCCCTTCTTAATGCTTCTTTGTTACAATATCTGAAATTAAAAACTAGTGAATTATATGGCACCCCAGACAAAAAAAACAAAAAAATCCTCTTCCCAGAACGGTCCCAGCAGACGAAAACCTCGAAAAACGGTCAAAAGATCCGGTTTCAAACAAAGCATCTATATTGTCCTAGGTGTTTTTTTGATGATCCTGATGGTTGTCTTCGGATATTTTTTGGGACAGCATGCCAACGCGAACGGAAAAACCTCCGTAGCGAAGCCCGAAGTGCAGACCCAGAAGACGCAGGAAAGAGAGAGCAGCAAGAAAATTTTGGAAGCTCCGGCCAAGAGAGAAGTACAAAAACCGCAAACAGCAGAAGCACCAGTAACTGTTAAAAAGCCGGTCCCTCAGATAAAAATAGAAGAGGAGAAGGTGGTAGAAAAAGAAGAGCCTGTTGTCATCATCAGGGAGAAAAAAGAAGAGCCGGCTGTCGTCACTCTGGAGAAAAAAGTGGAAGCGGTGGAGAGGAGGGAGAGACCTAAACTGGCCATTATCATTGACGATGTGTCAAACAGAAGCCAGCTCAAGGCGATACAGGCGACGGGGTTAAAACTGACCCCATCCATCTTCCCTCCCTCCAAGCTTTCCAGAACTTCCCACAGGCTGGCGGAAGGACTCCGGCACTATATGATCCATTTGCCTATGGAGTCGAGCAGCGCAGCGTTCAATGCACGGTCCAAAACCCTGCTGACCACGTTCAGCAAGGAAGAGATAGAGGAGAGAGTCAAGGAACTGAGAGCACTTTTCCCCCGCGCAAGGTATATCAATAACCATACGGGTTCCGTATTCACCGATGATCATGATGCGATGCAGACACTCTATAGGGCGCTTCGCAAAGAGGGTTTTGTCTTTATAGACAGCCGAACGATAGCCTCCACCAAGGTACCTCAGATAGCAGAAGCATTCGGTGATCACTATATGGCAAGGGATGTGTTCATAGACAATGAGCATACGATCCCCTATATCCATCAACAGCTTCAAAAAGCAGTGGAGATAGCCAAGAAAAAAGGCTATGCCATTGCCATCGGACATCCGCATAGAACGACTATGAGGGCACTTTCAAGTGCGGAAGAGATCTTCCAGGATGTAGAGATCGTATACATCGATGCGCTTTATAGATGACCCCTCTGCATGGTCTTGCGGCCTCTTTATAAATATGACAATTTGAAATATTTTTAATTGAGAAGAAAAGCGTATGATACCATAGGCCTAAAAAGGCATAGTATGAGTCCAATACTTACGCAGCATCTACCTGCTTTAGAAAGTATGAAAAAATATCCCTCCAAACTGTTTTACAAGGGGAACCTGGAATTACTGCAGCGTCCCAAAGTAAGCATCGTTGGTACAAGGCGACCTTCGAATTATACGCGCCAGTGTACCTACGCTCTTGCAAATGCCCTGGCCAAACGGGGTGTATGTGTGGTGAGCGGTGCTGCCATGGGAGTCGATGCCGTGGCCCATGCCGGTGCGGGAGCAGAGAACACGATCGCGGTAGTGGCCAATGGTTTGGATATACGCTACCCTGCCGTCAACAAAGAGCTCATTGCGGGCATAGAGGAGAAAGGGCTTTTGCTTAGCCAGTTCAATGACGGTTTCAGGGCAACGGGATGGAGTTTTGTGGTGCGGAATGAACTGGTCGTCGCACTGGGTGACAGTTTGATCGTGACCGAGGCAGACCTGGAGAGTGGTTCGATGCGTTCCGTCGAGTATGCTTTGAAAATGGGCAAGAAGGTCTTTGTGCTTCCGCAGAGGCTCGATGAAAGTTTGGGTACCAATAAGCTGCTGAATGAAATGCAGGCTACCCCCATACACAATATTGAAACCTTTGCCTCAACGTTTGGCCAGAGTGCAGATGATGGTATACAAAAGGATGAATTCTTTTATTTTTGTCAGACCTTGCCGACCTTTGACGAAAGTCTGAAACGGTTCGGAGACAGGGTATATGAAGCGGAACTTGAAGGGATCATCACGATACAGAACGGTATCGTGAGACTGAACTAGATCAGATTGTATTGCGTAGCTTTTATGGGGAATAAGAGACTATTTGCCCATTTCTGAAAGTTGCGAGAAGAGTTCTTCCATGGATTCTTCAGGAAGCGCACCTGCCTGAACGAACTGTACATCACCTTTCGTGTCCAAGGCTACGAGAAAAGGAATACTCCCTCTCCATTGCGCTCTCTGCTGAATATAGCCTACCAATTCAGATGCTTTTTCTTCAGCAACTGCGATATAGTTGATCCCTTTCTCTTTTGCAAATCTTTTGACGTCACTATCGGTGTACCCTTGTACTTCGATCGCTACGATAGCCAGTTTGTCTTTATGTTTCTCTTGAAGGTTGATCATGTGTGGTATGGATGCCAGGCATGGAGGACATTTGTGTCCGAAAAATTCTATAAAGACCACTTTTCCCTGAAGGCCTTCTATATTAAGCCCTTGCTCGGTACCTCTTACCTCATAGGTTTTCCCTGTAATGTCAGTCATGCTCATTTTTGCGAATATTTTTTCATTCTCTGCTGCCTGTGTATAGGTTAAAAAAGAAAAAAGTAGAAGGGTGGCTGAAAGTAATGTTTTCATAAATTAGACCTTTATTAGATAGTTTCATGCATTATACACTATGTAGATGTAAAAATCGTGTAATTGTCCGGATTTGGCTAAAAGATTTTTTCAAAGAGCATCAGGTAATGTCATAAAGGGAAGGAAAAATGATGATGTATACAGACCTCATTACAAAAGGGGGGGGAGACAAAAGGTCTTGTTCTACTTACTGATGCTCTTATGAAATAATTATAATAAGCCAAGGTTAACTGAAGACTAATAGAACCATTCTGTGGAAAAAAAGTAAAAGGGAGATCTTTACAAAGAGCATCGAGGGGTAAAGGAGAAAAATATTTAACAAGGAGTTCTAAAATGCTTTGTAAAAGGGGAGGGGATAAGTATTTTAGATGTCCCTCAATGCTCTTATGGCCGTAGTGTAATATACCAAGGTTAACCGTAGGCAAATAAAGAGTAGTTACACTATAATGACAGGAACGAAAAAGGATAGTGATGATGATAAAAAAAGTTTTATTGGGGATATGTCTTGGACTGGCGTATGCATCGGCACAGGAGCTGACACTTGAAAAAAAAATAGGCCAAATGCTGATGGTGGGGTTTCATGGTACGCAGGCACCTGAGGAAAGTCAGATCTGCAGGGATATACAGCAGTACCATGTAGGGGCAGTGATCCTCTTTGACTACAACCCTGTAGATAAGCAGAAGCCAAAGAACATTGCCAGCAAAGCGCAGTTGGCAAAACTGACCCAGTCACTGCAGGCGTGCAGTGCAGACGGGAAACTGCTCATCGCCGTAGATCAGGAGGGGGGAAATGTGCAGCGGCTGAAAAGCAGATACGGCTTTTACGGTCAGTTCCCCAAAGCTTCTGATGTGAGGAATATGGATCAGCGCGAGATCACAGAAGTGTACACCAAGATGGGCAGGGAACTCAGAAGCGTAGGGATCAATTATGACCTTGCACCGGTGGTCGACCTCGATATCAACAGCCAAAACCATGTGATCCACGGGTTAGGGCGCTCTTTCGGAAAAGAGCCCAGGATGGTGGCACAGTATGCTGCAACCTTTATCGATGCGATGCACGGCAACGGTGTGTTGACGTCATTGAAGCATTTCCCGGGACACGGCTCTTCTGTCGGAGATACCCATAAAGGGTTTGTGGATGTCACGAACCTCTGGAAAGAAGCGGAGTTGGAACCCTACAGGCTTTTAAAGGATAAAGCAGATAGTGTCATGGTCGCCCATGTTTTCAACAAAAGAATAGACGAGAACTATCCGGCTAGCCTTTCCTATAAGACCATTACCAAACTGCTGCGATGGAAACTGGGATATCACGGTGTGGTCATCACAGACGACCTTCAAATGGGTGCGATCAGCCAAAAGTATGGATTGAAAGATACATTGAAACTGGCCATTCATGCAGGAAATGACCTGTTGCTCATAGGAAATCAGCTGGATCCCCAAAAAACAGTCAGTACCCAAAAACTGGTCGAGACCATAGCGGCGCTTGTCGAAAGCGGAGAAGTGAAAGAGGAGCATATCGATAAAGCGTACAAAAGAATTCAGGCGTTAAAGAAAAAACTCTGATCTCAGTGCTGCAGCCAGCGTTCCAAAATGATCTTTGCCGCAATAGAGTCGATCTTCCCGTCTTTCTGATGTTTGAATACACCCCTGGTAAGTTCTTTGGCCTCGATGCTTGAACTCTGCTCATCCTGATAGGCGACTTCTATGTCCAGGTCAAGCAGTGAAACAAAATGTCTGATGCGCCGTTCCATCTCTTCGGAACTCTCTGCATCCCTGGGAAGGCCTACGATCAGTTTTTCGATCTCCCATTCCTCTAAAAACGCCTTGACCTCTCTGGCAGCCTGGTTACGGTTCTTGCGCAGGATGGCGTTCTGCGGCATCACGATATTCCCGTCAAGGCAGATCGCGATACCTATACGTTTCAGTCCTACATCTATACTGGCTAATCTCATACTGGAATTGTACCCAAACTTTTGCCAACTTATGTACTCAACCATCGGTATATTAAAAGCATAGGAAATAAAATTTAATATTTATAAATAAGTAAAAAAATAAAATCCTTTGCTAGAATTGTAAGAGGGAAATGTCAGTATCGAAGAATATTCAATTATAGACAATAAGGTAATATCGCATGCATTGGAACAAAATACGTATGGCCTTGATAGGCTTCAGCATGACGCAGTATGCACATGCAAGTCAAAGTACTACACCAGCAGAGACCTTTTGGTTATGGATCGCTCTTTTCACTTTGGGAATATTAACGATAGCTGTTTTGTTTTTTTCCTCCTATAAAACAAAAAAGATGCAGAAGTTGCACCAGGCCATGTTTGACAAACAATTGGAAATGGAAAAGAACCAGAATCTCCTTTTGACCACAATGAGTGAAAATATCCATACCATCGCAAAGCAGGCACTTGAACAGCATACACAACTGATCGGTCAAACCTCCAACGCAGTACAAAATGAAGAAAACAGTTTAATACAGATGGAGCATAAACTTCTGGATGTGACCAATGACCTGATAGATTTTCTCAGACTGAAATCAAAAAAGATCGAGATCGTCAATGAAGAGTTCAATATCAATAATATGTTGAATGAACTGTCCGGGTCCATCTGTTCTGAATTTTCGGGAAGTCCTGTTGAACTGATCTTCGATATAGATAAAGATATACCGCGGCGTTTGGTCGGGGATTCACTGCATTTGGGGCAGGCGCTCAAAAGTATACTGGAACATATGCTGAACCAGGATGGCCTGGAGGAGGTCAGATTGGAGATCTCTATGTCCGATACCTCTGAAGAACAGGCGGAACTGCAGTTTCAGTTCACCGATATAGGAAGAGGGCTTGATGCCGAAGCACTGGAAAACCTGTTTGTCCCTTATTATGATGAAGAGACAGAGACCTATGTGAGACTTGGACTCTATGTAGCCAATGAGCTGGTAAATATGATGGGCGGAAAACTTTCCGTACAGAGCATAGAAGGGAAAGGCAGCACCTTTACACTCTTTTTGCCTTTTGAAATCGCGGAAAGAGCCGATAAGAGAAAGTACAGGCTGCCGGACAAGGTACTGATAGAGAAGAAAGTGTTCATTGTGGACAAGAGTTATCATTCGGCCTTGGCGATCAAGAAAAAGTTCGCCTATTTCAGACACGAGGTGAAAGTGCTTTCCCAAGAGGAGTTTATGAAAAACATGCCTAATTTAAACTCTTATGATATCGTTGTGCTGCATGAGAGCCTCTTTTCTGTCAGACTGATCGAATATCTCAATACGATCAAAATGGAAAAAGATCTTAAGGTGATAGCCCTCAATTCACTCCTTCAGTCTGATAAAAAAAGTTTTGAGGATCCGGTCATAGATACCCATCTTTTCAAACCGGTCAATCAGGAACGTGTCTTTGAAATGATCATAGATCTCTACAATATCAAAACACCTGTCGATATGGAAGAGAAATATAATATCAACACACCTGACGATAAGAAAGAGGAAAAAAAGAAAGAGATCAAACGCGTAAAAACACATAGAACGCACATCAACGAGACAAAAGATGTGACAAAAGAAAGTTTTAAAGACTTTTCCGGGAAAAACCTATTGATCGTAGACGATAACCTCATTAACCAGAAAGTGCTGGTGAACCTTTTGCAACCTTCGGGTATGGACATCAGCGTCGCCGGAAATGGACAGGAAGCGGTCGATAAGGTAAAGGAAGGAGAGACCGAATTTGACCTGGTGCTGATGGATATCAACATGCCTATCATGGATGGCTATGCAGCTACGCAAATGATACGTCTGGACAAGAAGTTCGACGGTTTGCCCATCGTTGCATTTACCGCTCTGGTACTGGACAGCGAAATACAAAAAATGTTCAATTGCGGGATCAATGCTTTCTTATCCAAACCGCTCAACATAGGCAAGCTCTATACGGCATTTTCCATGTATCTCTCCGATGAATCCCCGGAGGAGGCACCTGCAGAAAAAGCAGTCGAACCTAAAGAAGTACGCAGCTATGAAGGAATCAATATCGAAAAAGGCATCAAACGTGCCAGCAACAGCGAGGCGCTCTACCTTGAAGTTTTGAAGGAGTTCAATACGGCCTATGGTCACAGCGGGGAGATCTTTGCGAAATTGATACAGGAACACCGTTATGAACAGGCCAGGATGCTATGTATAGACATGAGAGGACTGACAGGAACGATCGCTGCCGAAGAGATGCATGATCTGGTGTCAGAGATACTGCATCAGCTCGTTTATAAAAATTACGAAAAGCTTGCAAACTATAAAGAGAAATATATGTTTGAGATACAGAGGCTGAGTCGTTCCATTGACAGGTATAGCGAAGCCGCCTGACAGGCGCTGCTGTTCAAGGATCCGTGAAGAGAGTCATTTGTAGACTATGCCGTTAACGGATCTCTGCGATAAAAGCATCTTTTTGTATATGTGTCCTGACCGTTTCTAAAAGTGCCACGGCATCCGCTCTTTGACGGTATGGCCCTATAAGCAGTTTTGAAATCTGTTTTTCCTTGTGAGGAAACTGAATGACCTTGTAATGATAGCCGGCCCTTGTGATCTTGGCGAGCAAAGACGCTTTCGGCTTTCCCTCGAATGATCCCACCTGCACATAGTAGTTTCCTACAACAGATGCCTCTTTCGCTCGCGGCATGATACGAGGCGTATCTTCTTTTCTGACCTTTTTTGCCTTCCAGGGTTTAACATCGTTCCTAGCGATCCTCTCTTGAGGTTCAGGCAGATATCTTTTACAGATACGTACTCTTTTTTTGTAATAGGGGGAAGTGTTCAGATTGGAATAGACGATCTCATATTTGGTGGTACTGGCATGCGTAAACCAGCCGTTCCCCAGATACAGACCTACATGGGTGATCTTCCCCTTGGGCGTTTCTTCTGTGTCGAAGAAGATCAGGTCACCATACGCCAGCTCGTGCAGTTTGATCTCGTTGCCATTTTTTGCCTGTTCTCTTGCTACTCGGGGGATCTCTATCCCCATGCTCCCGTACAAATAGTAGGTAAAGCCCGAGCAGTCAAAGTGGTCAGGTCCCTCTTCCGCCCAGACATAGGGACGTCCCTGAAGTTCTTTGACCATTTTGTCAAGATTCTCCTTGCTTGGCTGATACTTCACGGTAGGTTTTTTAACGGTATAGTCAGGATTTGCAGGATGGGGGTCCGGTTTGCATCCCGCCAGCAAGAGCAAAAGCAGTACGACAACAAAGTGAGAGAGGTGCTGTTTCATGGTCTCAACCAGGCACGGCTTTCTTGGGCAGCTGCATTCCTGGCTGCCATGGTGTCGTATAGCGGGAAGTGGTCGCTTCCATTTTTACAAGCGGTGCATCGCATTGCATGTATTTGGCACGTTCATCTTCACTGAGATAGCGTTTGCACACTTTCATGCGTTTGACATAGATAGGTTCTTTGTCAAAATGGCTGATGGTGACCTTTCTGTCTTTGCTGCTTGCATGCGCAAACCAGCCTTCTCCGAGATAGATCCCTACATGGTTGATGGTTTTGCTTCTTTGATTGGGTGCACCAAAGAAGATGAGGTCTCCGTAATGCAGGTTCTTGAAAGGCACGTGTTTACCCATTTTGGCCTGCTCACGTGCCACGCGGGGGACCTCTATGCCCATCGATCCATAGATGTTATAGACAAGCCCGGAACAGTCGAATGCATGGGGCCCTTCTTCTGCCCATACATAAGGTTTGCCCAGATAGGTGTATAGCAGGTCCTGAATGTTCTTTCTGTTGGGCTTGCAGCTCTTTTCAGGTTTGATGATCTCATAATTCGGATAGCTGTAGGGCTTCGGCGCTGGCTTTGTGCATCCATTGAACAACAATAGCGTTGATAGTAGTAAACTGTATTTCCAAATCACTGTCATGGCCATATCTTTCTAGAGTATTAACATAGCATCGCCATAAGAAAAAAACCTATATTTTTTCTCTATAGCTTCTTTGTATAAGTATAACGTTTTTTCTCTTCCAATAAAAGCGCTGACCAGCATGATCAGTGTACTTTTGGGCAAATGAAAGTTCGTGAGCAGGTGCGTCACCCTTTGAGGCGGGTTCATGGGGTTCAGGAAGAGATCGCACTCTCCGTGTCTCTTTTTGGTCCGTGCATAGTACTCAATGGTTCTTGTCACAGTGGTACCTATGGCCAAAAGAGGTGTGTCGCTCTCCAGTACTTTTGCCGAGGCTTCCGGGATATCAAAGTATTCGGAGTGCATAGGGTGATCGAGGATCTCTTCCGCTTCTACCGGTTTGAACGTACCCGCGCCCACATGGAGTGTGAGCGTATGGGTCTTGTGTTTTTGCTTCAAGGCAGCAAAGAGTTCCGGTGTAAAATGGAGTGAAGCGGTAGGCGCTGCCACGGCACCCGCCTTTTGGGCAAAGAGGGTTTGATAATCTGTTTCATCCTCTTCCTTGTCCTCTCTTTGCATATACGGCGGTAAAGGAATATGCCCTATCTTATCCAGTACAAGTATCAGCGCTTCAAAACGTATCACTTTGCCATGGTGCGAAAATGTGACGACACGGGAACCGTCATCGTTCAATCCTGTCACTTTCGCTGTAAGCCCGTCGTCAAACAGCAGTTCTGTGCCCAGTTTCACTTTCCCGCGGATCAGTACGAGATAGTGCTGCGCATCCAGCGGTTTATTGAAAAGAAGCTCTACCTTTCCGCCTTCCTGGTTATCTATCGCTTTTTTAGATCCAAAGATACGTGCTTTGATCACACGCGTATCATTGAGAAATACGTCACACTCCTGAGGCACGAACTCCAATAAGTGCTGAAAGGTGGTGTGGGTCACGGTATCGGTCTTCCTGTCATAAACCAAAAGTTTTGCATGGTCTCGCGGGTACACGGGAGTGGTGGCTATGAGCTCTTCGGGAAGCGCATAGTCATAACTTCTGGTAAGCAGTTCCTCTTTCATATAAGGGGGTTATTTATCACTTTGAGAAGCCGTAGTCTCTTCACTGTCGTCCAGCTCTTCCTCATCCGGTACGTGAGGGTTGACCACACGCACGATGAGTATGGAGAGACCATACAACAGAATAAGCGGAATAGCCATCAGAAGCTGGGTGAGTACATCCGGTGGTGTCAGCAGCGCCGCAAGGACAAAGATGATAATGACAGCGTACTTAAAGAAGTCTTTGAGCGTCTGGTCGGTGACCAGTCCAAGGAGCGCGAGGAAGTAGGCAAAGACCGGAAGTTCAAATGCGATACCAAAGCCCATCATGATCTTGGTGAAAAAGCCGACATAATCTTCGATGTTGATCAGCGGCGTATAGAGAAAAGAACCGAACGTAATGAGGAACTGGAATCCAAACGGCGTAACGATATAGTAGGCAAACAGTACTCCTACAAGGAACATGATCGAGCCGCCTATCACAAAAGGAAGCACCATCTTTTTTTCATTGCTGTACAAACCGGGCGCTACAAAAAGCCAGAGCTGGTAGAGAATGAACGGCAATGCACCCAGCAGAGCGGCAAAAAACGAAACCTTGAGCGCCACGAAGAACGCACCACCCACCTGGTGTGTGGTAACCATACCGTCAGCGGCTTTCTCCGAAAGGTTTGCAACCTCTGTTAATGCGTGATTGAGCGGTGCCGTGATCCACTCCAGTATGATCTCATGAAAGAAAAATGCAATGATGAAAGCAATAAATACGGAAAGAACGGAGAGTCCGAGTCTTTTTCTTAATTCAACGAGATGGGGTCTGAGTTCACTAAACATTAGGCATCATCTTTCGGTTTTTCTGTGGTTTCATCATCAGCGGCTTCTTTTTTCGTTTTCTTTTTTGGTTTTTTAAAGGTCACGGTATCGTTTTTTGCTTCGACCTGTGTGGCAATGACATCTTTCTCATCACTTTCTTTTTCTTTGCCTGTCTCATCAGGCTTGGAAGTTTTCGGAAGTGCTTCGGGTGATGCTTTTGAAACGTCATCATCATACGTGAGGTCTGCAAAAGCATCAAAGTCCACATTTTTAAAATTTTTAAGTTCGTTGGTCGCTTCATCCAGTTGTTTTTTATAATTGAGTGCTTCTTCTTTCAGGTCGGCGATCTTCATCTCTTCATCCAGAGAACTTTTTGCCTCGCTGATGGTCTTTTTGACACTTTTGATGAATCTGGCGATCTCTATCATTGTTTGAGGCAGTTTATCCGGGCCCAAAAAGAGTATAGCCACAATAGAAATGAGAAGTAATTCGGTAAATCCGATGCCAAACATGTGCAACCTTAGATGATTAATTGTTGTATTTTATCAAATTATCCTAAAATGTAGAGTGCAAGTTCATCACTCAGAAAGAAATTTGTATTATAGTAGCGGGTGGCATCTGAGTGAAGCTTCTTCTCTTTCACCAGGTGGTCGGCTTTTTGACCCATCTTTTCAGTCAGAAGCGATCTCTCTACACCGACAGTGCTGCGTAAGCCTAAAAAGATCTTTTCTGTCAGCAGTTCATCCGCTGTAAGCGGCTCTTCGGTAATCTTCAGCGGGTTCGAGACATACGCTTCGATATCTGTTTGGGGATAAAAACGTTTATCTTTCAAAAAACCTACCGCACCGGCTCCGGCACCTATGTAGTCCTTCAGTTCCCAGTATCCTTTGTTGTGTCTGCTCTGATAGGTACCGTAGTTGGAGATCTCATAGGCCTTGAATCCGCGTTTTTCTATCTCTTCGGCTACAAAAAAAGCGAGATCTTCATTTTCTTGACGTACTTCCGGCGTCTGTGAAAATTTTGTACCGTCCTCGATCGTCAGTTCATACGCAGAGATATGGTCAATGGGCAGGGAAAAGGCCTCCTGGATGTCGTTTGAAAGGAGCGACCTGGTATCTCCTTGATAATTATAGATCAGATCCAGCGAGAGATGTGCGAACCCGAGCGCTTTGGCATGGTGTATGGCATCTTTGGCCTGTTGCGGATTATGGGCACGGTTGAGTGCTTTGAGCTTTTGTGCATTGAAGCTCTGGACCCCGAAACTGACACGGTTGACACCAAGTGCCTTCATCCCTTCCAGCCAGGACGGGGTTGCAGAATTGGGATTGGCTTCGGTGGTGATCTCGGCATCCTCTTTCAGATAGGGGCGCAGCAGTTCAAAGATCGGCCTGTAGAGTTCAGGGGAAACGGTGGAGGGTGTCCCGCCGCCTATAAAAAGTGTTTCTACACTTTTGGGTCGTGCATCAAAACGCTCAAGTTCATAAGCCAACTGGGTATAAAGCGCCTTCATATATCGGGACTGGGTTTCAAACTTATCCACATAGGTGTTAAAACTGCAGTAATGACACTTGGAATCGCAGTAAGGGATATGAAGGTAAATTAGCAAATAGTTTTCTCACTTTTTGAGGTTTTTTCAAATGTTTGTAACCGCATTTTAGATAGAATCATATCAGAAATTTAGGAATGTATAGATAAACTTTAAATGATTTTAGAGTTGAAATAGCATTTAGTACCGGCACTTCAAGAGACAGGTTTCATGAACCCTTGTTCCTGGCAAGTGCAGGTAGTAACGCAATAGGCAGAAGTTCAGCTTCGCTGCGTCCTTTTTAATACTAAGTGAAACGAGTTAAAAGTATGCAAAATAAAAAGAGCTATAGGCCCAATGTTGCAGCTGTAATACTCTCTTCCAAATATCCGGACAAGTGTGAATTTTTTGTAGCACACCGAAGTGATATCAAAAATGCGTGGCAATTCCCTCAAGGGGGTATCGATGAAGGAGAGACCCCTCGGGAAGCCTTAAAGAGAGAATTGCTAGAAGAGATCGGCTGCAATCATGTAGAAGTGCTGGGAGAGTTCCCTGAATGGATCTCTTACGATTTTCCCAAGAACTCAAGAGGGAAGACCTACCCTTATGACGGACAGACCCAAAAATATTTTTTGGTACGTTTGAAAGAGAGTGCGAGGATCGATCTCAAAGCGTATGATATTCCGGAATTTGAGGAATATGAGTTCGTAGAGTATGAAGAGCTGTTTAAAAAGGTGACCTACTTTAAACGTAAAGTCTATCGTAGAGTGATCGATTATTTCATAGAAGAGGGTTTGATATAGATGTTAATTGTACAGAAGTATGGCGGTACCAGTGTCGGAGATCTGGACCGTATCGAAAATGTGGCCAACCGTGTCGCAAAAGCAAGAGAAGCAGGGAATGACATTGTGGTCGTTGTCTCTGCGATGAGCGGTGAGACGAATAAACTGATAAGTTATGCGGAGCACTTTACACCAAACCCTGCAAAAAAAGAGATGGATATGCTTTTGAGCTCCGGAGAAAGAGTGACTGCGGCACTGCTTTCCATAGCACTGCAGGCAAAAGGGTATGACGCGGTCGCAATGACAGGACGCCAGGCGGGTATCGTCACGGACAACGCACATACCTATGCGCGTATCGAGTCGATCGATCCGACCGCGATGGATACGGCGATCAAAGAAGGAAAGATCGTCATTGTTGCAGGGTTTCAGGGGATCAACAGAGACGGTTCCGTGACGACACTCGGACGCGGAGGTTCGGACCTTTCGGCGGTTGCCCTGGCCGGTGCCCTTAACGCGGACCAGTGTGAGATCTATTCCGATGTGGATGGTATCTATACGACGGATCCCCGTATCGAGCCCAATGCAAAGAAACTTGACACTATCTCATACGATGAGATGCTCGAGCTCTCTTCGCTGGGGGCAAAGGTGCTGCAGAACCGTTCAGTGGAATTGGCAAAAAAGTTAAAAATAAAGCTCTATGCAAAAAGTAGTTTTACAGACAACGAAGGTACGTTGATAACAGAGGAGAGTAAACATATGGAAGAAGTATTGGTATCGGGTGTCGTACTGGACAAGAATCAGGCACGTGTGACATTAAGAGGGGTTTCAGACAGACCGGGCATAGCAGCAGAGATATTCACGATGCTGGCAAACGAGAACATCAATGTGGATATGATCATCCAGAACATGGGAGTGGACGGTACCACCAACCTTGGATTTACTGTACCCGAAAGTGAACTGGAAAATGCCAAAAGACTGATGGAAGATTTTGACCATGATATCCAGGGGATGGACTTTGACAAGCATGTATGCAAGGTATCGGTCGTAGGCGTAGGGATGAAGTCCCACTCGGGTGTAGCGGCCACTGCCTTTACGACATTGGCGCAAAATGGCATCAATATACAGATGATCTCCACTTCCGAGATAAAGGTCTCCATGGTGATCGATGAAAAATACGGGGAGCTTGCGATACGCACACTTCATGAAGCCTACGGGTTAGACAAATAGACCTATGAAAGAATTTCTAAAGTGGACACTTGAGAACATACGGGAAGAAGACTCTTCTTTTTCCTGGATGGAAGAGTATCGCTACGAGTGGGCCCCTTTAGCAAAAAGTGCAGTCTCAAAGACCATTGAGGGAAAAACAGCACTGATCATTACCGATGAATCGCACGAGTGGTTCGCCACCTATATCCTGAACGCCATCAATGACCTGAAAAAGAACAGGCCGCTCCTGCCTTTTTTCTCCCTGCATAGCTGTTTTCCGAATTTGGGGCTCATGAAGTCCACGCAGGAGCTGCAACTGCTCGAAGATATGCTGGATATCTCGTACCCCAATGGATACTATATCTGGTATATAGGCAAAGGCGATCACCCCTATACCAAGATCGCCTACCGTAATGATGAGAGTTTTTTGTGGGTGATGGATGAAGAGGTGCAAAACAGTTTTGCACTGCGCAGTTCGGACAAATTGCTGGATATCAAGCTTTTACAGCTTTTTCAACTGTTTGACAATACCCTTTCAGCGGCACTCTTCGGGGATCTAGACCTAGAATCATGAGGCTCCTTAGTCAAGTCATTATCAGTAGTGAGATCGAAAATACGCTCTTGGCGCTTGAAAAATGCCGTCAAGATGAGTCTATCGTAGAGATCATTTCTCCCAGCATCGCACAGAACATGGAAGTTGAGGGGGAAAATCAGCCTGCTGCACCGTATCTTCACAGGACGGCAACAGAAAAAGAGACCTTCAGCGTAGTCGATGCAAAACTGGCTATTGAAAAAGCCTATATGGCCAGTGAAGAAACGACCGTGATCATACTTGCAGCCAATGCATTCTCCCCGGTGGTCCAGAACAAGCTTTTAAAAGTGATCGAAGAACCGCCGTCGAAAAAAGAGTTTATCCTGATCACTCCGAATAAGGCCACGATACTCGACACGATCCGTTCGCGTCTGCCTGTCACGGTACTCTCAGAACAGAAAAATAAAGAGGTCCTGGAGTTGAACCTGGGGCAACTCTCCCTGGCAGGGGTCTATGCATTCGTACAGACGCACAAACGTACCGATGCCAAAGCCATGAAACATTTGGTTGAATCTATCAGCAAGGAAGCGATAGCTTCACAAAATTTTGACCTGGATGCAAAAACACTCAGCCTCTTCTCCAATGCTTTTATCGCTTTGGATGTAGGCTCGCCGCCGCAGTTTGTGCTGAACACTTTGTTGTTAAAGCTTTTAGCACGCAAAAAAAGATAAAATAAGAATAACTCTCGTCAACCCGGTCAAGCCGTGGTTGATACTTGCTTGCCCAGGAGTGACCTATGCATATCTATAAACTCGGACCTATCACAGATGCAAGAGCAGTGCTGAAGGCACTGGATGTGGAGAGCGGCGGTGTCAGCATCATGGCAAAGAAGATGGAACTGCTGTATTTCTTCATCAAGGATCTCAAGACACCTGCGGCCAACATACTGAAACAGGATGCACTGAGCATAGGTGCGGAACTGGCTGTACCCGGCGGGGTGATCCTCTGCGAAAAACCTACCTACGACTGTATACTCATAGGCACCAGAAAACATATGGAGCTGCTCTCCAGAAAAGAGCTGGCACAGCCGTTCGGGCTCAAAACGGTGGCTACGGAATTGAAAAGGTTTCTTTCCGAAAAAAGCTATCCTACGCGGATCATGGGCGTGGTCAACGCCAACGATGACAGCTTCTTTGCAGGCAGCAGGTTCAAGGCGGAGGATGCCGTCAGGCAGATAGAAAAAATGATCGATGAGGGAGCAGATATCATCGATGTGGGGGCCGTATCCTCGCGTCCGGGTTCAAAAGCGGTGAGTGCAGAAGAGGAACTGGCACGTATCCAGCCGATCTGTGACATCATCAGATCCGAAGCACTGTATGAAAAAGCGCTTTTTTCCGTGGACAGTTATGCACCGGAGGTAGTGGAGTATGCACTGAAGAGCGGATTCGGTCTGATCAATGACATTACGGGAGCAAGCGATGAAAGGCTGATCGACCTGGCGGTGACATATGACGCAAAGCTTTGCATCATGCATATGAAAGGTACTCCGCAGACGATGCAAAAAACCCCCGAGTATGACGATGTGATGGTCGAGATCAGCGACTTTTTCGAAGCACGTATCCATAAGTGCGAGGCACGGGGGCTTGGAAGAGAAAACATCATTTTGGATGTGGGCATTGGGTTTGGCAAAACACTGGAACACAACCTCACGCTGATTAAAAATATGGCACATTTCAAGGTATTCGGCTGCGAAGTGCTGGTGGGTGCGAGCAGAAAGTCGATGATAGACAAGATCGTCCCTTCTGGTGTCGATGAGCGTCTGCCGGGCACCCTGGCGATACATTTGAAAGCGGTCGAACACGGGGCTTCGATCGTACGCTGCCATGATGTGAAAGAACACAAACAGGCGTTAGCTGTGTTGAAAGCGATGCTCTAAACCGTGGGCCGTTTTTTCAGATGGACATTCGTGATCGTGCTGAGTGCGATGGCAGGAGTGTTCATCCTGGACGGTTACATCGCGGAACAGGCAGCGCCGGACCTCTATGGGAGCGTTGAAACCGTACCTGCAAAAAAAGCCGCTTTGGTCCTGGGTACCGCAAAATACATGATGGGCGGCGGGAAAAACTACTTCTATATCTACCGAATACGCGCAGCAGCAGCACTGTTCAAGGCAGGGAAAGTCAAAGCTATCGTGGTTTCGGGGGATAACAGCACCAAGTATTATAATGAGACCACCAAGATGAAGCAGGACCTGATCAAAGCAGGGGTTCCGGGGAAGTATATTTCCATCGATCCTCTGGGAGTGAGAACGCTTGATTCCGTGGTGAGGGCTGAAGCGATCTTTGACCTAAAAGACTATATAATCGTTTCTCAAAAATTTCACCTGGAAAGAGCGTTGTTCCTGGCCAAAGCAAAAGGGCAGAAGGCCATAGGTTTCATGGCAAAAGATATACCGGGAACGGCGGCAGCATACAGGATGAAAGCCAGGGAATATGTAGCCAGGGCAAAAGCTTTTTTAGATCTATATATCTTGCATACGGCTCCAAAGTTCGATGGAAAAAAAGAGAAAGTACACTATAAAAAATGACAAATGAACAATACCAAAAAAAGATAGAGATCCTTAAAAAATGGGCACATGCCTACTATGTGGAGGACAACCCTGTTGCCAGCGATGAAGAGTATGACAGGCTGTATCATGAAGTGCTGGACTATGAGACAGCACATCCCGATCAGTCAGCTGAGGATTCACCGACCAAACGTGTCGGCGGCATAATACGGGATGAGTTCAGCAAGGCGAAGCATATCAGGCGCATGTGGAGCATGGAGGATGTCTTTGACAGCGAAGAGATGCAAGCGTGGCTGGATCGTGTCGAGAAGAACATAGGGGCATGTGAGTACTTCTGTGAACCTAAGTTCGACGGGGCAAGTCTGAACCTGCTCTATGAAGGAGGCAAGCTGGTCCGTGCCATTACACGAGGAGATGGTTTCATCGGCGAAGAGGTGACAGATAATGTCCGGACGATCCGCTCCGTGCCGCTGACGATCGATTATGACGGTCTGATAGAGATACGCGGTGAAGTGGTGATCCGAAAAGATGACTTTGAGAAGATCAATGCAGAGCGTTTGGAACAGGGAGAGAGTCTCTTCGCCAATCCGCGCAATGCGGCAGCAGGAAGTTTGAGACAGCTTGACAGCTCCATCACGGCGAAGCGCAGATTGGTCTTTTATCCCTGGGGGCTGGGAGAGAATTCTCTGACACACCGCAAGCTGTCTCAGAAAATGGAGTATGTCTACGCTTTAGGATTCTTAGCACCGCCTTTTGCACAGGATTGCGAGGGTATCGAAGAGATAGAGGCCTTTTACCAGATGCTGATCGCCAAACGTGATCAGATACCGATGATGATGGATGGGATGGTACTGAAGGTCGATGATGTGGATAAGCAGGAGGAGCTCGGCTATACCGTGAAGTTCCCCAAATGGATGTGTGCCTACAAGTTCCCGGCGATCGAGAAGGTGACAAGGATCAATGCCATTACCCTGCAGGTAGGCCGTACGGGTGTGGTTACCCCGGTGGCGGAGATCGAACCGGTCAATATCGAAGGAGCCATGGTCAGCCGTGCTACGCTGCATAACTTTGATGAGATCGAGCGTAAAGATATCCATATCGGTGACAGTGTCATCATCATCCGAAGCGGTGATGTGATCCCGAAGATCATCAAGGTACTGGAAGACCGCAGGGACGGTTCAGAAGCAGCGGTAAAGCGTCCGACGGAGTGCCCGACCTGCGGAAGCGAACTGCTTGATGAAGGGGCATTGATCAAATGTCAGAATCTTCACTGCCCCGACCGTGTGATCAACTCTATCATCCACTTTGCTCGCAAAGGGTGTATGAATATCGACGGGCTGGGAAGCAAGATCGTTGAACTGCTGGTAAAAGAGGGGATCATCAAAGATATTCTTGATCTCTATTTTATCAGGTATGAGGACCTGGAGCACCTTGAAGGGTTTAAAGAGAAACGTATCAACAATCTTTTGGATGCGATACAGGCGACAAAAGGGGTACCGCTGTACCGCCTGATCAATGCGATGGGTATCGAGCATATCGGTGAAGTGGCAAGCAAGGCACTGGCCCTGGAATTTGGTCTGGGTGTGGTAGATGCAACCTTTGAAGAGATGGTTGCGATAGACGGTATCGGTGAAGAGATGGCCAACTCGGTGTTAGAGTTCATGCGTGTCAACCATGATTTCGTCCTGAAACTTTTTGAGACGATCCAGCCCACAGTGGAAGAGAAAGTAGAAGCTGCAGAAAATCCGTTCAAAGGCAAAACGGTGGTGCTGACCGGGTCTATGTCCGTCAGCCGGGGCATCATCAAAGAGATGCTTGAAAAACTGGGTGCAAAAGTGAGCGGTTCTGTGAGCAAAAAGACGGACTATGTGGTCTATGGCGAAGATGCAGGGTCCAAACTGGACAAGGCAGAGAGTTTGGGCGTGAAGACCCTGAGCGAAGAGGAAATGAGGGAGCTGCTATGAGGCTGGATAAATATCTGGTGGAAGAAGGCTATTTTGAGAGCCGAAACCGTGCCAATGATGCGATCAAGGCAGGCAAGGTCAAAGTGGACGGCAAAGTGGCAAAGGCTTCGGCCAAGATCGATGAGAACACATCGGTGGAGGTGGAAGACGAGAAGTTCTATGTCAGCCGTGCGGCACGAAAGCTGGAGAACTTTCTGGCAGAACACCCTGTAGCGATAGAGGGTAAAAGTGCGCTGGATATCGGTTCGAGTACCGGCGGGTTCGCGCAGATCGTGCTTGAGAACGGGGCGGATAGCGTGACGTGTGTGGATGTGGGCAAGGCACAGCTGCATGTTTCCCTGCGTACCAATGAAAAAGTATCCTTGTGTGAAGAGACGGATATCAGGGAATTTCACAGTGATGCTCCTTTTGAACTGATCACCTGCGATGTCTCTTTTATCTCTATTTTGCAGATCATGGACGATATCGACAGGCTGGCCCAGGCAGGCACAGACATCGTGATACTGTACAAACCGCAGTTTGAAGTAGGCAGAGATGTCAAGCGCGACAGTAAAGGGGTCGTGCAGGACCTGGATGCGATAGCCAGACGAAAAGAAGCCTTCGAAGCAGAAGCCAAAAAGCTGGGATGGCACCTCGAATACCAGGCGCACTCACGCGTGCAGGGGAAAGAGGGCAACCAGGAGTATCTGTATCATTTTGTGAAAAGGGAGAAGTAGCTTTGCAGTATAGCAATGGGATCAAGCGTATTGCCATAGGGTCGTTCGACGGCATGCATGTCGCACACCAGGTCCTTGCAGCGCAAGTCGATGCACTGGTGATCATAGAACGAAACGGCGGCTATCTGACCCCTGGATTTAAACGGTCGCACTATACGTCGAAAATATGCTGTTTCTACCACTTTGATGTCATCAGATCGCTCACTCCTGAGGCATTTGTACAAAGACTTCTTGCGGATTTCCCTGCCCTTGAAATGATCGTGGTGGGATATGATTTCCATTTTGGCAAAAATAAAGCTGGGAATGCGGAGATGCTGCAGGCATTGAGCAGCAAAGAAGTCGTGATCGTCGATGAAGTGAGATGCGATGGCATAGCTATCCACTCACGTACGATCAAAACGTTTCTGCGCGAAGGCAAAATAGAGATGGCCAACCGGTTCTTAGGCAGAACCTACCACATCGAGGGTGAAGTGGTATCCGGGCAGGGTCTGGGTAAAAAAGAGTTGGTACCTACACTGAATTTGGCCGTACAGGAGTATCAGCTCCCGATGGAAGGTGTCTATGCCACACGTACACGTATACAAGGGAAATGGATGAACTCTGTCAGTTTCCTGGGTCGACGTGTCACAACGGATGACGCTTACGCGGTAGAAACACATATTTTAGAAAAAGAGGTAGGCAGCGTGAAAGAGGCCCTCTCCTTACAGTTCATAGGCTTCATACGTCCCAATAGAAAATTTGACAGCCTCGATGCCTTGAAGAAACAGATTCAGGATGATATAGGCAGGGCCAAAAGTATGTTAGAGGCATAGGTCTTTTTTGAAGAAAGATCAGGATGCTACCTGTTCGACTATGCACTGCTTTCCATCTTTTTCAGGCAATAAGTAGTGCTGTCCAGCCTCGAGTACTCCATACGGTTCTTCCCGCTGTTCTTTGCCCTGTACATAGCTTCATCCGCAGCTTTGATCAAGGCTTCAGGTGTTTCACCGTCATCGGGGTAGATGGAAGCGCCGATACTCATACCTATGGAGATCGCATTGCCCTCTATTACGCAGGGGGTATGGGTGAGCTGATTGATCCTTTGCAAGATCTCGTCAAGATATTCAAAACTCTCCAGATCTTCAAGCAGTATGACAAACTCATCGCCACCGAAACGGCAGACGGTGTCATCTTTTCGTAAGATATCCTGGAGAGAAGTGCCTATATGTTTCAGGATCTCGTCCCCCATGGTATGGCCATAGGTGTCGTTGACCGGTTTAAAGTTGTCCAGGTCACAAAAGATGATACTGATGCATTTGTTGAATCTTTCTGCATGGTTGATGGCATGTTCCAGCCTGTCGTTGAACAGGAGTCTGTTGGAAAGCCCCGTAAGAGGATCATGTGTGGCCAGATAGGCCTGGTTGTCCGCATCTTTGCGATGGTGTGTGACATCCGAAAAGATGCCGATAAAGTTTTCTATCTGGCCTTGATCATTTTGAATGGCGTTGATGCTCAGCCATTCGATATAGATCTCGCCGTTCTTCTTACGGTTGGTGATCTCTCCCTGCCAGTAACCATTGAGGGAGAGCTGGTTCCAGATCTTTTGATAAAAGTGTCTGTCGTGCTTCCCTGATTTCAGTATCTTGGGGTTCTTCCCCTGTACATCGTCCAGCGTATAACCGGTGATCTCAACAAAAGCATCGTTTACATGTACGATCTTGTTATGACCGTCTGTGATCAGGACACCGTCCATCGTATGTTCATAGACGGCAGAGGACATCTGCAGGGATTTCAGGTTGTTTCTATTGTCGATAGCCGCACCGATGATCGATGCCGCGGTGCCGAGCATTTCAACATTGGTCGCTTCCAGTGTCTCTTTATGCTCATCTCCGATACCCAGAAATCCCCACCACTGGTCTTTTACAAAGATGGGCAGTATAAGAAGCGAATTGATCTTGAACAGCTCCAGCAGTTTCGTTTTTGACTTATCGTAATCATCTTTGTTCCCATTGATGGAGAGGTTTTTCTCCAGTTTGTTCTTCCATCGCATGAAATGGTGTTTACGGTAATGGATGCGTTTTTTACTTTTTGCTTCTCTGTTGTCATTGATATATAAAAGCTTTTCTGCAGAGAGGTTATTGTTCTCCTGTTCATTTTGATAGATGAAGATACAGGACATCTGGGAAGCCTCTTTGAGGTTCTGCATCTCCTGGTAGAGAGCCTTCATCCAGTCAGACTGCTGCAGAAAGTTATGGGACATTTCATTGATGGCATGGAGTATGTTCTGCTGTCTTCGGACCTCGCGATTGACCCGTCTTTTCTCGATGACCTCGCTATGGAGCTGCTGTATGGTCTTGGAAAAACTCTTGGAGGCAAATGGCTTTGAAAGGAACTGGTTGACACCCAGCTCGATCGCTTTCAGAAGAATATCGCGCTTTTCAAAGTCCGTAAAAATGGCTATTTTGACATGCTCGTCTATCTTTCTTATCGCTTCAGCCATCTCCAGACCGTTCATATGCGGCATGTTGATATCTGAGAGAATGATATCCGGTCGGTGTTCTTTAAAAAGCCTGAGCCCCTCTAGCCCATCAGACGCCGTAAGTATATTATCCGTATAGGCATACAGCATATGGTTCAGTATAGAGGTGGTCGTCTTGTCATCATCTACGATAAGTATAGTTAATTTTTCCATATTCCTAATTCTAATCCCTTATTTATAATTCTAATAGAAAAAGCTTTGACTTTGATGAAAAAAGATGAGATTTCCACATTTGACGCTTCAACTGATTTAGAATACTCTTTGAATATAATGACAATATCAAATGTAAAGAAGCGATAATGAAAGATAAAGTGTTCAATAAACCCATAGAGAAGAAGTTTGAATTTGATGAAGCCGTTGCTTCTGTCTTTGATGACATGCTGAGCCGTTCGGTACCTTTTTATGATGAGGTACGAAAGCTGATCATCTCTTTGATACTTGCAGAGCAGGAAGAGGGGAAAAAGGTCCTTGACCTTGGATCTTCTACCGCAAAGTTCCTGTTGGACCTGCACAGCAAAATGGATGTGAAAATGCAGCTCAAGGGTCTGGACAATTCGCAGGCCATGCTGGACAGGGCCGCCCAGAAATGTCAGGCTTTCGGTGCAGATATAGAGCTTGAACTGGCTGATATGCTGACCTATACGTACAGAGAAGAAGATATCATTGTGGCAAACTATACCCTGCAGTTCATTCGTCCCCTGCAGCGTATAGAACTGCTGAAAAAGCTTTATGAGGGTCTAAAAGAGGATGGACTCTTCATCTTTTCCGAGAAAGTGGTCTTTGCAGACAAGAAGCTTGATAAAGAGATGATCGATATCTATTATGCCTATAAAAAAGAGCAGGGGTACAGCGAATATGAGATAGCACAGAAACGGGAAGCCCTGGAAAATGTCCTCGTTCCTTTTACGATCAAAGAGAATATACAGATGTGCAAAGATGCAGGATTCAAGCAGGTAGAAACGATTTT
>NZ_DATCSP010000014.1:0-33725 GCF_036568385.1 Sulfurovum sp. | reverse complement strand
GGTTTTTGCAAGGGCTATAAGCCTCTCACTATTTGCGCCTATAGTATAAAGTGTAAGGTTGAGCGGCTGCATGACTTCAAAAAGCGGTGTCAGGTCCACCCCTTTGTCATCTCCTCCCAGAATAAGGTGGATATGCCTGTCAGCATAGCCTTTGACAGCCTGCACCGTGGCATCAAGGTTGGTTGCTTTGGAGTCGTTCACCCATAGCCTTTCTTTGGCATCTTTGCACTCTTCCTGTCTGTGTGCGTCCAGGACAAATGCATTCATCAGGTCATAGTCTGCCTCATCGAACAGTACTTTTGTCACCGCAAGTGCGAGCAGGGCATCCTGTAAGAACGCAGCTTTGAAACGCAGCTGGGTGCTGTCCAGCTTGAAATAGGCTTCGAGAAATGTGTTGCTGTCATACTCGACCACATAGGCATGTGTTTTCGGAAGGTTCAATCCTTTGGGTACAAGCGCCAGTTCTCCCTCTTTCATGGTAAGCAGAGGTTTGAGCTTGTCTGCTTCATACTGCTGCGGTGTTTCATGCCAGTCCAGATGGTCCGGGGTGATAGGAAGCAAAAGGTAGATGTCCGGCGATGCAGTATGGGTATGATGCAGTGCAAAGGAGGAGCTTTCCAGTACCCAGATCGGTGCATTCGTATCCAGCTCTGCCAAAGGGGTGCCGATGTTCCCTCCGCTGACCGCACCGCGTTTGGCCAGAAGATGCGTGAGCATTTGCGTGGTGGTCGTTTTACCGTTCGTCCCCGATATCCAGATACTAAACGGCATCTCCTTGGCAAAATAGTCATATTCGCTTAAGAGATGCTTCGCACTTTTGATCAGCGGATGGTCTGGCTTGAGGCTGGGGGTGGTCACTTCCAGTTCACTGGCTTCTGGGTCAAAAAGATGCGACGGAAGTATCCGGTTGTTCTCTTCATCAGTGTAAGCCTCTTTGACATTGTCATCAAAAAAGGTACAGCCCCCGCCCAGTTTCTTAGCGATCGCTTTGGTAGTGAGCCCGTAGCCGAAAAGTGTGGGTTTCATAAAAAACTCCGTTTTTTAAATGAGTAATGAGTAATGAGCAATGAGTAATGGATATGTTTCATTTCGCACCTTGTTTAACAGTCTTGGTGCTAGAAATGAGCAAGTTGAGCAATTCATTTATATCTGGTTCAATACTTTTATACATTTTTTGATCGATATAGTCGGACTGATTTAAAAGTTCAAGCCAGTATTTTGTCTCATTTGCTTCTTTGAGTGCAATCATGAGTTTATTCAGGAAATCTGCTTTGGACTGTGCATATTTAGCTTCGCGAATAAGTGCACCGATCGCTGTGCCGCTTCTTAATATTTGCTTTGAAAGAATATACTCTTTATGGGTGTTATGCATGTATCTGAATAGTTTTATAATACGTAATGAAAAAGAAAAACTTTTTTCATTTAAAGGGTCATTGATTTCCGGTTCCTCATTCCTCATTCCTCACTCCTCACTATCATTATCTGAACTTGAATGAGATGAGCGCAAGGACATTGGCGAGGAAGGAGATCATCCAGAAGCGGATGATGATCTTGTTCTCTGCCCATTTTTTCATTTCGAAATGGTGATGGATGGGTGCCATCAGGAAGACACGCTTTCCTCTCAGTTTAAAACTTCCCACCTGCAGTATCACGGAGACCGTTTCTATCACAAAGATCAAACCTATCAGGATAAGCAGCACCTCACTTTTACCCAAAATGGCAAGGTAGGCCAGAAATCCGCCGATCGCAAGGCTGCCCGTATCTCCCATGAAGACCTCGGCAGGGTAGCAGTTGTACCATAAGAACCCGAACAGCCCGCCTATCAGTGCCGCAGCAAGTATCATCACTTCGCCCACACCTTTGATGTTCGGTACCAGCAGGTACTGGCTGAAGATGGCATGGCCTGTCACATAGATGATCAGACCCAGTGAGACCAACGCGATAATGGAAGGGACCGTCGCCAGTCCGTCAAGCCCGTCTGTAAGGTTTACCGCATTGGTCGTCGCCAAGAATACCAGTACCCAGAAAGGAATGGCTGCATATCCCAGGTCGAACAGCGGCGTTTTAAGAAAAGGCACATAGAACTCTGTCGGAAACCCTGTGTAAAGCAGTAAACCTGTGGCAAGTACGGCAATGACGGCTTGCAGCGCCATTTTGCCTTTGGGGGTCAAGCCCTCAAGGTTGTCCCCTGCAAGTACCTTGCCCAAGTCATCTTTGAATCCTACCAGTCCAAATCCGATCAGCGTGATAAGTCCGCCGAGTATATACATATTGGAGAGGTCCACGGTCACCAGTGCCGCAATGAGAGTGGAGGCTAAAAATATGGCACCGCCCATCGTCGGGGTATGCCGTTTCCCCTCATGGGCAGGTACGTATTTGCTGATGGGCTGGTTTGCTTTTTTGGAAATGGCCCAGGCAAGATATTTGGGCATGATAAAGAGTGTCAGCATAAAAGCGATAAAAAATGCAAAACCTGCACGTACAGAGATGTATCCGAAAAGATTGATATCCAAGAGTTGAGAGAGTTCGTATAGCATGGCCAACTTTCATTTAATCCCTATTTAGGGGCTTAAAATTTTGTATTAAAGATTAAGAAAGTTTATTTTACTATTATTTCAATAAAAAAGAATAATTGCGCAGCCTTGACAAGATGCAGATCTGAAATGTGATAACATAACTTGATGGGCTTTGCTCAAAAAGTGTTCCCAGTATATAAAAAGAGAAAGATTATGAAACAGCAAAAAACTATTTTGATCATCACCGACGGTATAGGGTATAAGCCTGACAGTACTTGTAATGCATTCAAGGATGCCGTAAAACCTACGTATGACATACTTTTTGAAACCGCGCCCAGGGCCCTGATCTCCACACATGGTTTGAGTGTAGGATTGCCGGAAGGACAGATGGGAAATTCCGAAGTAGGGCATATGACCATAGGAGCCGGACGTGTGCTGTATCAGGATCTGGTGAAGATCTCTCTGGCGCTTGAAGATGGAAGCATTGAACAGAACCAGGCACTCAATGACACGCTCGAAAAGAGCGAGCGTGTACATCTTATAGGGCTGCTCAGTGACGGTGGGGTGCATTCGCATATAGAACACACGATCGGGATGGCACAACTGGCGAAGCGTAGAGGGAAAAGAGTCTTTTTGCATTTGATCACCGACGGTAGAGATGTGAGCCCTACGTCAGCAAAAACCTATGTAGAGCAAATAGAAGGGATCTGTGATGACCGTATTTCGATCGCTACGATCGGCGGACGTTTCTTTTCGATGGACAGAGACAACCGCTGGGAAAGAGTGGAAAAAGGGTACCGGGCCATCGCGGAGGCGAAACCTCTTACGGATCTAAGTCCCAAAGCCTATATCGATGAGAGTTATGCAAAAAATGAAACGGATGAGTTCATAGAACCTTCGGCCTTTGGATCATATGAAGGCATGAAAGAAGAGGATGTGGTCATCGTGACCAATTTCCGTTCAGACAGGGTACGGGAGATCACCACGGCATTGGGTGATGACCATTTTGATCAGTTCGCCTGTAAGTTCACACCCCTCAATATCGCTACCATGACACAATATGATGCAAGCTTCCCTTATCCGGTACTTTTCCCTAAGGAAGCTCCAAAACATACCTTGGCAGAAGTGGTAAGCGATGCAGGGCTCAGACAGCTGCATACAGCGGAAACGGAAAAATATGCACACGTCACCTTCTTTTTGAACGGCGGCATAGAAGAACCGATGATAGGCGAGAGCCGGGTGCTCATCCCGAGCCCTGATGTCAAAACCTATGATATGAAACCGGAGATGTCAGCACCGCAGGTCGGTGAAGCCGTACGTACGGCGATGGATGAAGCCTATGATCTGATCGTTGTGAACTTCGCCAATGGAGATATGGTGGGGCATACCGGTAATTATGAAGCAGCGTGCCAGGCAGTACATGCCGTGGACACAGAACTGGGACTTATCATAGAAAAAGCAAAAGAAGATGGCTATGCTGTCGTGCTGACGTCAGACCATGGAAACTGTGAAGAGATGAAAGACCATGAAGGGCATACCCTGACCAATCATACGGTAGGCGAAGTATGGTGTTTCGTACTGGCTGAAGGTGTCACGAAGGTCAAAGAGGGGTGCGGACTCAACAATGTGGCACCTACCGTCCTGAAAATAATGGGACTTGATATACCTGAAGAGATGGACGAACCGCTGATCTAGCTACCATTTTGGCTCAGCAGGAGAAAAGCGCTTTTTTGATCCTTTCAAACTCTTCATAATCGTTGGGGGTGATCGTATCTGAGTAAATGATATGGTTCATTTGTTCGAGGATATGCATTTTACTCAGCTTGTCATCACACAAAGCCTCATTGATGATGGCAATATGCTCATCAAGATCATAGTCTTCCTGAACGGATTGTTGCAAAAACGCTTTTGCCTCTTCAGGACCGCACCCAAAATCCATTTCCATGAGCTGGCAAAAAAGCGGTGCTTCCTTTTCCAGATCCCTATTATCTATTTTGATGATATGTGCAAGCAGGATCGCAACTGATTTTTTAATTTTATTTTCCATATCTATCCTTTTTGCCAATTGTACCATAAAAAAAATGGTACAATTTTACGAAAGAACAAAAAAGGGTCAAAATGAAATTTACAGGCAATAATGTTTTAGTGACGGGTGCAAGCAGAGGAATAGGGGCAGAGATAGCGAAAAGCCTGGCAGCATTCGGATTGAAAGTATGGGTGAATTATCGTTCGGGCGAAGCAGAGGCCAATGCAGTAAAAGCAGCGATCGAGGCAGCTGGCGGAAAAGCGGAAGTGATCGGGTTCGATGTCAGCGACGAAGAGGCATTTACAGAAGGGATAAAAAGCATCGTGGATGCAGACGGGGAACTCTCTTACCTGGTGAACAATGCAGGTATCACGAAGGACAAACTTGCCATGCGTATGAAAACAGAGGAGTTTATGGATGTGATCAATGCGAACCTTACGTCAACGTTCATAGGATGCCGTGAAGCGCTTAAAACCATGGGGAAAAAACGTTTCGGATCGGTTGTGAACATTGCATCTATCGTAGGTGAAACAGGAAATGCAGGCCAGACAAACTACGCAGCAAGCAAGGGCGGAACGATAGCCATGACAAAAAGTTTTGCCATAGAGGCGGCACCCAGGAATATCCGTTACAATACGATCACACCGGGATTCATCGCTACAGAGATGACAGATGTGCTGAAAGATGAGGTGAAGGATGCCTTCACTGCAAAAATACCGATGGCAAGATTCGGAGAGCCAAAAGAGGTAGCGGATGCAGTAGCCTTTTTGCTTTCGGACCACGCTTCTTACATTACAGGAGAGACACTGAAAGTGAACGGCGGGATGTTCATGTAGTTTGGGGTGAAGCTTTTTTAATGAAAGCTTCACCCTTAAATAAAGCTTCTTTCCCCTAAAGCTTCTTCCCCCGAAATACTTTCTTCATCAAATACCACAAAAACAAGACTGTGACAATGATGAGTACACCTATCATTAGCATGTCACTGTAGGCAACAAGCGTCTCTTCAAAATTCTTGATCAAATAGATCCATAGCAGTATCGCGATAAAAGTGCTGATAATGACCACACTCAGTGTCACACGATGCCGAAGACCGATCAAAAATCCTACAAAACTCCCTGCGACCGGACCTGTCATGGCAAAAGGGGTCAATACAAATAAAATAAGACCGATCACCCCATACCGTTTGATCAGCGGTTCATATCTGTGTGCATTGATCTTGGAACGCTCCAGGTAACGGCTTAGAGGCGGATAGGATACAAAGTCGAGCTTTTTCCAGCTCAGCACAAAAAGCGGGTAGAGTATCAGCACCATTGTGGATTCGATAAAAAGATTGAAGAGCACCAGAAAAGTCGTATTCATCTGGGCGGAAACACCTACAGAAAGCCCTGCCATACGTCCAAATATGACATTGGTGGCAGTGATGCTGAGTATCTCCTGAAGATAATGTTGAAAGAAGATCGCACAAAACAGTAAAAATATCAAATAAAAGCCTAAGAAGAGGAGTCCCAAAAGCAGGATCTTCCCCTCTATATGTTTTAAAAATGCATGATCTATCTTCAAAGCTGTACCTTCTGTCTCTTATATGTCATCAAAGTATAACATGATATAGGCGTATCCTATAAATGATTTTGAGGTATAATGATTTTTAGATTATTCAGGTGAAAGGTAAAATATTGGCAAGAGTACTGGTATTGGAAGATGATAAACTGTTCAATGAGACCCTTGAGGATTTTTTGGAAGAAGAAGGCCACAGTATCCATTGTGCTTTGGACCCCTATACCGCACTTGAGCTGACCTATGAACATAGATTTGACCTCTATCTGTTCGATGTCAACCTGCCGTATGAAAACGGTTTTGAACTTTTGGAAAAACTGCGTCAGAGCGGTGATGAGACCCCCTGTATATTCATCACCTCCAGAGAAGACAAAGCCTCACTGAAAGAGGGATTTGAAAAGGGCGGGGATGACTATATCCGGAAGCCTGTAGACATGGATGAACTTTTTTTACGTATGCAGGCTGTACTGCGCCGGCAGGTACGCAGCGAAATGGTAGAGATAGATACCTATCGTTTTGATATCTTGACAAAAACGCTTTATCAGAACGATAGGGCAATGGAGTTAAGCACCAAAGCAGGGGAACTGCTCCTGGTACTTCTGGAAGGTCAGGGCAGGGTCGTTCCGATGGAACAGATAAGAGAACGTCTCTGGAGCTCTTCCGAAGATGCAAGTGACGGGGCACTGCGTGTCTACATCGCCCAGCTAAAAAAATATTTCCCTACACAACTCTGCAATGTGCGCGGTGTAGGGTATCAAATGAGTATCAAATGATACGCATGTCAGGTGAGTTGTCATAATGTCAAATCGTAAAAAAGAGATACTTTTTGCAACGGCGGTCTATTTTGTCACGATGTTCACGTTGCTCACGGCAGTGTACCGTTTTTTAGAGACATGGAATTTGACGGACCTAAAGTTCTTTATCGCAGGGGCACTGGTTTTTTTTGTGGCTGTCGGGTGGGGGTATGTGCTCTCGAACCTTATTTTCGCACCCAAAAAGCAGATGGAAGATACGCTGACTGCACTGACCAGTGATATCATTCACGAACTCAACATCCCCTTGTCCACGATACAGGCCAATACCGCCATGCTGAAAAAACATATGGAGGATGAGAAGTCCCTCAAGCGCATCAGGCGTATAGAAGATGCCAGTGTCAGATTGAAAAAACTGTATGATGAGCTGGTGTACAGCATTCATAAAGAGATGCATACCATAGAAAAAGAGCGCTTTGACCTCAAGCATCTGGTAGAAGAGAGGATAGAAGTGTTCAAAGAACAAAAGCGGAACCCGTTTGAACTCACCTTGGAACACTATGAGATAGAAGTGGACAAGATAGGGTTTGAACAGATGTTTGACAATATTGTCTCCAATGCGATGAAGTACTCTTCCAAGGAGTCACCGATACGTATCAGACTGAGTAAGGATGTTTTGAGCGTGGAAGATGAAGGTGTAGGGATGGGGACGACAGAACTCTTGCGCGTACATGAACGTTATTATCAGGCAGATGATAAAAAAGACGGAAAAGGATTGGGGCTTGCTTTGGTCAAAGCGTATTGCGATGAAGCGGGGATCGAGATCCATATCAAGTCTGAAAAAGGGGTAGGCACGACGGTAAGTTTGAAAATGTCGAAGGTGCATGTGTAACAATGCAAAGAGGCCAGACGGCTTAACACTCAGTTAACACTCTTGGGTTATACTTCTGCACGTCGAAATAACTTAAGTTCAGAAGTTCTGTTGCATTTTCCCTACCCAATTTAAATGCAAAGTTCTTTTGCTCTTTTAACACTTCCTTAATGTTTTTCCGTCATAATACATCCCAAAAAAGACTTCCTGATGCTAAAACACCGCCATTTTATCTCTTATTTTAGCACCGCACTATTATACCTCTTTGGTGTGGGAATGTTTTTTTATCTTCAGGACCATTATTTCGTCTCATCCGAAAAAGCAGAAGAAAAAGAGATACAGCTGTGCATGTGCTCTTTTACGCCTGAAGTGGTCACACTCGAAGAACAGCAGGTAGAGGAAACTGAAGAGCAAAAAGAACCGGTCACGGAAGAAGAACCCGTGGTTGAGGAGAAGCCCACGGTTGAACCCGAGACGGTCAAAGAAGCGGTCCAAGAGCCCATCCAAGAACCTATCAAAGAACCTGTCAAGGAAAAAGAGCATGAGGTAGAAAAAAAAGTGATACCTGAGCCTGTAGTGGAAAAACCGGTACCCAAACCTACAAAAAAAACGGTAGAAAAAAAGAAAAAAACCCAAAAGAAAACCGTTGTTAAGAAAAAGCAATCACAACAAAAAGCTTCTCCACAAAGATCAAAAGGAAGTTCGGCAGAAAAGAATCTCTTTCTGGCGAATATTAGAGAAAAAATAAACAAACATAAGTCGTATCCGCGTATTGCGCAAAGAAGAGGTATGCAGGGGACAGTGACAGTGAAGTTCACTATCTTGGGGAATGGGAACGTGGGAAATATATCGGTGAGCGGACCTAAAGTCTTTCATACGTCAGCACGAAATGCGGTCAAAAGTGCTTTTCCTGTAGATGCGAAAAGTGCGCCGATATCACTGCCCAAAAGCGTTAGTATTACACTTCATTATCAGATCAGATAAATTTAACATACTATTAATAGATAATTAACACATAATTAACACTACTACGCCACTATACACTAAATTATTTTAGGAGAGTTGTATGAAAAAAGGGATATACCTTTCTTTGGCATGTTCTGTGTGTTTGAGCGCTGCCGAATTAGAGCTGGAGACGATAAATGTAGCTACCAAAGTAGATACAGAGGTTGTGAAAGATGTAAGCGGTGAAGACATCAAGTCCGCCGATCTTGGAGAAGCGCTTTTCAAGCAGTCGGCAAGTGTTTCACTGGTGAGAAGATCAGGGGTTGCGAATGACATTATCTTAAGAGGACAGAAAAAAGACAATATCAATGTCACGATAGACGGTGCAAAGGTCTACGGTGCGTGCCCGAACAGAATGGACCCACCTATCTCTCATGTCTTGACCAACAATGTGGATTATATAGAGATCAATGAAGGACCGTTCAATGTGGAAGATTTCGGTTCGCTCAGCGGAGATGTAAAGATACATACGATCAAACCGGAAAAAGAATTCACAGGAGAAGCAAATCTAGGTTTTGGAAGCTGGGGTTATCAGAAAGCTGCAGTTTCAGTAAGCGGAGGAACGGACAAGGTAAGGTTCCTGCTCAGCGGTTCGACCGAGACCAGTGAACAGTATGAAGATGGTGACGGCAATGACTTCTCAGAGCAGATGGAAGAAGCTGCAGTTCCTATGGGAACACTCTATCAGCCACAATATAGAGATATGGATGCCTATACCAAAAAGACACTGATGGCGAAACTTTTCTGGGATATTGCTGATAATCAAGAGTTAAGATTAAGCTACACAGCCAACAGAAGTGATGATGTGCTTTACCCTTCTTCCAAAATGGATGCGTTGTATGATGACTCAGATATATACAACATGGAGTATATCGTTAAAGATCTTGGAAAGTATTCTAAAGCGTTGAACTTGCAGGTCTATCAATCAGAAGTGGACCATCCTATGACGACCAGATATAGAATGATGGCTGACAGCAACAGTACAGATGGCATTTTTGATTCTAAGAAATCGATGACATCCCATTTGACTACCAAGATGCAGGGCGCAAAACTGAAAAACAGTTTTGAGGTGGATAACCATACTATTACGACTGGGTTAGACTATAGTGTGAGAAACTGGGATGGCAGATATTATATGGATTATATGCCAATGATGACATTCCCAAAAAGTATTGATGATGCAGATACTGAAAATATGGGTATTTTCCTTAAAGATAAAATAGTATTAAACAAATTTGAAGTAGATCTTGCACTTCGCTATGACCATACAGAGATTACGAACAACAACACTACCCAACAAGATAATACCTATGATGAACTCACAGGATATGTATTTGGAACATATCATGCAAATGAGAGTACTAAATATTTTGCCGGAGTTGGTAGATCAACCAGAGTGCCTGATGCAAGAGAACTTTACTTCATAAGCAGCAAGGGACAGGTTGTCGGAACAGACAACTTGCAAAATACGGTGAATTATGAGTTGGATATAGGCGCAGAAAAGCAGTATGAAAATGCAACGATCAAAGCAAAAGTATTCTATAGTGAATTAGAAGATTTTATTGCTTATAACGCTACATTGGCACATTTTGAAAATGTAGATGCTTCTATTTATGGGTTTGACTTGAGCGGTACATATATTGCGACAAGTTCTCTTTATTTTGATTACGGTATGACATACCAAAGAGGAGAAAAAGATGATCCTTTAGAGGGGCAATCAGGTACAAATATGCCTGAGATCCCACCGTTTAAATTCAACGGTGCTGTGAACTATGATTATGATGATACATTGAGATTAAAAGCAGAAATCATTACCTCTGATACATGGACGGACTTTGATACGGACAATGGTGAGCAGGAATTGGATTCCTACGCAGTAGTCAATTTGAAAGGAACGAAAGCGTTTGGCAAAAACTTTGAATTGACTGTAGGTATAGATAATCTATTTGATAAAACTTATGCAGTATCGAACACTTACAAAGATTTGACGCTGCTTTCTACAGGCATAGACGGTGATGTGATGCTCCTGAATGAACCGGGACGTTATATCTATACGAACCTGAAATATAAATTTTAATCACAGAATACCAACTGATACATGGTAAATTCCATGTATCAGTTCACCTATATCCACCATCTTTACCTAAAGATATTTGTATCAATATTCCCTATCTCTTTTCTACACAAAAAACGCATTTAGCCCAACTCCTGCACGGATTTCATCGGAAATATAAGCTTTTTATACTTTTTTAGCTATAATTAGGCGTATTTTTAACAAACCTAAGGAGAAAGTCAATGGCATTATTTGATGATGTAAAAGAAGTAGTTGTTGAACAACTAAATGTGAGCCCGGATGAGGTGAAGGAAGAATCTAGATTCGTAGAAGATCTTGGGGCTGATAGTCTTGATGTTGTTGAATTGGTAATGGCACTTGAAGAGAAGTTCGATATCGAAATTCCTGATGACCAGGCAGAAGCGATCGCAACCGTAGCAGACGCTATCAAATTTATCGAAAACGTATAAGTTTCAATATAGATCCCTTTATAGGGGTCTATAAAGTATATATCAGTATTTAGCAAAATGTTAATATATATTTTATATCGTGCATAGGAGAGCCAGTGAAAAGAGTTGTAGTGACAGGTTTGGGGATGATAAACGCTCTAGGACTAGACAAAGAAAGTGCATTTTCTGCTATTGTAGAGGGTAAATGCGGCATTAAGAAGATCGAATCTTTCGATACGGAAGCACATGCGGTGAGTATTGCTGCTGAGATCACTGACTTTGACCCTTTGACTGTGCTTGATGCAAAAGAAGCCAAAAAGGCAGACAGGTTCATACAGCTTGGACTCAAGGCTGCGATGGAAGCAATGGAAGATGCGAAGCTTCCTGAAGACGCGGATATGGAAAGGTTCGGTGTGGCTTCTGCTTCAGGCATCGGAGGCCTTCCGAATATAGAAAAGAACTCAGTGGTATGCGAGATAAAAGGGCCAAGAAGAATTTCTCCGTTCTTTATCCCTTCTTCACTTGTCAATATGCTGGGCGGATTTATCTCTATTTATCAAGGACTGAAGGGACCGAACCTCTCTTCAGTGACCGCCTGTGCTGCGGGTACACATGCCATCGGTGAAGCGGCAAAGTCGATCATGGTGGGAACGGCAGACAAAATGCTGGTAGTCGGTGCTGAGTCAGCTATCTGCCCGGTAGGCATCGGCGGGTTTGCTGCGATGAAAGCGCTTTCTACACGAAATGATGACCCGCAGACAGCCTCAAGACCGTTTGATACGGGCCGTGATGGTTTTGTGATGGGTGAGGGTGCGGCGGCACTGGTATTGGAAACCTATGAAGATGCTGTGGCACGCGGTGCGACCATTTACGGCGAGCTTATCGGGTTTGGTGAAAGCGGAGATGCCAACCACATTACGACACCGACCATGGATGGTCCTCTACGTGCGATGAAGGGTGCTTATAAAATGGCAGGCGAGCCAAAAGTGGACTATGTCAATGCACACGGTACCTCTACGCCTATCAATGATAAGAACGAAACAGCAGCGCTCAAAGAACTCTTTGGCGGTAAAGAGAACTGTCCTCCGGTAAGCTCCATCAAGGGACAGGTGGGTCACTGTCTCGGTGCAGCAGGTGCCATTGAAGCAGTCGTTTCTCTTATGGCTATGAGAGACGGTGTGCTTCCTCCTACGATCAATTATACTACGCCGGATGAAAATTGTGATCTCGACTACGTGCCGAATCAGGCAAGAAAAGCTGAGATCAATGTAGTGATGAGCAACTCTTTTGGCTTTGGCGGTACCAACGGCGTAGTTATCTTTAAAAAAGTATAAGGTTTAATGTATGGCGACTTATTTGGATTTTGAGAGCAAAATTGAGAAGATACAAGAAGAGATCGTATCTGCTCACGCCATTGCAGACATTGATGCGGTAGAGAAGCATCAAAACGAGCTCAATAAAGAAGTGCAAAAGACCTTTGGGTCATTGACAGACTTCCAGAAACTACAGCTCGCTCGTCATCCGGATAGACCGTACGCGTTAGATTACATTAGACTTTTGATGGAAGATGCCTATGAGATCCACGGGGATCGTGCATTTAGAGATGATCCCGCTATTTTGTGTTATATCGGTTGGATCAACGGTCAAAAAACCATGTTGATCGGTGAACAAAAAGGCCGCGGTGTTAAAAACAAGATCAAAAGAAACTTCGGTATGCCCAATCCCGAAGGATACAGAAAAGCCTTACGTGCAGTCAAATTGGCAGAAAAATTTGACATTCCTGTACTGATGCTTATAGACACTCCGGGTGCCTACCCTGGTCTCGGTGCGGAAGAGAGAGGTCAGAGCGAGGCGATCGCCAAGAACCTTTTTGAATTTGCTTCTGTCAAGGTCCCTATGGTATCCATCGTGATCGGTGAGGGCGGTTCCGGTGGTGCATTGGCGATCGGCGTGGCTGACAAACTTGCGATGATGCGTTATTCTGTTTTTGCTGTGATCTCACCGGAAGGGTGTTCTGCGATCTTATGGAATGACCCTGCAAAGGTAGAGGCAGCCACCAAAGCATTGAAGATCACACCGAACGACCTGCTTGAACACGGTTTGATAGATGACGTCCTGGACGAACCGCTTATTGGGGCACACCGTGACAAAGAGACATCGGCAGAGGTGATCAAAGCGTATTTTCTGAAAAGTGTGAAAGATCTTAGAGCACTTTCAGAAGATGAGATGCTTGATCAGCGTTATAAAAGGCTGACCGCTGTTGGCGCGTTCAGCGAATAGCCCTTCAATCCTTCCTTATGATACACGACATAGCCCAGACCATTGTAAACTACATTGGAGAACTGGGGTACTGGGGCATCTTCCTTCTGATGTTCCTTGAGAGCACTTTTTTTCCTTTTCCCAGTGAGATCGTCATGATACCTGCCGGCTATTTGGCCTTTAAAGGGGAGATGAACCTTTACATGGTGGTTCTTGCCGGAATATTCGGTTCCGTGGCAGGCGCACTCTTTAACTACTATCTGGCGATCCACTTTGGGAGAAAATTCATTTTGCGTTATGGCAGATATTTTTTTATTAGAGAAGAGACGCTGGACAAACTTGAAGATTTCTTTACCAAGCACGGTGAACTCTCTACTTTTAACGGAAGGCTTATTCCCGGGATACGGCAACTGATCTCACTTCCTGCCGGACTGGCACGCATGAATCTCGTCAAGTTCACTTTTTATTCCGCGTTCGGAGCAGGTATATGGGTGGTTGTTCTGGTCGCTTTGGGGTATCTTTTGGGCTCCAATGAAGCACTGATCTCCGAGTATCTTCAGACTGCGACATTGATCGCGCTTCTTTGTGTGGTATTGATCACACTCTTTTATGTGGTCAGACATCAAAGAAGAAAAAAGATACTGGAAGATTGATCAGCGCAGTATCCATGCTGTATATTTTTTCTTTTTGATCTTTGTATTTTTCAGTGCTTTAAATACCCTCTCTATGACAGTATGATGCAATGCGACATAAGACTTTGTATCCCCGATATCTATCTTCCCGATCATCTTGGGATCAATGCCTATCTCTTTACATAGCGTACCGAGTATGTCCCCGGCGCGGAGTTTCGTTTTCTTGCCACCGTTGATGCAGAGGGTATCATACTCTGAGGTCATTTTGAATGAGGCATCTACACGCAGGTCCTTCATCTCTCCTTTTTGTGCCCTGGAAGTGATATAGGCGCACTTCCCGCTCTCTTCAGGGTGATAGAGCGAGATGGCGGTTCCCGTCGCATCTGCACGTCCTGTCCGCCCTATACGGTGCGTATATACTTCCTGGTCAAAAGGAAGGTCATAATTGATCACCAGCGCGATATCTTTGATATCCAGCCCCCTGGACGCCACATCCGTACCCACCATGATGCGTTTGGAGCCATTGGAAAAGACAATGACCGATTCATTGCGTTCTCTCTGGTCCAGGTCCCCATGTATGTCTATGACCGAGTGTCCTTGCTGATACAAAGCGTCAGTCAGCGAGACGACCTCCGCTTTGGTATTGCAAAAGATCAGGAGCGATTCGGGTTGATAGGATCGTATCAGTGCAGTAAGGGTTTTGAATTTATCAGAGGTCTCATAGACTATCTCGTCTATTTTGGCATCTTCCTGCACCGTATCCACTTTGATCACCAGAGGTTCTTTCAGCAGTGCTTTGGCCAGTTTTTCTATCTTTTCAGGAAAAGTTGCCGAGAAGAGCAGGGTCTGTTTGGAACGTGGCATATTAGAGCCTATCTTGACGATATCGTCATAGAAACCCATATCCAGCATCCGGTCTGCTTCATCCAGTACAAGCGTTCTGATGCTGTCGAGAACCAGGGTCCCTTTTGAAAGGTGGTCCTGTATACGTCCCGGTGTGCCTATAAGGATATGGGCCCCTTTGGCCAGTGATTCCGCCTGGGCACGAAGGGGTACGCCACCGTAAAGTGCCAGCATCTTGAGGTTCGGTTTGTAGGCCGCCACTTTGCGCAGCTGGTTGGCGATCTGTTCTGCCAGTTCCCGTGTAGGGGTGATGATGATGGTCTGGGGTTTATTTTCGTTGATATCCGTACGGACCACACAGGGCAGTCCAAAGGCCAGTGTCTTCCCTGAACCTGTTTTGGATTGCGCCAATATGTCCTTACCTTCCAGGATAGGCCGAATGGCCTTTTCCTGTATCTCGGTCATGGTGGTGAAATCGAGCATTTCCAATGTTTCCAGCAAGGCTTTTGGAAATGCCTCTATATGGTCAAATGGTTGCATAGCTGTCTGCATCCAAGGCAGTTTTTTGGTTCAGTGGTTTCATGGGTGTTCCTAGTAAAAAGTTGAAAATATTGTAGGGTAAGAAGATCGATGCATGGGCAAATGCCCATGTCATGCAGGAGGTTGGGATTATGCCTGAGACTTTTTATAGTCCAGGATCATTTGATAGGCTTCATCTTTTAGAAGAAGCTTCTTTTTTTTCAGTGTCTCAAGCTCTGCATCCGTTAAAACGGTACGTCCTGCTTCAGCATCTTCCACCTGCTGATCCAATGCATTGTGCTTTTCAAAGATATTTGCAAAGTGTGCATTGCTTTGTTTAAGTTCGTGTATCTCGTCTCTGTATTCATGTAACATATCATTTCCTAGTGTTAATTTATTTCTATATTATAACTTTTTTGTGGTTAGCAAAGAGTTAAAATCGCCATTTTTAAGTGCGGTATTCTGCATTAATTTTGACATACTCATAGCTGAGATCACACCCATAGGAAATATAACTGGCATCTCCCATACCGATGTCGCATGTCACTTTAAAACTGTCTTGCTTCATGATCTCATAGGCCTTCTCTTCACGTACCTTGTCCAGCTCTCTGAATGCATTGGAGTAGATGAGCAGGTCATCATAATGTATGGTGAGCGTTTCCTCGTTACAGGCGATCCCCGATGCCCCTATGGTCGAAGCGATGCGTCCCCAGTTCGGGTCTTCCCCAAAGAGCGCCGTTTTGACGAGGAGAGAATTGCTCAGTGCCATACTCGCCTGTTTTGCCTCTGCCTCGGTTTTTGCCCCTTTGACCTCAAAGGCTACCAGTTTGCTGGCGCCCTCTCCATCTTTGAGTATCATCATCGCCAGTTCGAACATGAGCTTGTTCAAAGCTTCCGCAAACGCCGCTTTGTCATAGTTCCCGCTTTGTTTGTTCGACAGCAGCATCACCGTGTCATTGGTAGAGGTGTCACCATCGACCGAGATACGGTTGAACGAGTTTTGTGCTGCGTCGGTCAGCAGTGCATCCATATCCTCTTTGGGGATATCCGCATCGGTGATGATAAAACAGAGCATCGTCGCCATCGCAGGATTGATCATTCCCGCACCTTTACAGATGGCCGCAATGTGAAAGGCGCTCCCGTCTGCAAGTGCTACTTTGTATGCCAACTCTTTTTTAAAGCTGTCCGTGGTCATGATGGCACGTGCTGTCTGATGTGAATTGGAGGCATGGAAGTCCAGTGCATCAAACGCAGAGGTGATCTTGTCCACAGGCAAACGGTACCCTATGACCCCTGTTGAACTCATCACAGGGTTCAGCACCGCCTGTTTATCCGAGAGTACGGACATGATGGTGTCTATATCTTCGATACCCTTTTCCCCGGTCATCGCATTGGCATTCTTGGCATTGATCAGTACAAAGTCAGTCTGAAAACCTTTGGGATATCTCTGAAAATGCTTGATCGGCGCGGCCTGAAACGTGTTGGAGGTAAAAACAGCAGCAATGTCGCAGGGTGTACTGCTTCGTATAAAGGCCACATCACCGTCCAACTCCCTGTCGTCACTGTTTGCAGGTTTTTTTCTCATACCGACATTGGTCGCACCGCAAAAAAATCCTTGGACATTCTCTAAACCGTTCTCAAGCGGAAGGACCTTAAACATATTTCAACTCCTCTGGTTTTTGTTTTTTACGGATGACCTTTTTGGCCTTGGTGATCCCTTCACTGGTTCCGATGAGCAAGAGCTTGGATTGTGGCATGATGATGGTATCTCCTTTAGGCATAGGAATAAATTGTTTGTCCTTTTGGCGGATACCGATGATGGTCACATTGGCAATATCCCTCAAACGTGCACTTTTGATCTTTTGCAGTGCCAGCCAGGATGTTTTGGATACCTTGGCCTCTTCCATATCCAGAGGGGTATCTTTTTTGTAAAGAAATTCCTGCAGCAGGTTCTCCATATCGGGACGTGCCGCCATCGCATTGATACGCTGCGCCATCAGTTTCGTTGCTGTCACGACCTTGTTCGCCCCCAGTTTGACCAGCTTCTGCTCATCTTCATTGTTTTTAGCGTTTGCTATGATAAGAAATTTTCTTACGCGGCCTATTTCTGTTTCGTAAAGACGGGCAGATGCGATGGTGGCAATGTTGTCTGCGACATTGTCTGCCAGTGTGATCATCCCTTTGGCGGAAGAGAGGTGCGATTTAAGAATGCCTGCTTCTGTATGCGGTTCTGCGGAGACGAAATAGGGGTAGTGGTGCTTTTTGGCTACTTCTTCCATATCTTCACGCGGGTCCACCACCACAAAAGGAATGTGGTTTTCACGAAGTTGTCTAGTAACTTGTATCGTAAAATCGTTATGGTAACAGACAACAAAATGGTGTTTAAGTCTAGCAATTTCGTAAAGCATTTTACGCTCCTTGACAGTTTTTTGAAACTCACCCCTTTTAACGACCTCTGCGATAATACCTATGGAAATAGAAAAAAGAACAAACCCGAAGATGATCAGTGAAATGGTGAAAATACGTCCCATATTTGAGATCGGTGCAATTTCTCCGAATCCTACCGTGGTAAAGGTGATACCTGTTTGAAATATGGCATCCATCAAAGAGAAGCCATCGATCGTCATGTACCCTATGGTACCGATCAGCATAACAAATACGGTAAGTATAAAAGGAAGTCTGAAAGGGGCTAAATGACCATAAAACTCGTCATTTAGTGTGATATGTGGTTTAGGTGCGTTTCTCCATCCGAGAAACTTTTTGAATTTTTCTAGGGGTTTCAAAGCCCAAGTCCCAAAAGGTGGGACTTACTCAGCTGTAGCAGCTTGAGCAGCGCGCTTTTTCATCGTTCTGAGTGTAGAAGCAGCGACTTTTACTCTTTTGGTTGTGCCGTCTTCAAGTGTGATCTTTACAGATCTTAAGTTTGGAAGTTGTCTTCTTTTTGTTTTGTTGTTCGCGTGAGAAACATTGTTCGCTGTCAATGGGCCTTTGCCCGTTATGTCACATTTTCTTGCCATAAGTTGTCCTTTAGTTAGTCGTCTTGCATACCGCACTTTTCAAAGTAAAGTAGAAAACGGTGAATATTTTGTGCGATTATAGACAAAAAGAACATAAAACCTGCTTAACTTCATGGAGGATGGGCAAGCAAGTCAACGGGTAACTTTTCTTGATACCCGGCTAGGGGTTTTCGAGGCACCGTTATGTTATAATTATTTAAAAATAAATGAGAGGATACTCCATGTTGGTAGCTCCAAGCATACTTTCTGCTGATTTTGGGCATTTGGCCCGCGATGTCAAGGCCATCTGTGAAGGGGGGTGCGACTTTGTACACGTCGATGTGATGGACGGACATTTCGTGCCTAATCTTACCATAGGCCCTGTGGTCGTCGAAGCCATAGCCAAAGCAGCGACTAAACCTTTGGATATACATCTTATGGTGGAGAACAACACCTTCTTTGTTGACCTCTTCGCCCCTTTGAAGCCCGAATTCATCTCATTTCACATCGAAGAGGAGAAGCATCCACACAGGCTGATACAGAAAATACGCTCCCTGGGGATACGCCCTGCGATCACCCTGAATCCGCATACCCAGCCTGAAGCGGTAGAGTGTTTACTTGAAGATGTCGATATGGTGCTTCTTATGTCCGTCAACCCGGGATTTGGAGGACAGAAGTTCATTCCTGGCGTGATAGAAAAAGCGAAACGCCTGAAGGCAATGATAGAAAAAAGAAATCCGAACTGTCTGATAGAAGTGGACGGCGGGGTCAACGACAAGAATGTAAAAGAACTGGAGGCTGCCGGTGTCGATGTGGTCGTAGCCGGCTCGTTCGTGTACAAGCATCCGGATGGCATAGAAAATGCCATTTCTGCGTTAAAGTAAGGTAGGGATGAGTATGTATCTGAGTCACAGACGAAGTTTCTACGAGAGATCATTGAGTGATTTCCATGCATCACGCTTTGGCGTTGGAAGTGAGAGAAATTCAGAAGGAACTCTGTGCCTTCTGGAGGAGAATGTATCATGAGAGTAAAAATATGCGGGATCACCAATTTAAAGGATGCCCTCCATGCAGTAGAGTGCGGGGCGGATGCTCTGGGATTTGTTTTTTACAGCAAATCTCCACGCTACATCACGCCTGCAGCAGCGAAAAGAATCATAGACAAGCTTCCTCCTTTTGTCGAAAGGGTAGGGCTTTTCGTCAATGAAGGCGTAGAGACGATAGATACGGTATGCAGGTATTCTGATATTTCACGTGCACAGATCCATTTTGATGTAGATGAAGAGTCTTTGGATGCGATCGGCCTACAGACGCTGCCTGTAGTGCGTGTCAAGTCTCCTGAAGATCTGCTGCGGTTCAAAGACCGGTACCGTCTGGTCGATGCGTACAGTGAAGTGTATGGCGGTACAGGAAAACGTTTGAACCTTGAATGGTTCAAGGATGTAGACTGCTCCAAAATGATACTCGCCGGAGGCCTGACACCCGAAAACGTTGCGCAAGTGAAAGCACTCGGTTTTTACGGTCTGGATGTAAGTTCCGGCGTAGAATCCGTGAAGGGCAAAAAAGACCCCGAGAAAGTGAAACAATTTATAGCCAATGCAAAAAGTCTTTGAAGAACTGACAACAGCCTTTCGTAAGCACGGAGGGGTGTTACATGAGTCACAGTACAAAGATATCGTGACCAAACATACCACGCTGCTGGAGGATGCGGAGACCATCTTTATCCTGCTGCAGGCGTCAGGCTACCCCATCACCCAGGCCAGCAATGAACACTACAGACTCGAAACATGCTTTACTTCACATAAAGAACAGCGCTACTGCGTGATAGATATAGAGACGAACGGAAGCAAGCCCGGCACCTCTCAGGTCATAGAGATAGGAGCGGTGATGCTCCAGAACGGCGAGATCATAGACCGTTTTGAAACGTTTGTAGAGTGTGCGTTTTTGCCGGAGTATATTACGAAGATCACAGGGATAGAACCTACGGACCTGATAGGGGCGCCTTCGAGAAAAGAGGCTTTAACCGCGTTGCGTCATTTTATGGGTGATGCGGTATTTGTAGCGCACAATGCACATTTTGACTACCATTTTCTGAACGCCTCCTTTGACCGGTTCGGTCTCGGTCCCATAGGCAACCCCCAACTCTGTACGATAGAGCTGGCGAAACGGACTTTTGAGAGTGAACGCTACGGGCTTGCCTACCTGATAGACTTTTTAGAAATAGAAATGGCCACACACCATCGTGCGTTCTCTGATGCGCTATGTGCAGCAAAAGTGATGGAAAAAAGTCTGCAGACCCTGCCTGAGTACGTAAAAAGTGCGGATGAGCTCTTGCGGTTTTCCATTTCCAGCAAGAAAGAGAGACGGGTGAAAAAAGAAAAAGAGGGGAAGTGACCCTACTTTTTCTCCCCTAACATATGGTGCAGGAAGAGTATCTGTGCAAATACCGGCGCAAAGATATTCACCAAAGGGACATAGTTGAAGAGGGAAGCCACCATTGCGAGAAGCCCTGTTCTTTTCTTTTTTTCTTTCAGTCTTTTTCTGTCATCCATAAACAGGGAACCTACATCATAGACAGTGGGCTCTTTCAGCAAGACAGACCATAAGTAGAGTACGACCACCTGTCCCAAAACGGGTACGAACAGCAGGGGAAGTGTAAGTATGAAGAGCAGTAGAAAAATGATGCTGGCCTTCAGTGTCAGCATGAGGGAAGTACCGATCTTCGCACTTCCGACCACCGGCACATCCGGGTAGTGCTTTTGGGCCAGCGCGATCAGCAGCTTTTCACTGTAGAGTGAAGTAAGCAGTGATACCGTGATGATAAAAAGCATATAGGCAAAGATCAAGGCTGCCACGGAAGCACCCGTTGTCTGTACCCAGTCCCAGGGAATCCATGAAAGATAGGATGAGAGAAAAGTGTTGATGGGCTCCCACAGTCCCCATGTCATCAGCAAGGTAAGGATCAGCGAAAGTACTCCCATCTTCAGCACAAACAGGATGACATTTATAGAGAGGATGTCCTGTATACTTTTTGTGATGATCTGATGCATTTACTGGTATTCGTTCTTAAAGGCTACATAGCGGGCAGCGGAAGCGTAAAGTTCTTTGACCTCTTCGTCCGTCAGTTGACGTACGACCTTTGCAGGACTCCCCATGATGAGGCTTCTCGGAGGAAAGACCTTGTTCTTTGTGACCAGACTGTCCGCGCCTACGATCGACTCTTTTCCTATCACCGCACCATCCAGTATGGTGGCGGACATCCCTATCAGGCAGGCATCCTCAATGGTACAGCCGTGAAGCATGACCCTGTGGCCTACCGTGACATCGTTGCCTATGACGGTAGGGTGCCCGTCAGACATATCTGCTTTTTTGTGATGGGTGACATGGACCATGCTCAGGTCCTGGATATTGCTTCTGTCTCCTATGGTGATGTGATGCACATCTCCGCGTACCACACAGCCAAACCATACCGCTGAATCTTCTCCCATGGTCACACGCCCGATCACGGAAGCGCCTTCTGCGATCCAGGCATTGGTCCCTATCTTCGGGGTCCACTCTTTAAATTTGATGATCATTAACTCTCCTTTAGGATGCGATTTGCCAAACGGCTTACATAGTCCGGCGTCTCTTTTTTGGTTTTATCATACACTTTCTTGGCATACTCTTCAAGGAGCGTATGATTGTTCACGGTTTTGCCGAGCGGCGGCACTTTGGTGTAGTTTCCATCTTCCTGAAGTTCCCAGCGCAAGGCATTGTCTGCCAGCTGCAGCATCAGGATCTGCTCTATTTTTTGTTTCAAGGTATCCTCGATGATCGGTGTCATCAGTTCTACCCTTCTTACAAGGTTCCGGGGCATCAGGTCCGCAGAGGCGACGTAGCATCTGACCTTGTCATGCTTGAAATAGTAGATCCGTGCATGCTCCAGGTATTTTCCGATCACCGAAGAGACCGTGATGTTTTCAGAGACACCCTTGATCCCCGGTTTCAAACAGCAGATGCCACGGATGATGAGATCGATCTTGCATTCCTTCTGCGAAGCGATGTAGAGCGCTTTGATGATATCGGGATCCACTAAAGAGTTCGCTTTCAGGATGATATGCCCCTCCGGCCCGTGCTTGATCTCTTGCTCAATGAGTTTGAGCAGTTTGGGTTTGATCTGTGTCGGGGACATGAAAAGGGTATCGAGCTTGGTATAGGTGGAAAAACCCGTAAGAAAATGAAAAAAGTGTGTCGCATCTCGTACAAAGGACTCTTTGGTGGTAAAGTAGGAGATATCGGTATATACTTTTGCGGTGCTGGGGTTATAGTTTCCTGTGGCAAGGTGGACATAGCTTTGAAGTTTTGTGCCTTTGCGCTTAATGACCTGTGCGATCTTGGCATGTACTTTCAGTCCGGGAATACCGTAGACGACATGTGCTCCCGCATCTTCCAGTGCTTTGGCCCAGCGCAGGTTGTTCTCTTCATCAAACCGTGCTTTGAGCTCGACGAGCACCATCACCTGCTTGCCATCGCGTACCGCGTCTATCAGGGCTTTGACGATCGGAGATTTCGGTCCGGCACGGTAGAGTGTCATACGTATGGCCACGGTCTCCTGGTCAGCAGCGGCCTGCTTGATGAACTGTACCACAGGGTCAAAACTGTCAAAAGGGTGGTAAAGCAGGACATCCTGTTTCTCTATTGCCTCAAAAATATTCTCGCTGTCAAGCGGGGGGAGCGTTTTTGAATTAAAGGTTGGCAGGACAAGGTGGGAGAGCGTATCATCTCCTACGACCTCCCAGAGACTTCCCAGGTTGAGAGGAAGGCTTTTGTATGGGTAGATGTCGTTATGGTCCAGGTTGAGATGCGAGAGCAAAAAGTTGATAAGCCCGCTGTCTGCGCCATCGAGGAGTTCAAGACGGATCAGGGAACCTTTGTTCCGTGAGCGCAGACCTTCCTGAAGGATCTCCAGAAAGTCATCTGCCTCCTCTTCCTCTATTTCGATGTCGGCATTTCTTGTGACCCTGAAGGGGGTGGAAGCGAGCGGGCTGAATCCGGGAAAGAGTTCGGAAGCAAAGTGCTCGACCACAGACTCTATAGGTATGAAGGTCTGTCCCAGCTGGATAAATCTTGGCAGTATGCGCGGGATGCGCACCAGTCCATGCTTGATATGCTTGGAGTCATTGGTCAAGGTCAGTGCCAGACCGAAGCTGAGATTGTTCAAGTGGGGGAAGGGGTGCGTGGCATCTACGGCTATGGGGATGATGACAGGGTAGATCTCGTTGAAGAACTTTTCTCTGATCTCTGTCTGCTCTTCTGCGTTCAACGCATCGTAGTGCTTGACATTGACGCCGTGGGTATGCAGTTCCGAGATGATGGAAGTATAGCAGGACTCCAGGACCTGATGCTCTTTATGCAGGTAGGCCTGTATCTGTTCGAGCTGCTCGCTTGGGGTGAGCTTGTCGGGCCCGGTCTCCTGTACACGTGCTTTCAACAGTGCTTTCAGTCCTGCGACGCGTATCATATAGAATTCGTCAAGGTTGGTACCGTAAATAGCAAGAAATTTCAGACGTTCAAGGGGAGGAAGCTGTTCATCCAATGCCTGTGCCAATACGCGTGAATTAAACTGCAGCCATGAAAGTTCACGGTTAAAATAGAGTTGTGATGAGTTTAAATCTACTTTCATAGTGGTTTCCTGATATTGGGTTTTCTACAAAACGGAAGTCTCCAAAACGGAAGTCTCTCTGTTTTGCAGGAAGATTCATGGTTGATTGTAGAAGGATTATAGCGAAAAACTATAACTTTTTGATTTTGGCTATCTGGTCCCGCAGCCTTGCAGCCTCCTCAAACTCCAGGTTTTTGGCTGCTGCGAGCATTTTGGCCTTGAGTTCCTTGACAAGCTGCTGCCGCTCCGCTTTGGGCATTTTGTCCAGTTTGCTCTGTTTGTTATAGAGTTCGCCCGCATCTTCCACTTTAAGGTCCGTATCGAGTTCCCTGAGCGTGGTTTTGGGGGTGATGCCATGGGCTTTATTGTAGGCTATCTGTTTTTCACGTCTGGCCATGGTGGTCTCTATCGTAAACTGCATCGAGTCGGTCATCTTTTTGGCATACATCAGCACCAGTCCGTTCGCATTTCTGGCCGCTCTTCCCGCAGTCTGTATCAGTGCGGTACGAGAGCGCAGGAACCCTTCTTTGTCCGCATCCAGTATGGCAACAAGACTTACTTCGGGCAGGTCCAGCCCTTCTCTGAGCAGGTTGATCCCTATCAGAATGTCAAATTCGCCCAGACGGAGGGAGCGTATCGTCTGGTTACGCTCTATGGCATCCATGTCCGAGTGCATATGGCGGCATTTCAGTCCCAGGTCATTGTAGTAGGTGCTCAGCTCTTCCGCCATTTTTTTCGTGAGCACGGTGATGAGGACTCGCTCCCCTTTTTCGATGACAGGTTTCATGTGGTCATAGAGATTTTCTACCTGATAGGTGCTGTCTATGACCTCTATGCGCGGGTCGAGGAGCCCGGTAGGCCGTACCACCTGTTCGGCCACTGCGGAGGAGAGTCCCAGTTCGAGTTCGTTGGGGGTAGCCGAGACAAAGAGAAAGTGCGGGGCCTTGTGGATATACTCATCGAACATCAGAGGACGGTTGTCCAGTGCGGAAGGAAGCCTGAAGCCGTGGTCGACCAGGACTTCCTTTCGGCTTCTGTCGCCTGCGTACATCCCTCTGAACTGCGGCAGAGAGACATGGGACTCATCGACGATAACAAGGTAGTCGTCATGCATCGCTTCAAAGTAGTCCATCATCGTGTAGGGTGTTTCACCCGGCTTTTTCCCTGTCAGGTGCCGGGAGTAGTTCTCGATACCTTTACACATCCCTGTGGCTTCGAGCATCTCGAGGTCGAACTCCGTACGCTGTTTGAGACGGTTGTACTCAACCATGCGGTCTTCTTTTTGATAGTAGGCAAGTCTTTCGTCCAGCTCCTCTTCGATGCTTTTGATCGCACGTGCAAGCTTCTCTTTGCTGACGATGAATTGGTTGGCCGAGTAGATGGTGATCTCTTTGAGCTCTTTCTCCTTCTCTCCCGTCAGAGAGTTGAATTCATAGATCGCTTCTATCTCATCGCCGAAAAACTCTATACGTACGGCAAACTCTTCGGAGTAGGCAGGGTAAATGTCTATCACTTCGCCCATCACACGGAAATCGCCCCTGTCGAAAAACTCATCGTTGCGCTTGTACCCCATGTCGACCAGTCTCAGCAGCAGGGATTTCTGGTTGTACTCATCTCCGACGCAAAGTTTCTGCACGATCGAGCGGTAATCATCCGGGCTTCCCAACCCATAGTTGGCCGAAACGGAAGCGATGACGATGACATCATCATGGGAAAGCAGGTTGGCGGTCGTGCTCAGACGCAGACGTTCCAGCTCCTGGTTGATGGAGGAGTCTTTCTCTATGAAAAGGTCCTGTCTCGGCAGATAGGCTTCAGGCTGGTAGTAGTCATAGTAAGAGATGAAATACTCCACATGGTTGTTGGGAAAAAAACTTTTGAACTCGGAGTAGAGCTGCGCCGCCAGGGTCTTGTTGTGCGTCATGATCAGGGTGGGTTTCTGGGTCTTCTCTATCACCTTTGCCATGGTGTAGGTTTTCCCCGAACCCGTCACTCCCAGCAGGGTCTGGTACTGGTTCCCCGCTTCGATCGAGTGCGAAAGTGTCTCTATGGCCTGTGGTTGGTCACCTGCGGGTTGGTATGGACTGGCTACAGTAAAGTCAGGCATGATTTTCCCTTTGCACAATTAGAAATTAGAATGTAGAAATTAGAAATGACAGCTTGCATTTTTTTAACTACCCTTATTTATTGTTTTTTATAGTTTTTGTGATCGATACCAACAGGCTTACTATTTCTTTGATGTCAATAAGAAGGCTGTCAAACATTTGTTTTGAGATATAGTCCGTATCATGCAATAGGTTTATCCAGTATTGTGTTTCGTTTGCTTCTTTTAACGCTATCATTAATTTATTCATAAAGTCAGCTCTTGACTGTGCAAACTTTGATTCACTTACCAGTGCACCTATGGCTGTACCAGAACGTATGACCTGTTTACTTAGTATATATTCTTTTTTTTCATCACAAAGATATCGGCTCAGCTTGACTGCACGTATTGAAAAGGCATAACTTTTATCATATAAGATATTATTTTTCTGCATTCTTCTCTCAATTCCTAATTTCTAATTTCTAATTTCTAATTCTTTTGCTATTATAACACAAAGAAATTATGGAGAATAAAATGTCAGCATTGCAAAAATTACAGGAAAAGATCACACAGTGGAAAGCGGATCATGAGGCGCTTAAAAGCGAGAATGCACAACTGAAAGCAGAGCTTGCGAATGTGTCCGGATCTCAAAGCGAACAAGAGTCACAGATCGCAGCGCTCAAGCGTGAACTTGAAGAAAAAGATGCAGAGATAGAGAAGATCATCGCACAGGTCGAGTCACTCCTGGCCTAATCACCTAAAGGAACACCATGAAGAACGTAGGACTTACGATTTCAGGAAATCGCTATGAGATCAAACTGGAAGATGCCTTTGCGGATTTTGTCAATAGAGATCTCCAGGAAGCAGGGGTGAACCTGCAGCAGGATAACAAACCCGACAAACTGCTCAAAGCCTACCTGCGTCTGGCAAAGCAGGCCACCTCCTATGAAGATGAGATCGAACTGCTCATCGAAACCCTGGATGGTTTATAGATAAAAGATCTTCAGCCGTTGGGATACCCGTTTTGGGTACCCGCTGAAGTCACAGTTCTAAAGAGCGTTGCAGAAATGCCTCTTCCGATTCTTTCTTATCGAACTCTGTCGTGCCAAAATCAAATGATATTTTGTTGGATACCATCCAATTATCTTTTTCCAGTACGTGCTGTATGCGTTCTTTTAGGTGCAGTGCGCTTTCTGCTTCTGTAAATGGCAACAAGATCAAGAATGTATTTTCATCATACCGGCAGGCAATATCACTGTCACGCATCACAGAACGGATCAAGGTGCCAAATGCTTTCAGTGTATTTCTCTGTACGCCTTTGGTAAAGGCGTTATTCCCTTTTTCAAACTCATTGATGGAGACAGTAAGCAGTGAAAGCGGATAGTCATGCCGCGCAGATCTGCTGCATGTTGTTTTCAGTTCTGCCATAAAGTATTTTTTGTTGAAGAGCCTGGTTTCATGGTCATAGATAGTATGTTTTCTCATCTGTTGATGGATATACAACCTCACCATATAAATGATCAGCAGGGTAAGCAGCATCGCCACCGCCAAAGCAAAATAGAAGAGGTTGATCATTTTGCTCTGCTTCAGATAGACCATTTTTTCGATGACGATGGCAAGCGTATCTGCTTTTTCCCGGCATTCAAGTGCCTGCTCACGGACCCTGTCGCTGTCTTGAGTGGATAGACCCGTTTTGTAACTGTTCCAGCATGCAGCGACCTGTGCAAAGTCCGAAGCAAGGGAATCTGCCCCTATGTAGAGCTCGGATCTTTCATTTTGCTTCACCCAAGTAGAGATATCCTGAAGGTCGGCATCGGCATGGCTGATCGTCTGTTTCAAAGTCGGACTTTTGGGATCAACTGAAAGGGTTGTTATGGCACCTCCAAACCGGCTTGTCTGAGACACGATGGAAGTATCGTTCTGTATCGTCTTGAATGAGGCATAGACCAGGTAAAAGCTCACAGGGAGTATGAGCACGAGAATATAAAGTAACAGTGTGATCCGAAATGATGACCATTCTTTTTGCATGATTTTCCTTCTTTTATATTTTGTTAATTGTACTATCGTGTGACGGTTTGCCCTGAAAACTGATAGGTTTTCACAAGGTGGCCGCCTACAGCTTCTATATCATCACAATAATCAGCGCCGCTCGCATTTAGGTCGACACGCATCTGCGATCCATTGACCTCTATGGTATAGCATTCTATATTGTCACAGGCAGTTGAATTGATATCAGTCAAAGTAACGTTAGTTGCAGTATACAGTGTGCCCATATCTCTGATGCATATGGCCATACTGGAGACATCAGCAGAAAGTTTTGCATCATCTCTTGTAGCCATGAGTCTTGGTATGGCAACGGCTGCAAGTATCCCTATAATGATCAAAATGAATATCAGTTCTATCATGGTCCATCCCGCTCTCATGGCAGGGTTGGTTCTATTATCAGCATGCAAGTGTCTGTCCCTCTCTACTAAGTAATTTATTTATCTATTAACAAATATAATATTTAAATATAGCATATCATAGCATTATTTTTATAATTTAAAAGGTTTTTTCATATATCTTGAAGCTTTGTAGAGGTAAAATGCTTCTTGGCCGATTATTGAATCGGTACGAAAAATATTTAAACAGGAGTTATTCATGACTAACATGAGACGCGGTTTCACAATGATCGAGTTGATCTTTGTAATTGTAATTATCGGAATTTTGGCAGCGGTAGCGATACCTAAATTGGCAGCAACAAGAGATGATGCAAGAATCTCTAATATTATTGCGAATGCAAGAACTACTTTAGGTGATATGACAGCATTCTATACAGCCAAAGGTAATACATATTGGAAAGATACTGCAACAGTTCAAGAAGTAACAAATGTAACGCTCGGTACTGACTGTACTGGACCAGCAGCGGATGGAACTACGGTAGCGGGTCAAGCCTTTGTTTTATGTGATGAAACAGGTGGTGAAGTATGTTTAACTATCACACCGGATGAGAATGGTAGTAAGGTGACTTATGAAGCAGGCACGGGTACATCTGTAGTGTGTGGCGGTGTTCTAGCTGATCCTGCTATTATCGGTATGACTGGTGGTGACACGAAAGATCATAAACTTGGTGGTTCAGCGGTTACACGTTAATCCGTAATAGCCTTATGTGCGCGTTCCCAAGCAATTTGCTTGGGAATGCTCATAGCAAAAAATCTGCAAATATATTATTTACCCCATAAAATAAATTTTCATAAATAACTTTCATTTACAATAAAATATATTAAAAAATATCGTATGGAGTATGAATCAAAACTATTTGTGATATAATATAAAGCTAAAGAGTAAAATTACTTTTAACCATCTAAAAAGGATAAAGATGCAAACACCTTCAAAAAAAGCATTTACCATGATAGAATTGATCTTCGTCATCGTGGTGATAGGCATATTGGCAGCGATCGCTGTACCCAAACTAGCGGCTACCCGAGATGATGCGACCATTACAAAGGCGATCGCAACCATAGGATCAGTCCGCAGTGCGCTTGCTACAGAAAGGCAGAAACGTATATTACGCGGGGATTTTACAGCTATTACCAGTTTAAATAATGGAGGGACAGGGGCATTTACGAACTTTAGCGATGATTCGGATGGTAACGCGAATCCTGTCTTGGAATATGCTGTACCAGCTTGTTCGAATGGGCAAACAGGATGCTGGAGTGTGGAGGGTACCACCTACACCTATCATATGCCTACATCCGGAACCGTTGAATTCACATTAGATAGTAACCGTTTTGATTGCGATGCGGAAGACAGTAACTGCCGGCTCTTAACCCAATAATTTGTACTACTATCACATACTTCTTCTTAGGTCAAGCGCTCCAAGCTTGACCTATCATTCTCAAGATCCATTGCCGAAGGGTTCGGTTATTTCCGTACCTCTGAAAACCACCCTCAAAGAGGCTGTTATTCTGGAAGAGGTCGAAAAACCCGAGTTTGAAACCGCAGAGATCGCTGCTGTTTCAGAGCGCTGTTACAGCAGCGGGCAGATGGAGATAGCGAAGTTCATCTCCGAGTATTATTTCTCCTCTTTGAGCGAAGCACTCTCCCTTTTCATGCCATATATTGTAGGGGTCGACCCCCGTGTCGACCCTTGGGCTGATGATGAAATTGAAATGTTTATCTCATCCAACGGGAGGACACGGGGGTCCTCCCCTACGGGAAGTGCTGTGCTGCCGACATTATCTCCATCCCAGCAAAAAGCGTACGAGCAGCTTCTCCAAAAAGAGAAAGCGCTGCTTTTCGGTGTGACGGGTTCTGGGAAAACGGAGATCTTTATCTCGCTGATGGCCAGGATGCTGGAAGAGGGTAAAACCTCCATCTTCCTGATGCCGGAGATCTCACTGACACCGCAAATGGAAAAACGCCTCAGGGTCTATTTCGGCGAGCATGTGGCCATGTGGCACTCCAAGCTGACCAAAAAGAAAAAAGAATCTATTTTAAAAGGTATCGCAGAGGGTGAGGTCCGCATAGTGGCGGGCGCACGCTCTGCACTCTTTGTGCCCTTGTCCAACCTGGGGCTCATCGTGGTGGATGAGGAGCACGATGACAGCTACAAGGCGATGACGCGTCCCCGCTACCATGCGCGCGATGTGGCGGTGCTGATGGGAAGCAAACTGGGTGCCAAAGTGGTACTGGCTTCGGCGACACCTTCGATGGGTTCGTACCATAAGTATGATGTCGTCAAGCTCGACAGACCCTATGTGCAGACAGAGAAAAAGTACACTTTCATTCCGGGAGACAGCATCAACCAGACGATCCTGGATGCGATAGACCGGCACTATAAGGCGGGCGGACAGTCACTGTTGTTCCTTCCGACACGGGGGAACTTCAAGTACCTCTACTGTGAGAATTGCGGGAAGACGCACCTTTGTCCTTTCTGTTCTGTGGGGATGGCACTGCATCGGAAACACAGGCATCTCAAGTGCCACTACTGCAACTACACAGAGCCCATTCGAGACACCTGCACCCACTGCGGGCATACACCGCTCAAGAGCGAGCGTATGGGAACCGTGGAAGCGATGGAAGTGATCTCGGAAGCGGTGGAAGGCATCAAGATCGAGCAGTTCGACAAGGACAGCATCACGACCGCCAACAAGCTCAAAGAGGCTTTGAAGCGATTTGAGAGCGGAGAGAGCCAGCTGCTTCTGGGCACGCAGATGCTGAGCAAAGGCCATGATTATGCGGACATCACGCTGAGCATCATTATGGGACTGGATTATATCCTGGGGCTTGCGGATTACAGGGCAAGGGAGAGGGCTATGTCGCTGCTGTTCCAGATCGCAGGACGGAGCGGCCGTGCACACGCCGCCGAGGTCATCGTGCAGACAGGGGATCCGGAATTCTTCCAAACCTATCTGGCCGATTACGAACTTTTCATCAAGGATGAGCTGGCCTTTTTGGAGATGGCCGAGTACCCGCCTTTCGCTTCACTGGCACGCATACTCATCGCACACAAGGATGAGACCAAAGCAGGCAAGATCACGCTCGATACGGTAACGAAACTTAAAGCGTTCAAAGAGGTCGAGATCGTAGGGCACGGCAAAGCGCCGGTCGAGAAAATAGCCAACAAATACCGGTTCAACATCCTGCTGAGAGCCAAGAGCCGCGTTCCCCTGCTCAAGGCGCTGCATAAGGTAGATCGCAGGGAGATAGAGATAGATTTTGACCCCGTTGAATTTTCCTGACAGTGAGGAGTGAGGAACGAGGGGTGAGGAAAATTCAAAGTGAATGGTGAATAGTTAATAGTGAATAGTGGATTTTTTTGGTAGAATCTTTTATGAGTATATTGGCTGATAAAAGTTATAAATTTGCTATTAGAATTGTTAAACTTAGTGCATATTTGACAAAAGAGCAAAAAGAATATACATTAAGCAGACAATTATTGCGTTCAGGCACGGCGATCGGCGCATTAGTGGCTGAGGCACAATATGCGCAGTCAAAAGCAGATTTTATCAATAAAATGTATATTTCTTTAAAAGAAGCAAACGAGAGTCGATATTGGATCAGATTGCTTACAGATTGTAAGTATCTTACCGAACCCATGTCAAAAAGTATTTTTGATGATGTAGAAGAACTCATTAAAATGCTCACAAGCAGTATCAATACAACAAAAGAGAACTTAAATGACTAACTATTCACTATTCACTATTCACTATTCACTCTCTTCATTGGAGGAAAACCAATGAAGGAGCGGTATCCAACCAAAAAGATCTATGTCGGCAATGTGGCCGTGGGCGGTGATGCGCCTATCTCCGTGCAGTCTATGACGTACAGCGATACGCATAATGTTGCAGCGACCGTAGAGCAGATCAACCGTCTTCATTTTGCGGGGGCGGATATGGTGCGTGTGGCTGTGCCTGAGATGCAGGATGCTTTGGCGCTCAAAGCCATCAAGGAGCAGATCTCCCTGCCGCTCATCGCAGATATCCATTTCAACTACAAACTGGCGCTCGAAGCGGCGAAATGGGTGGACTGCATACGGCTTAACCCGGGGAATATCGGTGAGAAATCGCGGATCAAAGAGATCGTCAAGGCGTGCCAGGAGAGAAACCTGCCTATACGCATAGGGGTGAATGCTGGCTCGCTGGAAAAAGAGTTCGACCTGAAGTACGGCGCGACAGCAGAGGGGATGGTCGCCTCTGCCGAGTACAACATCAAATTCTTGGAAGACCTTGGATTTACGGATATCAAAGTCTCCCTCAAAGCCTCCGATGTGGACAGAACGGTGGATGCCTACCGAATGCTGCGTCCCCGAAACGACTACCCTTTCCATCTGGGTGTGACGGAAGCAGGAACGGTCTTTCATGCGACGATCAAGTCCGCGATAGGGCTGGGTGCCCTGCTGCTGGACGGTATAGGGGACACGATGAGGGTTTCCATCACCGGCGAGCTTGAAGAAGAGATCAAGGTCGGTAAAGCCATACTCAAAGACAGCGGCAGGATGAAAGAGGGGCTGAACATCATCTCCTGTCCCACCTGCGGACGTATAGAAGCGGACCTCGTGAGCGCGGTGGCAGAAGTAGAAAGACGCACGGCGCATATCAAAACACCGATGGATGTCTCTGTGATGGGCTGCGTGGTCAACGCGATAGGAGAGGCCAAACATGCCGATGTGGCGATAGCGTACGGCAAAGGGTCCGGACTGATCATGCTCAAAGGCGAAGTGGTGGCCAGACTGCCCGAAAACGAACTGGTAGAGCGATTTGTCCAGGAAGTAGAGAAATTCGCTTCGGAAAATTCTACTAAATGAGAAGTGGGGAGTTTTGATGGAACATATGTACAACTTGAACATAGAAAGGGCCGTGCTCTCGGCGATCGTGTTTGACCCTGAGATCTATGAAGAGATCGCAGCCAAGCTCAAACCGCATGATTTTTACCTTCCTTTTCACCAGCATGTCTTTGCTGCGATGGAAGCACTTTCCGTGGAAGAGAAACCGCTTGATGACGAGTTTTTGCGTGCCAAACTCAACAGTATGGGGAAGTTTGATGAA
>NZ_DATCSP010000013.1:0-18831 GCF_036568385.1 Sulfurovum sp. | reverse complement strand
TTCACAGTAGCAAAGATACATTTTCCACATGCGTATGAAGTATTCGTCGAATCCCAGCTCTTTGACCTTGTGGAGTTTGGCTTTGAACGCATCATGCCAGAGTCTGAGGGTTTTGGCATAGTCTTCTGTGAACTCCTCCATATGCAGCAGGTTCAGACGCGTATGGGTTGTCGTAGTTTCAAGTATTTTACCCACACTCGGCAAATGCCCGCCCGGGAAAATGTACTTTTGGATAAAGTCGGTATCTTTGCTGTATGCAGCATAGCGCTGGTCCGGCATCGTGATGATCTGCATCACCAGAATACCCGAAGGCTTTAGAAGCGACTCGCATTTTTTGAAGAAGACATCAAAATACTCCTTCCCTACCGCCTCGAACATTTCTACTGCGATGATGGCATCAAAGGTTCCGTCAAGGTCCCTGTAGTCTTTGAGCAGGATCTCTACCTGTTCCGCTACCTCTTCTTTTTGAAAACGCTGCTCGCAGAGTGCTTTCTGCTCTTTGCTGAGCGTCACCGTCGTCACCTCGCACTGCTTCTCTTTGGCAAGGTGTATGGCCATGGCGCCCCAACCAGAACCTATCTCAAGTACTTTGGCTCCCGGCTTGAGGCAGAGTTTGTCTGCAAGCAGCCTGATCTTTCTCTGCTGTGCCGTATAAAGGGACTCATCGGGATGCTCAAAGACCGCGCTGGAATACATCATCGTCTCATCCAGCATCAGTTGAAAAAAGTCATTCGAGAGGTCATAATGCTGCGAGATGTTCTTTTGCGACCGGGTCTTGGAGTTCTTGCGCATCCAGTGTTTTATCTTGTTGAGCTGAGGCAGCAGATTGACAAAACGGTTGCCGCTTTTATCTTCGCTTTTTGCTGCAAGCGCTTTTGAGTTCAGCAGTGCGATGCTGATCAGGTTCGTCAGGTCCGTACTCTCAAAATCACCGTCCATATAGCTCTCCGCAAACCCTATGTCGCCGTAGAGTGCAAGGCGTCTAAAGAAACGGCTGTCATGTATCAGCAAGTTTGTGCTCGGGGATTCACCGTTCCCGTAGGTTCTTCGGCTCCCGTCACTGTAGACAACATTGAGTGTCCCCTGCTCTATGCGGCTTAAAAACCTGTCGCCGAATTTGTTCCAAAATCCTTTCATTTAATACCTCCTAATTTGATCTGATGCGCTTGGCGAATACCAGGTCAGCCCTTTTCGCCATAATCTGAATGTCTGCCACAATGTTCTTGTGACCACCCAAAATGTTAAAAAAGAGTGCCGTGCAAAAAGCTTTGCAACCGTCATGCTCTTAAAAGGCCTTGCCTTGCCGCGGAAAGCAGCCGTTAATTTCTTCTTCCCTTCTTCATAAAGGTCCACTTTGAGGGACATATTTCCCTCTTCATAGCGAAAGGTAAAACGGTACGCTCCACTGGTTCCAAGAAAAGGGGAGACATACATATCCTTTGCCGCTTCCCCCTGATAGCTTTTGCCATCCTTTGTCTCCAGTCTGACAGGATAGACCACCCTGCCGCCATTGTAGTTATGCACTTCTGCAAACAAATGCGTGGGGGTGTTCTCATCAAAAAGTATCAGAATACTGATAGGATTGAAGACAAAATTGGCGATCCTCGGCAGGGTCACGAAATGCATATTCTCAGATGGCCTGAGGCCAAACTTTTGCAGCAGCGTTTCTACATTCTCCATGAACTCTTTGCTTTGTCCGAAATGGTCTTTGCCCCTGAAAGAAAAAAGGTTAAACCCTTCCAATGAGAAAAGCCTGTTTTTCAGTGTGCTCAATGAACCAAGATCTATATCCAGCAGATAGAAGGGGTAGGTGAACTCATGCACCTTCGGCGTATAGCGTTTATGATAGACCGTTCCTTCAAAAAAATGGTGGCTCATAGCGCACATCCAAAGCTCTTGGCAATCATATTGGCGCTCCAGAGTCCGTCTTCGTGAAATCCGTAACGCCAGTAGGCACCCGCATAGTAGGTGTGGTTATGGCCGCTGATCTCTTCACGCCTTTGCTGCATCTTGATCGCCCTGCTGTCAAACTGCGGATGTTCATAAGAGATCTTCTCTATCACCTCTTCCAGCTCCGACGTTTCATTCAAAGAGACGAAATACTCCTTCGTGCTGTCAAGGTTCTGCAATCTGTTGATCCAGTAAGAGAGCGTCACTGCATTTTCCTTACCGCCTGTTTTGTAATTCCATGCCGCGTAGATCTTTTTGTCCGGATAGAGCGCTTTGCTGTCATTGTGCAGCAGTGCATCGTTTTGCTTGTAAGGAAAGGCAGAGAGTATCTCTTTTTCTTCTGCTGAGGCATCCTGGAGCATCTCCAGGGCCTCAGGTGCATGCATCGCCATGACCACATTGTCATAGTGGCTCTCACTCCCGTCCTTATGTATCAAGATCACATAATCACTGTGGCGCCTGATGCCTACCACATCACTGTTGAGTACGATCTTCCCCGAGATATGTGCTTTGATCTTCTCGACGTAGTTTTTGGAACCTCCGCTTACAGTGAGCCACTGATGCTGTGTCGTAACACCGAGCAGTCCATGGTTTTTGAAGAACTGCACAAAGGTCCTTGCGGGAAAATCATGCATTTTCTCACTCGGTGTCGACCAGATGGCGGCGCCCATAGGTATCAGATAGCGCTCTTTAAATACGTTGGAATAAGATGCAAGATATTCCCCCAGGGTGACATCCAGTGCGGAACTGTTCTCGTCGATATCTCTATTGGCGGTTTTATTGAACCGCATGATATCGGCTATCATCCTGTAGTGGGACAAAGAAAAAAGGTTCTTTTTCTGGAAGAAAAGACCGCCTAGAGACTGGCCGTTGTAGGCATTATTCGTTTCTTCATCCCAAAAACCGAAACTCATGTCGCTCTTTTCTATCTTGACATCCAGTTTCGAAAAAAGTTTGGTCAGAAGCGGATAGGTTTCATGGTTAAAAACCAGAAATCCCGTATCGACACCGAACTCTCTGCCCTCTTCTTCCACCATGGTCGTGCGTGCATGTCCGCCCAGACGACCCTCTTTTTCATACAGGTCCACTTCGTGTTTATGGCTTAAAAGATAGGCAGATCCCAAACCGCTGATACCTGCTCCGAGTACTGCTATTTTCATTTGTAACGTCCTTTTTTATCTTGTGGTGTGAAGATCAGTCTTTGAAGGTCCATGTTCTTTTCCAGTTTGGAAAGGATCTGGTTCAATTTTTCTTCAGGGAGTTCGGGATTTCTGCTCATCACCCAGACCTGTTCCATCTCCTCATCCGCCACCACGGCAGCAGAATAGTCCTCCTCAAGATGGATCACACGATATTGGGAGGTGAAGATATAGAAATAGGTCATGTCTATCTTTGACATGGAATCGCCATGGGCCGGTTTTGCCGTGCCTTTGTACTCTATGAGATCACCGCCGATGACATGTTCGAAACAGCGGTTATGTATTCTGTAGGTATTGTCTTCCTGCAGGGCATACTCAACGGTGGCCGCCACACAGTCCTTTTCATAGTCATTATAGGTTCTGGCCACTTCATACCACAGACCGCTGAACTTTTTGACATCTACGTGAGGAACAGGAAGCGGTGCATTGGAGAATAGAAAGGCTGAAAACAAAAGCCATACATAAAAGTATCTCACCTCTAGCTCCTTTGGAGTTTTATCGTTAAGTAAAGTTTATGCTTTTTTTCAATCGTTTTGTATGGGTATTTTGTCAGTTGATAAGATCACCGCCTGGAAGTAGACGGTTCCTGGGCCGATGCTGCTCTTTCGGCTGACAGGAAGTACAGAGGAAGGGTCAAAGCGTGAAGCACTTTTGCTTCAGTATTTACTCTTCCGCTTTCGTGCTGCATCTTCCTATGATCGTTTTGTAAAAATAGGCTAAGCCCACGAACATCGCAGTAGTACCGATCAGGAGGAAAAATGCCGCCTGCATATCTTTATAGTCATCCAATGCGATCTTGAAGACCACCATCAAGGTCTCGATCAACAATGCAATGATAATGGAGACCAGAAACTTGCCCAGTACCTTGTATTCTCTGGTATCGTCATGGGTAAATGTGTGAAAAATAACCTCATGTTCTATGATCTGCTTGGCAAGGTCAAAGATCGCGATCCCAAGGGTCGCGGCAATGATCGCTTTAAAGACATCATGTAAAAAGTTTGCATCCCCATCCCAAAAGGTCATGACGAATTTGTATCCGCTATAGAAAAGGAGTGCCAGTGATATCGCGACCAGAAGTCCCGACCCGAACATATAGACCGCCTGCTTGAACCTGTGATGTACACTGTTGAACTGTATCAGCCGCAGCTCTTCAAGCACCGAAATAAGGTCACAGTCAAAGACATAATAGATACCCTCGATCTTTCTTACAACAGTGATACTCGCCCTTCCTGTACGGTAATGAATATAGGGATTGGAGATATAAAAGCCATCTTCATCCAGTTCCAGTTTCGTAAAATAGTGGCTTTTATCACTCCCTACATTAAGATCCTCTCTATGTTTTCGGAAGACCACAGGACTGATCTGACGGTACTCCTCATCCACGCTGTAGAGCAGCTGAAAGAAGGTATATTTCTTCAGTATCTGATCCGCATGCTCTATATACTCTTTGGGTGCATTCTTGATCGCTGTAGTGATATAATTATCTACCGTTGCCATATGTCTCTTGTATAGATTGATGACTACTTTCATGGGTCTCTTCTCGCTTTCCTGGAATTTTCCTAGAATGATGAAACACGCTCATCACGTAAAGCCTGGATAATATGTATCATCTTTTAATTTATCACTTTTATTCTTAAAGTATTTCACGCTCTGCGATCACATCCACCTGCGCGTCCTTTTCCTATACGCTTCATGCTCCTGCTTAAAAGTGTGATGCAGTATTTTCTCTTCAGCCCGAACGATGACACGGTCAAGCACGATCCATAACAGGAGGGCGGTCACAAGCAGCCATAGGCTGTCAAAAACAAACGCGAGACCGCACTCAGAAAGTACCAGTGCCAAATAGACAGGGTTTCTGCTCACGGCAAAGACGCCGTTCTTAATAAGTACTTTGGGTCTCATAAAGGGGGCATGGGGTGTACCGGATTTCTTAAATTCCCTATAGGCAAGTGTATTGAGTATGAGACTGATGACAAGCAGGAACAAACCTATCATTTGTATCACTCTATTCTCCAGATAGAGGCTCAATTGCCAAGGTTGTACCCAGGAAAGAAACACCCCTATGAGAAGGGTGATCAGAAATAAGACCGAGGGGCTGAGACTACGATATTTCACGGTATCCCCTCATAATCCAAAATGCCATCATTTTGAAAAGTACCGGAAAACCGCCATAGAGGATGGAAAGCGTACTCAGCGCCATAGGCGTGGGAGCTTTCGGGTCAAACCCCACCGCACCCAATACCACAAAACCGATCCCCACGGAAAGTGCCAATGCAAACTTGGTCAACATCGCCCAGATACCAAACAGTACCCCGGCATAGGAGGTATGGACATTCTGTATCTTCTGTACCACGTCGGCCTGAATGGAGGACGGCAGGGCCATATCGGCTCCCAGAGAGAGACCGGAGACGAAACTGATAAGGCCGAAAAGTACAAGGTCGCCGCTGCCAAGAAAAGGAACAAAACCAAAAGCCACCGATGCAAGCAGCATGGAAGCCGACCAGCTCTTTCGTTTGCCTATCTTTTTGGCCAGAAGGGTCCAGAAAGGCAGTCCCACTATGCCTGAAGCGAAATAGAGCAACAGAAGCGGGCCTGTTTGGGATGCTTCTTCAAGAACAAGCTGTACAAAGAACAAAAAGAGCGTGGCAGGCAGTGCATTGGCAAGGGAATTCAGCAGAAACGCCGACTGAAGCCGTCCAAGCGAAGGTACTTTTTCCCACAATGATCTGATCTGGGCGAATGTAAAATGCTTTGCAGCCTTGACAGAACGCTCTTTGATACCCCACAGCGTGACAGGGACCATCAGGAACAATGCAACCAAAAATGCGCCATAGAGGACCAGAAGGCTTTTATCTGCAGATCCTGAAACATCATAAAGGTATGGTATCAGAAGTGCAGCTACCACACCGATGATGGTAAACAGTTCTCTCGCCGCACTCAAGCGGGTCTTTTCATGGTAATCAGTGGTGATCTCAGCACTCCAGGCAAGATAGGGTATGGAGACAATGCTCCAGCCAAGGTAAACCAGTACGGAAAAGCCCAAAAGCCACAGTTCTGTCATAGTTTCGGTCGGATGTATCAGCGCATAGAAACTTACGGCAATGATCAATGAACCTGAAACTATAAAAGGCTTTCTCTTCCCGTATCTGCTTTGAAGGCGGTCGCTGTAAATGCCTACCAATGGATCGGTAATGACATCGGTCAAGCGTGCGAAAAAAAGAATGAGTCCCACCAGCGTCACGCTCATCCCTACACTCTGAGAATAGAAGGTCGGCAGATAGATATAGAGCGGCAGACCGAGCATCGCAAGCGGTATCGCTGTTGAGGCATAGGAGAGCAGTCTGAAATAGGTAAGTTTTTCTTGTTTCACAGTATGCCTTTTTTGCATTTGGATACCCATTTAAAATGTTTGTTCAGTACCGTGTCGGCACAAAGCTTTTCAAGTGTATTGTACTCTTTTTCAAGGGTACGCTCATCATAGAGATCGTGTATGCCATCATGGCAGCTGCGACAGATATAGATGACCTCATCACGTAATTCATAGGAGATGTTCTTCACTTTTTTGTGTCTCTTTTTATCTCTTTTCTTTGGGATAAGATGGTGTTTGGTCAATGCTACATGTCGATGACAGGTGGCACATACTCCAAAGGTTTTTGATCTTTGCATGAACTTAGTTCCTTGCGATCTTACGTTTCACAAAGCGAAGGAGCGATCCCAGCATAGGCATCTTCTCATAGATATGCTCTGCTGCATCCCAAAAGTCGATATGAGAAATGATCTTCCCCTCCGCATTCATCTGTAGCCGGCTTACCCCTTCAAATCTGTTTTCATTCTTATCACCTTTGAAATGAAAGATGAAGTCCCATCTGACATAGGCTGTGTCCTGATCGCCTACATACTCTTTGATGACAAACCTGGGATGATCGAGCGTCTGATACATATGTTCAAATATAGTATGAACCGCTCTGATACCCTTCACTTCATTGAAGGGATCCTTGAAGACAACGGCATCATCATAGATAGTGCCGAATGCTTCGACGGGAACGTCCTTGTCCAGGGTTTCAAAAAAACGTACCAGTGTTGCTTTGTTCATAGCATCATCCTCATCTGTTCTCTTTTGGCAGCATCTTTTTCGTCACTGCCAAAGAGAACCGGTAGGGAAACAGACGTAATGCCTGCAGAAATGTCGAGAGCTTAAAGGGAAAATGCATCTCGAAACGATCAGAACCGTTCATCCGTTTCACGATATGTTCCGCTGCTTCTTCAGGCGTCATCAGTTCCGGCATTTCAAAACTGTTTTTTTCTGTCAGCCTTGTTTTGACAAAGCCGTGATTGATGATCTGCAGCTGGATCCCTTTTGTTCTCAGTTCGGGCTGTAGCGCCTCTGCCAGATTTGCAAGGGCTGCTTTGGGTGCGCTGTATCCGCCGCCCAGAGGAAGACCGAAATAGCTTGAGAGGCTGGCATTCCATATCCACCTTCCGCTGTGTTGTGCTTCAAAGTACGGTATCAGCGCATTCATCACCCTGACCGCTCCCATATAGTTGACCTGCATCATAGCCTCAAAATGTGCCACGTTCCACTCTTTGACAGACATGACCTCGTACACGGCAGCATTGTAGAACCAGATGTCAAGCCCCTTAAAACGTTTCCACGCCTGAGGCACAGCTTTTGAAACCGACTCTATAGAGGTCACATCCATATCTACGATCTGCAGCTGTGCCTCATACATGTGCTTGAGTACCAGAAGCTCTTTGGTGTTGCTGGCATTTCTGGCACTTACCACCACTGAGTTTCCTTCTGAAAGCCAGATCTTTACCAGCTCAAGCCCTATACCGCTGCTCGCACCTACTATCCATATACGTTGTGACATTTTCGATCCTTTCTGTTTTTTTGATGGAAAAAGGTTCCTCTAAATGAGAAGGTTCCCCGACATTTCTGTTCGCCATACAGGCAGGGTACCCTCTTTCTGTGGCGATCCTTTCGGCATCTGTTCTCAGTGCCTCTTCATCGATGGGCGTTCTGTGTATCCACTCCTGACATGTCAAAGTCTTCGCATCAAGGTAACCCAGTGCCGCCAGGTCGGCAGCAATGGCCTTGGCCATATCGATGCTGGAAGAGACTTTGACGATTTCGCATCTGGCATAGGCAGGTAGAGGGAACGAAACCTCTGCCACACGCAAAGAAGCATCCCTGCCCGGGATCTGCTGCGCACCGAACAGGGGCCTGGAGCCAACGGTGGCATTCGCAAATGCAGGCATAAACTGTTCCACATGTGCGATGGCATTATAGGTACGTTCCGTGATCTCCTCCCTGCTCCACCCCTTCTCTATCTTTTCTATGAACTTTTTTTCTAGCTCGGGCTGAGAACGGCTCCCCGTACTTTTGGAGAGACCGTCCTCATACAGTGTGATATCATGCGTCATCCCGTGCAGCTGAAAATACCCTCCTGGGTAAGGGGTGAACTGTGCCATACCTCGAGGCGTTCCGCGCTCTCCGTGAAAGATGATCTCCGGAAACAGTATGCCTTTTTTTTCCTCCCACTTGCTGATATACGATGCTTTGAATTCAACCATTCGAGGAGAAGATACACCCAACATATCATCGATCTGACCTGTCCTGAATCCTGCAGCATTGACAAGGTAGTCAAACTGCGCTTCATGGCCATGATCGTTTTGATCCCTGTATGTTATCTTCCAGCTTGCATCTACCTTTTGGACATCCTGCACACTGCTTTGCGTTCTGATGGTCACATTGGGGAAATTCTGCAGTGCCGACATGGATCCGGCTGCCAGACGAAATATGTTCAGTCCATACTCCTGAACGACTATCAGAGGGAACTTCACTTTGTCTAGATCCATATGTCTGGCCACAGGTATCATCCACTCATCCGTTGTGTTCGGCTTATCGACGATGGGAAGCGTTTTGAGCATTTCCATTTTTTCGCGGCTGTAAAGCGTATAGTACTGTTCACTTTCTCCTAACACCTTGTTGCGTCTGTCAGATTCTATCAGCTTTTCATACTCGGACCTGAGCAGTTCCAAACGCGGCAGGAGCTCTTCCACCATCCCGCGGTCATCCACAGGGACTGCGATCACGGTAGGACGGTGATCGACCACAAAAGGATAGAACTTCACAAAATCAACAGACTGCTTAAGCAAGGTGACACACTGTGCATCTGATATCTCCCGATAAAGGTTTCCCCCGGCATGCAAATGGCACCATGGCGGTCCATCTACCAGGCCGGCTCTTTTTTCGAACAGTGTGATATCAAGACCTGACTGAGCCAAGTGCAAGGCCGCCGTCACTCCTGCCACACCGCCGCCTATAATGGCTACCTTGGTTTTCTTATGCATCGATCTCTCCTTGGAACATTGTTTCATATATCTATACTTCCTGCATTCTATACTCTATTTTGATATTTTGGTATGAAGTTTTTGTTGGTTGATGGGTATGAATGGACAAAAGAGGTATACTAAAAGAGAAAATAGAAAGGCATACTACACTTATGAAACATACACTGATATTTGAATCACAGCTGCCATGCAGTACGAAAACCCTATTTGATTTTCATGCGGACACCAGAAACCTTCCGCTGATCACGCCTGATGACACGAAGGTGGAGATCATAAAGCTGGAAACACCGCTGAAAGAAGGGAATGAAGCCATTCTGAAGATCAAAAAAGGGTTCTTCTCCTTTGTCTGGAAGCTGGTATTTGAAAAAATAGAGTATCCCTCTCTTATAGTCGATGCAGCGACACAGTCACCCTTTAAAAGCTTCAGGCATGAACACCATTTCATAGCGATAGACGAAACACATTCGCTCTTGCGGGACAGGATCGTTTTTTCACTTCCCTTCTGGCCGCTGAGCATCCCTGCTGCCTATTTTGTGAAGCGTGACATGAAGAAGATGTTCGACTTTCGCCATGCACAGACAAAGCGATCTATCGCCTTATCGTCTGCATCTCATGAAACTTAACTTTTTAAAATACTCTTTTATCTCATTACTTCCTAAACGTTCAGCATACTCGATCAGGCTTTCTCCCTGATATTCCATAAAAATATCCATTCCCTCATCTACCAAATATCGAAGAGCTTCAAGGTTATGTGCATCAACCGCACAGAAAGGTGCTTTTTTAGCATCGCTTGTAACATCAAGAGCACACCCATAATAGAGTAAAGTCTTTACATTATGCATGTTATGATGGTAAATGGCCCAATACAGTGCCGTATTTCCGAACCTGTCTTTTTGATGTATATCTATGTGATTCATAAAAATAAGACTTAGGTTATTATTGAGTTGAACAGTTTGTAGAAGATCTGTCACATGATTCATTTCTTTGCTATGTTCTCTTGGCATTGGTGCTGTCATTTTGTGATCCTTTATGATATTAATTATCAAATAATATAGCATTAAAGCTTATAACAATATTAATAATTGATATCAATTTAAAGATTAAATGAATGCCCTATTTTGTCTATGATCTGAATATTGTGTACTTATAGTGTTTTAGGGATAGTATGAAAGTATGGACATGACGAAGATAAGCTTACTTGATCTATGTATCTTTTCACGATTACATGTCAGGTCATACAGATAAGGCTATAGCTTCAAGAGCTCCATAGCCTGTATCATATCTTTATCGCCTCTGCCCGAAAGGCTGATGATGATGGTCTTGCCTTTGATCTTCTCCTGAGGCATTTTTTTAAGATAGGCGATCGCATGGGCGCTTTCAAACGCAGGGACGATGCCTTCGCTTCGGCTGAGCCATACAAAGGCGTCCATCGCCTCCTCATCGGTGACAGAGTCATAGATCACTTTGCCCTGCTCCATTAAAAAGGAATGCTCAGGACCTATGCCCGGGTAGTCCAGCCCCGCAGAGATGGAGTACGCCTCTTCTATCTGCCCGTCATCTGTTTGCAGCAGATAGCTCAGCTGCCCATGGAGCACGCCAGGTCTGCCCAGTGCCAAAGAAGCACCGTGCTGCCCGCTTGCCAGCCCTTTTCCTCCCGCTTCTATACCGATGCACTCTGTTTTTTCTTCCTCTATAAAATGGGCAAACATACCCAAAGCATTCGACCCGCCGCCGATACAGGCGATGACATAGTCAGGCAGGGTATTGGCCTGTTCCATGAGCTGCGCTTTGGCTTCATAGCTGATGATAGCCTGAAAGTCACGTACCATCAAAGGATAAGGATGCGGCCCTGCCGCAGTACCGATGATATAGAAGGTGTCTCTGGCATGGGTGACCCAGTGCCTTATGGCGTCATTCATGGCATCTTTGAGGGTTTTGCTTCCAGAATCCACGGCGTGAACTTTGGCGCCGAGCAGTTTCATACGGAAGACATTGAGCTGCTGGCGCTCTACATCTTTGGCACCCATGAAAACCTCACACTCAAGCCCCATCAGGGCTGCCACCGTTGCCGTGGCCACACCATGCTGGCCTGCTCCTGTTTCTGCAATGATCTTCGTTTTTCCCATGCGTTTGGCCAAAAGTCCCTGGGCGATAGTATTGTTGATCTTATGTGCGCCGGTATGGTTCAGGTCTTCACGCTTGAGATAGACTTCTGCACCTATCTCATCACTTATTTTCTGTGCTTTGTAGAGGGGGGATGGACGCCCGACATAGTCTTTGTAGAGCGCATTGACCTCATTCCAGAAGCTTGTGTCAAAACGGTATTTCTTGTAGACCTCATCCAGTTCGATGAGTATGGGCATCAATGTCTCTGGGACGTACCTGCCTCCAAACTTGCCAAAGTGGCCTCTCTCGTCCGGGTCGAAACTAAATGCTTTTGGTATATACGGTTTCATGAAAACTCCTTTATTCCATATATTATCGTGTTTAAAGAAGTTTTTGTAGTGGGTTTATGTCGGTTAAAAAGCGTCACTGGCTTTTCTGCTGCTGCTCTTTGATATTTTCGATATAACTGTCATCCACGTCATCATCATAAATGGTGAAGACCGGTGCATATCCCATAGCGATCAGCTTTCTGTCGAGCACTTTTGCATCAAAACCGCTTCTTTTAACCGAGGATAACAGCATTCGCTGCTCTTCCATTCTCAATCCTGCCAATTCCAATTCGAACGCGATCTCTTCCAGTGTCATATTGTTTCTCCTTTAGTTGCTAAAACTGTTTCTCCCACCGTCCCATACTTTCCGAGACCGGAAAAGAGCATAGGCTTGGCACTCTGTTTTTCGTTGACATGTATTTTGGTGACATCGGCTATGAATATCGCATGGTCACCGTTTTTGTACCTGTCACACACCACGCACTCATAGATGAAGTCTGAAGCACTCAGCAGTACATTTCCATTACCATCTTTCCCCTCTGACTTCAACCCGCTTATAGCCAGTTTGTCTTCGCTGTCTCCATGTATCTTCCCCATCCTATTGACGGTTTCATAATGCTCAAACGGCAGGAAGTTGAGCGTGAAGCTGCCATGTTCTTCCAGCAGTGCATGCGTGTAGTTCTCTTCGCGTACGGCCACAGCATAGCGGAAAGGCGACTTCGAGACAGGCATATGCCATGAAGCCGGCATAAGGTTGTTTTGGCAGGCAAGCAAAGCCGTGACTCTTGGCTGTGCATGTGTTGCTTGTTCTAGAGTATCATAGGTTTTAAACATTGGTTCCTCATTTTTTCCCATATTTTATACGGATACAAAAGTATTTCATAGGGGATTTATGTTGATTCATGTTAAGTATCTGCCCTGACATTGTCTATTCCAATAAAAACTCTAAAATCCAATAAAATATGTAACGTATTTTAAAGAGTAAAGACAGAATAAAAAACCTTATAAAATATTCCAATATGGATGGTTTTATATGGTTTTCTCGTGAAGGGGTAGGATTTATACCTCGCAAACGTCGCTATACAGCGGATAACCTTATAAAATATGTTAGATTATAAGGTTTTGGATTTATATCAATTGGAACCGCAGAAAAAAAATATTAAGTATTTAATATACTGAATCGGTATAAATATTATGGACATAGTTAATATTGCTATATACACTCCATCTCCAGAGGATTCTTGTTCAATTCCTTCAAAGAAGAAGAATACTAGTGCCATTACAAGAACTATAATTGTTTCTATAAATAAATCCTTTTTATTTTTGTGTTGGCAATAAATAAAATCATACCCCCACATTACTACTAGCATAATTAATACAATAGGACTGAACCACACCATACTTATTAATGCTTTTTTAAAAAGAAACAAAGTATTGTCATCATAAAATACAACAAGTGCGATAATAAAAGCTATATATATACTTATAATATTAAGTATATTTCCTATTAAAAGATTTTTAAACATTATTTTTTCACCATAGATTTATTTTAGCATTAAGAGTATATCAAAAATGTCTTGCTTACAAAACCTTATAAAATATATAACTTTATGAGGTTTTCTTGACCATATATTCTATGTTAGATTATTAGGTTTTGGTTTCTACCTATATAGTACTTTACTAATATCATGATATATTTCTGATATACTTTTGTAGTTAAATATTAGGTAAAATAATTATGAAAGTATTCGCTACACTTGGAAAAATCCTCGCTGCATTAGTTCTTGTCGGCGTGCTTGTCGTCGTTATTATCTTTTTCCTCTTTATGAATAAGCTTTCGGGATATAAAGAACCTGGACCAGGCATACAGTCACACCCTGTATTCCAAGATAAAACCTTTGAGAAGTATCGCGTTACATTAAGGGAAGCAAACAAACAATACTTTGAATCAAACGATATCTATTATTACTTTGCAAAAGAGGTAAAAAATGAGATCACAGACAGATGTGTGGAGAGATATCTTAAAGAACACAATATCACTGATGCTGATGGGTGGAGATTTTCTCATAATGTATACCTGGAGTATATCAGGGATAATAATATAAGCAGTGATACATCCAATGATAAATTTGTTAAAAGCGAAAGAAAATCAGAAAGACTCGGATATGAACACCCTCAGTGGTTTCATGACTATAAATATAATGAGAAGATAGATTGTAATCTCACCCTTGAGGAAAGCTTTGAGTCTTACGTGAAGGGATACAGAAAATTCTACGGTGCAGGATATAGAGAGTACAACAATGGCTGGGTAGATTACCTCTTCTTTAACTATAAATAATTCCACAATATCGTGAGATTACACACATGTGTCTTGTTGCAAAATATATCTAATTTCATGTATCGAAGTTTAAACAGTGGGGAGCCTGTAAAACCTTATAAAATATATAACATTATGAGGTTTTCGTTGCTTCTAGCTTTTTAAAATACTTCTAGATAATCTTGTATATAAAATAAGTTATTATTGGAATAAAAATAAAAGCTAACCCAAAACCTTCTTTTTTATTTGAGTTAAATTTTGAACAAAATTTATTAATAATCACATACTTGGCATATTGTGTTAGGCCAAATACAAATATAACAATTACTATTGCTTCAATTAAAGTGAAATAAGTATCTGAAAGTCTAGACTGTATATATAATATTATAAAAGCTACCAAAGAAACTCCAAAAATCTCCCCTAAAAGTCTTCGTGAAGTTTTTTTAGTGCAATATGCATAATCATAGAAAAAAACTAAGGATAATATCCACAAAATAATTGGACTTGTCCATGCCATACTTACTAAAGGAGCCAAAAAGTATGCAATCATATTTTCGTAAGAATTACTTATCACTATGATAAAGAAAAAGAACAAATATATACCTACTAAGGTAATAATATTGAGTAAAAATAATATAAGTAGTTTTTCTTTCATAATGAAAACTCACCCTATTTTTTGTTGATTTAATAAAAGGAACAAAGTGCCCTTTAATTATATATTCAGTGTAAGAGTATATCGGAATTGGTTTTCTTTCATATTTTTTTCCTCTAAAATTTGTAGTTTATTGATTTAGTTTTAGAGTTTTTTGTTCGAACTGACAGCCATATCGCTAAGAAGACTCACCATCCCCGATGCACTCCCTATATGTTCTTTGAGTGTCATCTTTACTTGCGGGTATGATGCCTGTATCTTCTGAACTACTTCAGGAATGTCTCGGGTCACATGGTTACCAGAGGCCAGGAAGTAAGGCAAGATGACGATCTCACTGGCACCCTTCTCTATACAGTAGAGCATCCCCTCTTCCAATGAGGGGTCAGTAAACTCCAAAAATGCTGCCGTCACCAGATCGTACTTCTCTCCAAGTAAAGCTTCCAGTTCTTCTGTCAGAGACTTGACCTCTTCGTTGGAGGAGGCTTTTCGGCTTCCATGCGCGACAAGTATCAGTGCGTTATTTTGCTTCATTTTTACTCTGGTCCGGGTAGATAAGCTTGCTGGTATCAAACCCTGCCTCTTTTGCCTGGGCCAGAAGTCTGTCCAGTACCTTCTGATCGAGTGTCGGTTTTCTGGAGAGTATCCAGAAGTAACTCAGGTCCGGCCCGCTGATCATCGTATACGTTTCATAATCGGTATCCATCACGATGTATGAGCCGTAGAACGGTCCGAAGAATGACACTTTCAAGAAGCCTTTGTCAGGACTTTGTACAAAGTAGGCTTTGCCTTCCGCCTCGCTCCACTCTTTCTCTTCGGTCTTATACCCTTTATTGAGTACCTTGACCCCGCCGTCTTCTCTCATACTGTAGGTGGCCGATATCGCTTCCATACCCTTTTCGAACCTGTGCTCCAGTCTTGCTATCTCATACCATGTCCCAAGGTATGCATTGAGTTTGAAATTCTCCACTGGTGTCACTTTTTCCGGTTTTTTTTCTTCACACCCTGTCAAAAACAACACCAATCCAAGTGCAAGCGGTAATAGCAGTTTTTTCATTCTTTATCCTTTTCTAAATATTAATCGTAACAGACCTGCACCAAAAAGTATCAGTGCAAGATCACGCAGTTGTTGATCGTAGAGTAACACAAAAACGGAACTTATCATTAGAACCACCCCTGTAAGTATCGGTTTGAGTGACTCTTTGATCGATTTTTCCAGCACATCCAGCTGCGGTTTGGAAAGTTCCACTGAAAGGTTCTCTTCACTGATACGGTACAGAGTATTTCTGAATGCCCGCACATCCAAAGGCAGATTTTTAAACTCATCGATAAGTGTTTCCAGAATGCCCTCTTTCGCACCCAACGCCCGGGGAATATTACTCTGCAGGATCGGCAATATATCTTTGATCCCGTTAAAGTTCTCAATATAGGTCGTTCCCAGGCCTTCGATGATCGCACTGACCCTGAGTATATAAATGGCCTCCTGGGGGAGCTTAAAAGGAAGGCTTCTGGTCTGCTCCATTACCTGAAATGCCAGTTCCTGCATACTCGAACTGTCCAGGGCATCGTTGTTAAAGATATCAAACATGCGCTGGGTGAACTCCGCCAGTTCTGAAGTGGGGGCATCGTATGCTACCGTACCCAGACGTTTACTGGCACTGACATACCGTTCATAATCCTGCTCATTGGCCGCTTTGATAAGTTCGATAATGGCTACACGCGTATCGTTGGGAACACGCTTGACCATACCGAAATCAAGCAGTATCAGCCTGCCTTCCTTGGAGACAAGCAGATTGCCCGGATGGGGATCGGCATGAAAAAATCCCCGTACAAGCATCTGTTCCGTGTAGAACTTCACCAGTGTTTCTATGACAGGGACGATGTCGATGCCATGCCTCTTCATTGCCTCCCTGTCATCAAAACGGAACCCTTCTTCAAAACTCATCACCAGCGCATCATCAGAGCTAAGCGCCTCATAGGGCGTAGGAAAAGCCACGTTCATATCTGCGTAGGTCTCTGAGAACTTGACAAGGTTTTCTCTTTCCTGGTTGAGGCTCACCTCTTTTTGTATCATGGAGGAAAATTCATTCACGACCGCTTCGAGCGAGTGCTTGGTATAATGCGAGAACAGGGGTCTGAACAATGCATTGAAAAACGAAAGGATGCGTATGTCGGCCTTTACCTGTTTTTCTATACCTTCGCGTCTGAGTTTGACAGCGACCCTGGTATCTTTGTCCAGCCACGCTTCATGCACCTGGCCTATGGAGGCGGAAGCGATAGGCTCTGCGTCAAAGCGGTAAAAAGGATCTTTCTCGAATGCACGGTCAAATACCCTTTGCATCTTTTCTCTTTCCATGGCAGGAAGCTCGTCATGCAGCATCTTCAGCTTGCTGAGATACTCCGGCGGAAAGAAATCATTGCGCGTAGCAAGGACCTGTGCAAGCTTGATAAAGCTGGCTCCCAGGCTGGTGATACGGTTCAGCAGTTTCTCCGGACCCAGAGGCGAGAAGAACAAAAACTTCCTGCGTTTTCTCACCAGCATATAGATCGTAAGCAGAACAGTAAAGACCCGCCAGATCCTGAGTGGTGAATAGAGTTGAGAGCTTCGCACTATTTCTCTTTTAGCGCCTCGATGTCCGCTTTGGTCGCAAGCCCCATCTCATCGATGACCTCTTTGAGCGCCTCTTTGATCTGCGTTTTGATCTTTTCTTCTTCCTCTTCACCGCGTGTTTTGAGCTTTTCTATAAACGCATCGGCATCTTCTTTGCTCAGCTTGCCTTTCTCCTGGAGCTTTTCGATCTCTTCTTCAACGCGCTCTTTCAGAAGTATCGCACCGCCTAACCCTGTATATAAGATCTCTTTTATCATGAGTGACTCCTTTTTTTTTATTGTACTCTTTCTTTGAATCAATTCATAGTTTTATTTTGTCTGTTCATCGTTCTGTGCTTTTTCCAGTATGGACCTTATCATGTTTCGAAAGACCAGATAATGCACAGGTGTGAGGATATACCAGTAGAGCCTTCCCAACAGTCCGCGCGGATAGAAATAGGCTGTCTGCACCAGTTCGTCCCCTTTGATCTTGAACTCCAGCCAGGCTTTTCCGGGGACCTTCATCTGTGCATAGAGCAGCAGTCTTTCATCGGGGCTGAGATCTTCCACCCTCCAGAAATCGACACTCTCCCCTATCCTGAGATGATGGCTGTCTCTCCGTCCTCTGTTGAGCCCTGCGCCCCCGATCATTTTATCCAGCCAGCCTCTGATCTCCCAAAGCCAATCATAGCCCATCCATCCCTCTTTACCCCCGATGGAACAAAAGGTGCGGTAGACGGTCTCTTTGGGAATGCCGCCCAACTTGACCGCCTGACGATCCATCAGAACGGCTGATGAGGGGTCGTCCTTATGCTGCAGCTCCCACCTGTCGCCTACGCCGCCTGCATCGCTCCACCGGCTGTAGACCTGATTCTCCTCCATCTCTTTGATGGCTTTTTTGACCGCCTCCTCGAATCTGATGGGGTGGATCTGGCTAAAATACTTCTTCGCATTGTCATTTTGTACTACGACTTCAGAAGAGAGCCCCTCTATAAGCGAACGCGCGACCGTATAGGGTACGGGAGTGAAGAGGTTCAGCCAGTAGGAGGAGAGCTTGATGGTCAGTACGGGTAGCGGAATGATCCAGCGGCGAAGACCCAGTGCATGGGCACAGCCAAGCATCATCTCTTTGTAGGTCATTTTCTCGCTGCCTATGTCCACCACAATATTGCCATCGATACTAAGGTCTTTTGAGGCATTCAGATAAGCGATGACGTCATCCACGCCGATCGGCTGTGCCAGGGTCTTGACCCATTTGGGTGTCACCATGACGGGCAGTTTTTCCGTGAGATGCCTGATGATCTCAAAACTTGCACTCCCGGAACCTATGATCACACC
>NZ_DATCSP010000012.1:0-2685 GCF_036568385.1 Sulfurovum sp. | reverse complement strand
TTGTTTTGTGCATCTTCCAATGCCTGCTTGTTCGTGGCCAATACTTCAGCCGGAGCGTTCGCTACGAACTTCTCATTGTTCAGCATACCGCTGAGTTTCTGTATCTCTTTTTCAAGCTTTTCTTTCTGTTTTGTCAGCTTGCTGATGATAGGTGTCATGTCTATCTCGCCTGTCGGAAGATAGACTTCAAGGTTATCAGAAATATCAGTAACCGAATTTTCAACCTTACTATTAACTAGTTCAACATCTTCAACTTTTGCAAGTTTTTGAATAAATGGTTTAATCGTTTGGATGCTAAATAATTTTGATGGATCATTGCCAATGAATTCAGATTTAATATACGCTTTTGTGATTTTACTATTGCCCATATCAATAGTGACCTTTGCTCTTCTAATAGCTGTAATTGCTTCTTCAATATGAGAAAAGAGGTCATTATAAATAGTGTTTCTAGTAATATCTTCTGGCGGAAACTTCTTAATCATTAGTGATTCACCTTCTTCAAGGGTAGTACCACTAAGTTTGTGATAAAGATGATCAGCAATAAATGGCATAAAAGGAGAAATCATTTTTAGTGTTTCTTTAAAAATGGCTCCAAGTTCAGGAATTGACTCTTTGGAAGCTTTGGAGTATTCGATTCCCCAGTCACAGAACTCATTCCAAACAAACCTATAAAGTATTGTTGCTGCTTCATTAAATTTATATGTATCTAATGCATCTCTTATTTCTTCTACAGCGAGAGATAACCTATATTTCATATATTGACCTAGTGGAGTTACAATCTTCGTTTCATCTAGATCCGCAAAGGTATCCACATTCATCTGTAAAAAGTTAGAAGCATTATAGAGCTTGTTGGTGAAGTTCCTGAACTGTTCCAGGTTCTTGGCTCCGAGCTTGATATCACGTCCCTGAACGGCAAGGAATGCCAAAGTGAAACGGATGATATCGGCAGAGTGTTCTTCCACCATATCAAGCGGATCGATCACGTTCCCTTTGGATTTGGACATCTTCGCGCCATGTTCGTCCCGTACCAGCGCATGCATGTAGATATCTTTAAACGGCAGTTTGCCTGTGAAGTGCTCTCCCATCATCATCATTCTCGCTACCCAGAAGAACATAATATCAAATCCTGTGATCAGCAGCGAGTTAGGGTAGAAATCTTTCATATCCGTCTCATTGTAGAGTTCGGTGAGTTTCCCGTTATTCCCCCAGCCCAATGGCGACATGGCCCACAAGGCAGAGGAGAACCATGTATCCAGTACATCAGGGTCCTGTGTCATGTGTTTGGATCCGCATTTCGGACAGGCTTCAGGCTCATCCGCTTTGTCCGCCCACTGGTGGCCGCAGTCGTCACAGGTAAAGACCGGGATACGGTGTCCCCACCAAAGCTGACGCGAGATACACCAGGGACGGAGTTCATCCATCCATGCCGTGTAGGAGTTGATCCAGTGGGCAGGGTGGAAGTTGTTATGTTTTTTGGTCTCTTTGATAGAGTTTTCTGCTATTTTTTCACTCAGGAACCACTGTTGGGAAATGAAAGGCTCAACAATGTTCTTGCATCGGTAGCAGTGTCCTACCTGATGTACATGCTCTTCTATCTTTACGATATGACCCGCATCTTCCAGTGCTTTTACGATCACAGGACGTGCTTCAAGTCTCTCCAATCCAGCAAACTCACCACAGTAGTCGTTCAAGATCCCTTTTTCATCAAAGACCTTGATGAATTCCAGGTCATGTCTTTTCCCTACCGCGTAGTCATTCTGGTCATGGGCAGGCGTTACCTTTACCACACCGGTTCCAAACGCCATATCTACATGTTCGTCCGTGATGACCTTGATCGTTCTGTCGGTCAGCGGCAGCAGTACCTCTTTGCCTACGATATCTTTATAACGCGCATCGTCAGGGTGCACCATGATCGCCGTGTCCCCGAAATAGGTTTCAGGTCTGGTCGTAGCGACATGCAGCTCACCGGACCCATCAGCGAATTTATAGACCATCGTATAGAACTTACCATTGACCTCTTCATGCTCGACTTCGATGTCGGACAGTGCGCCGTCATGGGTACACCAGTTGACCATGTAGTTGTTCTGTGTGATATGCCCTTCGTTATAGAGTGTGACAAAGGCTTCTTTGACGGCTTCCTTGAGTCCTTCATCCATCGTAAAACGTTCGCGTTTCCATGCAGGTGAAACACCCAGCTTTCTCATCTGATGTACGATCTTGCCGCCGCTGTTCTCTTTTTGCATCCAGGCACGCTCGAGAAACTTCTCGCGGCCTATCTCTTCTTTGGTGGTTCCTTCTGCCAAAAGCTGTTTTTCAACGACATTCTGTGTCGCGATACCCGCATGGTCAGTACCGGGCTGCCAGAGTGTTTTATACCCATCCATACGTTTGTAACGGGTGATGATGTCCTGGAGTGTAAAAGTAAGTGCATGTCCGATATGTAAAGACCCTGTCACATTCGGGGGAGGCATCATGATGGAGAAGGTTTTTACCTTGCCGTCTTTGCCTTCCTCCTGGATGTTCTTGTTTCCCTCTATTTCAAAGTATCCACGCTCTTCCCATAATTTATAGTAGCTGTCTTCTACTTCTTTTGGGTCATAGGTTGCTTTTTTTTCGGTTGTTTCGCTCATCGGGCTATCCTACATGATATTATATTGCCGCGATTATAGCGTAATGGTGCTTTTT
>NZ_DATCSP010000011.1:0-4573 GCF_036568385.1 Sulfurovum sp. | reverse complement strand
TTTCATATTGGGAAGTTACTACTTTGTTAGTGTTTGTTCCTTTAAACAATCACTCTACCTGAACAACACAAAAAGTCCAGGTATTTTTAAATTCTCAGCATCCAAGCACTAACAATCCCGATTCTGTCTCTTGATCATCGCTGCTAAAAACATATACAGCAGTACCACGTTGAGTAAAAAGAGGATCAGCAGATATCCGTTGTCCATCTCTTTTTCAAGCTGCAGTCCGGTGAGAGAGTAGATCCCCTGCAGAACGACCAGGAACAGGACCGTTTTTCTTGTGTCTTCTGCAAAGAAATGACGCAGTATATGGTGCATGTGGCATCTGTCTGCGGAGAACATCGACCGACCTCTCATCTTCCGGCGTACCATCACCACCAAGGTATCCAGGATGGGGATGGCCGCTATGAAGAGGATGCTGACCGCTGGGAGATACGCCAGGGATTTGATCGCCAGCATCGAGATGACAAAGCCCAGTGTCAAAGAACCGCTGTCCCCCATGAATATGGATGCCGGATGCCAGTTATACACAAGGAAGCCCAGCAGCGCAGAGATGAACGCCCCTGCCATCAGCATCATGAAAAGATCATTATGCAGATACCCTACCGCAAAGAAACTCCCCAGTATCACGATACTCACCGTCGCGGCCAGTCCGTCCAGCCCGTCTATCAGGTTGAGAGCGTTCGTAAACCCCACTACGGCGAACAGCGTGAAAGGAAGTGCAAACCATCCCAGTGAAATATCAAATCCAAAGAAGAGACCAGCTTTATCTATGACAATACCATCCAGATAAAGCAGGAAGGTACCGAACATGATCACAAAGAATTTCGTATTGGGAGAGGTGTCATGGTGGTCATCCATTACCCCTACGATAAAAACGAGGAAAATCGCCATGCAGGTCCAGACATAGGAAACAATGATATCAAAATAGAACACAGGAATGACCAGTGCCACCGCCAGATAAAATCCTATGCCCGCACCTCTCGGCGTATGACTGCTGTGCGTGCTTCTTCCGTTGGGAACGTCGATCAGACCCAGTCTTTCCGAATGGTTACGAACGCCCCTTATGAACAGAAGGGAAAGAAAAAAAATGATAAGAAACTCGATGACCATGAAAATGTAATACCCCTAAAAACTTTCTTGACTGTTTTACTATACAGTAAACATGTCATATTACTGTCATATTTTATGTGAAAACGTTGTTACTTTTATAAAAAGCCTAACTACGACTAAAAGTACCCGTTAAAGGGTCTTTTAGCTTATGATCTCTGTGAAACCCTAGTTGTTTTCCAAGTATTTCAGTGTCACGAACGGTGCTGCGATCTTGGCGATCGTCTCGAACGGTGAAGTGTAGTAGTCCGAAGCCACTTTGAACTCTTTCCAGTTGTTAGGCTGGACATAGACGATGTCATTGGGTCTCAGCATAAAAGAGGCGTACTTCATCGTATCAAAGTTCGTCAGGTCCACCCTGCGCATATTCATCCCCTGGGTATCGCTGTTCGAAAGGATGATGATCTCGTTCCTTACGGCATAATCTGTCAGGTCCCCCGCAAAAGCGAGTGCTTCAAAGAGTGTCATCTTCTCTTTGTCTATTTCAACGACACCCGGTTTTTTTACCTCACCCAGTACAAAAAGGCGTTTATTAAGCACTTCAAGATAGACAGAAGGGGTATTGAGGTATTTTTTGTACTGTTCGGTGATGCGGTCTGCCGCCTCCGTCTGTGTCAACCCGCCTACCTTGACCTTCCCTATCAGCGGAAGAGAAACATTGCCTGCAGTGTTCACAAGGACACCTTTTTGTGTCATACTCTGTCCCAGCTGCTGTTGACCACCTATCCCTGACGCTGAACTTCCGGCAGGATCTTTGTACAGAATGATCTCCAGTCTGTCCTGCGGCAAAATACGATACTCGATACTCCTGTCGCTCACCTTCTGTTCTGTGACAGGCTTCTCTGTCTGTACAAGCTTATAATCCTGACCGGCACAACCTCCCAGCAGCAATCCTGCCCCTACCCATATCATTAACTTTTTTTTAAACATTTTAATCCCTTTCCCTATTCTAATGTATATATTATATCCCACCACTATTAAGTATTTAGGTGAGTTCCTCGTTACGTATCGTATTGTTTTTAAAAACATTACGATACGCCTCAGATCGGAAAACCCCGGTCAGTGTTTCAACATGCCTTTTGTGATGCACATCCGATCCCAGAAAATCTATCATCCCCTCTTTGCTCAAAAAATCCGCCAGCCCTTTCGCCGATCTGCCGTAATGTCCGCCAAACGAATTCACATTGACCTGGAACAGTACTCCCAGATCTTTCAGTCTCTTGTACTCTTTGTCCGGGTCTTTAATGTAGCGGTAACGCTCGGGATGCGCCATCATCGGTGTATACCCCGCGGCACCAATCTCAAAGATCATCTCTTCCAGCTGCAGAGGCTTGGAGACATAAGAGGTTTCAAAAAGAAGGTATTTGCCTTTGATGCTCATCACTTCACCACCATGGAGATGGTCATAGAAGCCTTCATCCAGGTAGTACTCTGCCGCTGTTTCTATCTCGACTTCTATCCCCTCGGCCTTCGCCGCACTTTGCAGAGAGGCCAGCCCCTCTTTGATCCCTTCGGGCGTATTCTTGTAAGCATCGAACATGATGTGCGGTGTCGTAATGACCTTTTCGTATCCCAAAGCTTCCAAACCTCTGAGCAGCTCCATGCTCTCTTCCATGCTTTTCGAGCCGTCATCGATGCCAGGAATAAGATGGGAATGCAGGTCAATGGTGAGCGCAGGCAAATCTGCTGGCCTGTCTGTATCGCTCAGCTGTTTCTCTTTTTTCTTTTTAAAAAGAGAGAAGATCATTTTTGCTCTTCCTCATAGTAGCCGTAACCATATCCATACCCGTAGCCATACCCATGGGTGTCTGCTCTGGCATCGTTCAGCAGTATCCCGAACCCGCGGATATCTTCCTTCGAAAGTTTCTCTATACTGCGCAAGAACCCTTTTTTCGAATGGTTCGCCCGAAGCACATAAATGCTCGTATCAGCAAAATGCATCAGTGTTCTTGCATCTGTGACCAGCCCGATCGGCGGGGTATCCAGGATGATCACATCATACACTTCTTTCAGCTTCTCCAGCACCTTTTCCATCAGCACGCTCTGTATCAGTTCACTGGGGTTTGGCGGTATCGGTCCGGAGGTGATGATGTCCAGATTTTCATATTCTGTGTGCTGGATGACATCATTCAAATTCGTGCGTTCAGAAAGCAGTGTGCTCATTCCTTTACTGTTCTGCAATCCGAATCTTTCATGCAGTGTCGGCTTTCTCATATCCAGGTTCAGTATCACCGTTTTCTTGTCGGCCATGCTCATGATCCCGCCCAGGTTCATACAGACCGTGGTCTTTCCTTCGCTGGCTATCGTAGATGTCACGGCAATGACATGTGACTCTTTCTGTTTCAGCATGAACTGCAGATTGGTACGAAGGTTTCTGAACGACTCTGCCAAAGCCGATTTGGGAGAGATGAACACCTTGACCTTGTTACTGTCCTCTTTGATATGCGGTATCAAACCAAGCACAGGCACATCTTTTACCTTGGAGACATCCTCCTCGCTTTTGATGCGATCATCAAGGAACTCTCTCAGGAATGCAAGCGCGATACCCAGAATGAGCCCGAGTATCAGCCCTACCAGTACGATGAGCTTGCGCTTGGGCTTGACAGGGAACTCAGGGGTCAATGCTTCATCAATGATCCTGTTCTTGCTCACCGTGGAAGCTTTGATGATGGCGGTCTCTGAACGTTTTTCAAGCAGATACGAGTAGATCTTCTCATTGACCACGAACTTACGCTGCAGCTGACCGAACATTCTTTCATCAGCAGGCAGGGTATTGAGAAGCTTCTGCTGTTCGAAAATAGACTTTTCTATCAGTGCTTTTCGCTCTTTGATGCTTTGATTGAGACTTTTGATCGTAGAGACGATCAGTTTCTTCAGCTCTGCGATCGTTTTAGTGAGTTTTCGCACTTCCGGATACATCTCCGTATAGTCTTCTCTCAACATCCTTTTTTTCATAATCGCATCCTGAAGTTCTTTGACCATACCGGAGAGTGAAGACTGTCCCGCTTGTACCCCGGCCACACTGATGCTTTCCAGATTCTTCCCGGACTTCACCTGTTCATAGAGCGTACCCAGCATCTCCAGCTCGATCGATATCTCTGCCAGTTTCATTTCAGACTCGCTCATCTGACGGATGATGTTTTCCGCTTTGGAACTCAGGTCCACGGTATTGGAAGTCTTTTTGAACTCTTCGAGCTTGATCGCAGAACCCTTGAGGTTTTCCGTGATCAGTTTCAGCTGCTCATCGACGAAGTTCAGTGTGCGGGTAGCTTCCTGTGTTTTTTTCTCTATATTCTGCTCTATATACGCTCTTGCCAACGCATTGGCGAACTCCTGGGCACGAAGCGCGACATTGTCAGCGTAGGAGATCTCCAGGATCGTAGAGTACTTTCCTCTCTGGCTGACACTGACACCTGCCTGCACATAGCTTGCGACCGTTTTCGGGTCCATCACCACAAAACGG
>NZ_DATCSP010000010.1:0-15504 GCF_036568385.1 Sulfurovum sp. | reverse complement strand
GGTGTTTATCTTTCTCTTAGTGGTGGGGCTAGAGGGAGGGTCATACCCAGCTCCATTCCGAACCTGGAAGTCAAGCCTCCCATCGCCGATAATACTGCAGGCTACGTCTGTGGAAATGTAGGTCGCTGCCACTTTGAGTTTCTTATCTAACCTTTCTAACTTTATCAATCAATCATCTCTTATCAATATAAGTTTTTTATCTATACTTCGCTTTATTCTCTTTTTATGTTTATTGTCGTGATCCTTCTTTATTTTTTATCTCTTTGTTAGAGTTTTACTTTTAATCATGTTTCTTCTTATTCCTTTTCTTCTTTGTTGTGCAACAAATAAGAAAACGAACCCAAAAGAAGAAAATGCAAATGGCTGCCGCAGAGAATAATCTTTCAGGTTATACAAATTTCTTTGGCTAATTAATTGCCTTTTACTTCTTTTTTAAGATCCAATTCAGTTTTATTGCGTAGTGTCCACTACCCACTACCCACTACCCACTACCCACTACCCAAAAATCACCAATCACCAATCACCAATCACCAATCACCATCCCCCCCCAAACCTTTGATTAACACTTTATTTACTCCTCATTAACTCCCATCATTTATAATGTACTTAGAAAAGGTAACCAACTTTCCCTTTCCAGGAGAATTTGTTTTACTCCTTGTCCAAAACTTGTAAACTTCCTTGTTCCTCTCCTGGATGGTTGCCTTTTACAGAAGAGTCTCCCCCTCCCTTTTTATTCATTTCCCTCGGAGGCTCTTCGCCTGTTTTACTTCTTATGTATATTCCTTTTTATAACATTTATAACATAACATTAACTAGATTCAAAATATTTATAAATTTAACTTTTTTAAGTCTAACATCAGTCTAGTTGGTCTAAACTAACTGTTACATGTTTTGGACAAACATAAATTAAAGGAGTAAACATGAAAAGAATGATCACAGCGTCACTTGTTGCAGCACTTGCAATTACTGGCGTTCAGGCAGAGTCACTAAGCGAAAAAGTAACTTCACTTGAGACAGAACTAGCGAAGGTTAAAAAAGATCTTGACAGACAAAATGACAAGATCAATGAAGTGAAAGCACACGATTCAGGAGATAACATCAAATGGGGTGCGGACATGAGAACATCATTTGACAGCATTAGCTACGATATGGCAGATGGTCGTACTGAAGGTAATGACTTTTTTAGTATGAGACTTTGGCTAAATATGGCCTATGCGCCGGATAGAAACAATGTCTTCAAAGGGCAGCTTTCTATGAACAAAGCATTCGGTGCCAGCTTTGATAACCCTATGAACCGTCCGTATGACGCATTTGACTGGACAACCAATGAAGCATTGACTGATACTACGCTTAGAGTAAGACAGGCATACTGGCTATACCTTGGTGAAAAAGCATTCGGACTAGATATGCCTTGGACCTTCTCTATCGGTAGAAGACCATCCACAAACGGTTTCCTTGCGAATCTAAGCCAAGATGATCCTGCTGCGTCTCCACTGGGGCACATCATTAACGTTGAGTACGATGGTTTGAGTTCCAAGCTTGACCTTTCAAGAGTAACCGGTATCCCAGGTATGTCGATCAAACTATGTGCAGGAAATGGTTCTACCAACGCTGTGCCATTGATCGGTTCTCCTACACCAAATGCTGATGTGGAAGCGAATGGTATGGAAGATATCCAACTTGCTGGATTTATCTTTGAACCATACAATGATGGTCAGTTCGTGACAAAGGCACTATGGTTTAAAGCATGGGATCTTCCTGACCTAAATAATCCAATGGCACAACCGGTAAATCCAGATGGTACATTACAGCTAGATTACGGTGTTATGAGTCAAGTTGGAAACATGGAAGGTGGAGCCTTCTCAGCATTGGTTGACGGTGTGACTGATGACGGTTACTTCTCAGATGTGAAACTATTCGGTTCGATCGCGTATAGTAAAACTGATCCATATGCTGGATCATCTATGCTAGGTTCTGAGGATCAAGAGACTGGTGAGTCTTACTGGGTTGGTGCGTACCTTCCTGTAACAGATGGTGAGAATGACTACGGTAGAGTGGGACTTGAGTATAACCACGGTTCGCAGTACTGGAGACCATTCACGTATGGGGAAGACACGATGGCCGGTTCTAAGATCGCTACCAGAGGTGATGCATACGAAGCTAACTATACGTATCACTTCAATGAAGCACTTAGCATGCAGCTTAGATATGTAAGAATGGACTATGAGTATACAGGAAGCAACGGATTCTTCGGTAGTACGACAGGTTCTGCTATGAAAATTGAAGATGTGAAAGATGGTGCAGCTATGTGGACGCAACTTGGTGGTACTGGTGACCCAACTGATCCATTGAATAGTGCTGCGGTCGTAGGTAATCTTATGGCAGGCGGTATGGATCAAGCATCAGCAGAAGCTGCTGCTGGTCAAATGGCTATGGCTAGTGCAATGTTACCAAACATAGTTGAAACAGCAGAAGACTTCAGATTCTACATCAGATATAGATTCTAAGACCATTTAACAAAGGGGTTTCCCCTTTGTTGATCCTATCTACTGAACTTTTTTTACTTATTCATCTTATTGAAGTTTTGCCTTTGGTTCAGCTATTTTCTTCACAATCAAACCACTTTTTTTCTTTATCCTGCTACATGTGACGTTATTAATTGAAATTAAATGAAGTTCAGTTATAATAATGGCTATTTACAAAAAAACACAAAAGGAACACATATGAAACACTTCACAAAATTGCTACTTGCACTAGTGGTTACTATGGGTCTGGCAACTGGACTGGCTGCAAATGCTGCACCTAAGGCTACACACAATGTAACTATCTATACTGCAGATAACAGCGACGGTAAGATCACCCCTGCGACGATCTCAGAGGCTTTTAAACAAGCAGGTTTTTTCATCAACGATAACAGAGATATGACAGCGCCATGGCTCAAACAGATCAAGGACGGAACAAAAAACTTCACAACACTTGATTTTGATGTGTACAACCTCTTTACGGTATTCAAAAAAGACGTAGTGGTAAAATTGGGTAAGAAGTATCCTAATATCGGTCTTTTCTCTCCTATGAGTATGTCTATCTGGACAAAAAAAGGTGAAAAAACGATCTCTATCTCTTCTTTGAGCGCTGCTGCGATGGCAGAGATCATGGGTGTTCCTGCAGATGATGCAGAGCTTGTAGCCTATGGTAAACTGGTAGAAGATACGATCAAAGCGGCACTTCCTAATGCAAAAGTAGAAAAAGTCTCTTATGAGATGAAGAAGCCGGAAGGTCCGCTTGTTACCACTGCTCAAGGAAAAATGGACCCTGAAGCAGACTGGGAAGAGGTCAAAGACAAATTCCAGGCTGATTTTGAGATGGCATTGATCCCTGCAATGTTCATTAATGCAGGATTTAACGACCTTAACTATGATATGGAAGAGAGCGGACATAGAGCGTATACTTTCTATGATGTATACTCTATCTGTTACCTTGAGGTGATCTATACGGTAGCGAAAGTACGCCCTGAAGCAGGAGCCTTTGCACCTTGTTCACTCTATATGTACCAGAAAAGAGATACGAATACGATGGAGATCGGATTCCCTTCAGTATATAACTGGATAGCATCTTTGGGTATAGAAGAGAAAGAAGCGCGTGACGTGTTGCTCATGGCACAGAAAACGATGGAAGATATCCTTGCAAAGCTTACTGCAAAAACACTTGTTGGTGAAGAGTAGCAGGTAGTGTTTCGGCGGGATCTTTGTCCCGCCTCTCTGAAGGTAATGTTCTTATTTCAAGAGCGTTACCACATCCTCTTTTTTGATCACTCCTCCTTCGATCACCTTAGCAAAAATACCTCTATCATTCTTAAGCAGTGTAGGCAGACTTTCATCTATGTTCGAAAGATGGTCGCACATGGTACAGTTCTGGCTGATCTCCAGGAGTACTCCGCCGATACGCAGCTGATCTCCAGGCAGAAGATGGTAAGGGTTATAGTCCATCAAAATATTTTCTCCCAAAGCACCAAAAGGCATCTCTATACCGTGTTCGTTTGCCAATGCATAACTGGCTTTCGATGTGAGCAGCACGGATCTGTTGATATTGGTATCATGGTATTTGTCTTCTACGATACCCCTGGTATCCAAGCTGAATGACTCTTTTTCAATGCGAGCAGAGGAGCCCTGAACTGATATAAAAAGAGTGGTTACTTTTCCTACGTTTTTCATAAAAGTGTTCCTCGCTATTTTTTTAGCATTGTACCATAAAGATTTTACAGAGGGTGATTTGACCGCCTGTGTCAGAAAACTTAAAGCTCTTTTGTATTATTTTAAATTCAGACTTTATAAAGATAGGATGTTTTGTGAACAGAAGCAATGAAGAAGCGATAGAACAGTTTTACACCCTGGTGGAAGAGTATATGGATAACGGGATGGTGTACAGAGACGCCATTGAGCTGGCGGCGGTCACGGTCGGGGGGCTTATACCGGCCAAGGTGTCGCAGGCGATGGCAAAGTACCAGGAGGCGATACACCCGCAGTCTCAGCTTTCACAGGAAGAGAACAAGGATGCATTGGCGCTTTTGAGTATGGGAGTGTTGTGGGACAATACCTATTTCAGCCCCATAGAGCCCGATGAGACCACACCTTTGGAAAATACATTGGCAGAATCGGTCTACTTTATTATGAAGTATGGCAGAGAAGAGGAGGGGCTTGCCAAAGCACTGGAAGCCAATACAGCCAACGAGGGCGATGTGGCGCTGCGTGCCAAAGCGATACGCAGAGTGCTGGGAAAAGCATGAAACGGCGGCATTTTTTAGCATTGGGTTTCTGTGTCTTCCCCTATATGATCGAGGCCTTGGGAGTGGATCATAGAAAGCGGAAACCTGAGGCATGGAAAGCTTACGGTCTCAATGAGGCAGCGATGGCACTCTATGGAAGAGAGAAGTTCGCAACGATCCAAAAGAGTACCGCCATAGCGCTTAACGTCCCTAGACCCTATGCCGAAGACAGGGAAAATATACCTATTTCCATCCACTCCGCAATGAAGGCCAGAACGGTGGCTGTTTTTCAGGATGCGACTACCAGGAGTCTGGTGGCAGTCTTTCAAGTGGGAGAAGAGGGAATTGTTTCTTATGAACTGAACATACGGATGGATTTTAAAGGTACACTTTTCGTTGTTCTGGAGGGTCTGGACGGGAAATTATATTACACGCGACAGTTCGTAGATATCTTGACAATGAGCTGCATGGCTTCAGGCGGGTAGCTACCTGTTTTAGGGGAAATTAAAGAAAAATCATAAGCTTTTTTTATGCAATATCGGAGTTACTTTTGATGCAATATCAGTGTTACTTTTTGTGGGGTATATTTGTTACAAAGTGAAGATAATTATATCTATTATAAGGATAGTTTAATAATTTTTCCTCTAACTTTTATTTTATTAGTATATAATCTATGGCATATGACAGATTAAGGTAATACCCTTGTCATTTTAAAATTAATCAAGGAGGACGAATGAATAAGCTAGACAAAAAAGAACTTGACGTAGCTTCTGAAGCATCAGAGCAAGTATCAAGAAGAAACTTTTTTAAGAAAACAGCAACTTATTCTATGGGCGCATTAGCGGCGGCTAGTGTTGTAGCACCGGTCAAAATAGACGCAAGTGAGCATATTAAGGCAAACCCGGAGGATGATCCTCATATCATGGAACACAAACCATGGGCGACGAAGTGGGGTGACAGCGTAGAGGTTAACTTGTATGGTCAGCCATCGCCTTACGAGCATATGGTGACCAGAAGAACCACACCTATCCTTTCTTCAGGTAACTACAGAGCATCGATCGCGGTAACACCTATTCAGGATCTTAGCGGTATTATCACACCGAACGGTCTTTTCTTTAACAGACATCACGGTGGTACGCCAACGATCGATCCAAACGAACATAGATTGATGATCCACGGACTGGTTGAGAAGCCGATCGTATTGACGATGGATCAACTGAAAAGATATCCGAATGTAAGCAGAATTCACTTCCTTGAGTGTCCGGCAAACGGCGGACCAGAGTGGAGAGGTCCTCAATTTAACTCTATCCAGTTCGCAAAAGGATTTATGTCTTGTGCTGAGTGGACTGGTGTGTACATCAAAGATATCCTTAAAGACCTTGGTCTTAAGCCGGAAGCACAATGGATGCTTGCAGAAGGTAACGACAGTTCTCACATGGGTAGAACGATCCCTGTAGATAAGGTACTTGATGATGCGATGATCGTCTGGGGACAAAACGGTGAAGCGTTACGTCCGGAGCAAGGGTACCCGATCAGAATCGTTGTTCCAGGTTGGGAAGCGAACCTATGTGTAAAATGGTTGTGTAGACTTGAGTTTGCAGCTGAGCCATACTACGCGAAAGAAGAGACATCTAAATATACGGCGTTGAAACATACAGGTAAAGCGATACAGCACTTCTATGCGAACGAAGTGAACTCTGTGATCACTTCACCATGTCCTGAGAAGCCATGGACAGACCTTAAAAAAGGTGACATGGTAGAGATCGAAGGACTTGCATGGTCAGGTATGGGTACGATCACTACAGTTGATGTATCGTTCGATGGCGGTAAAAACTGGGTAGAAGCATCACTGAAAGGACTGGTACTTGAAAAAGCCTGGACCAGATTCTCACTTATGCATGAATATACAGGTGAGCCAATGCTTCTTTGTTCACGTGCTGCAGATGATGCAGGACACATTCAGCCAAGCGTTAAAAACGAGAGAGCGGCTGTAGGAATCGAAGGTGTATATCATAGAAATGGTATCCACACATGGGAAATAGATGCAAAAGGAGAGGTTACAAATGTACAAATCTTATCATAAAAAAATTGTTGCAAGTACATTGCTTGCATCGGTAGTATTTTTAGGAACTGCTTGTAATGCATCTAATGAGAAAGAGAGCACAACAGAGACAAAAACTGCTGCAGCAGCACCTGCTGCAAGCACGACTACAATGAATACAGAGGGTTTCACTAAAAGAGAGATCGATGCTGTTGGTCCGGCGAATGCCTTGGTGTCCGAGTCGGTGAAGAAAACATACGAGCACAATGGTAAACTAGCTGTTGACGGTGGGGTGATCTACCCGATCGTGAATGGTAAAACAGGTGCGTACCACGTAAACGAAAAGGCCCATAAAACGCCATTCAACAAAGGTAAAATAGCCACTGAGAATGAGCAGAAAGCTTGGGATATCGATGTAATGCCAGACGGTACAGGACTTCCTGAAGGTTCAGGGTCTGTAGAAGACGGTGATTATATTTATGAAGAAAAATGTCTATCGTGTCACGGTGACTTTGGTGCGGGTGTAGGGCTTTATCCAAAATTGACAGCAGGTAACGCGTATAAAGCACAAAAAACACTGATGAATCAAAGAGTAGATCCGGATTCTGACGGTCCTATACGTGTATTTGGTTCAAACTGGCCATATGCAAGTACACTTTGGTGGTACATTAAAACAGGTATGCCTCATCAAGCACCATTGTCGTTAACAGATGACGAAGTGTATGCATTATCTGCCTATATCCTTTACCTTAATGAGATCAAGATCGATGGCGAACTTGTGGATGATGAGTATGTGCTTGACAGAGAGAAGTTCTTAAAGATCGTTATGCCAAACGTGGATGGTTTCGAGCCTGACATCAATGGTCCAAAAGGTCAAGACAATGCACGTGAGTATTACAACAACCCGCTAAACTACGGTAACGGTGTGAGATGTATGACCAACTGTTTTGAAGGTGAGCCTGAAGTACAGAGAATCGGATTCGAGCTTAGTGACTTTACTCCGCCATTGAGTTCTGAAAAAACATTGCCTGAACCAACAGAAGAGGCAGTACCAGGACAGGCTGCTTATGAAGCAAGCTGTGCAGTATGCCATGCTACAGATGCAATGGGTGCTCCGGCAGTAGGCGATAAAGCGGCTTGGGCAGCAGTACTTGAAAAAGGTATCGACACGGTTTATCACAATGCGATCAATGGTATCAATGCAATGCCTCCAAAAGGTGGTGCAATGGATCTTACTGATGAACAGGTGAACGAAGTAGTTGATTATATGATAAATGCTAGCAAATAAGTGTGAATTATCACAATTATTACACAATGCATAAGTAAAATAAGATATTAGGCTGGTAGGACCGGCCTTTTATCTAAGTTATACAGAAAGGAAATAAAATGGATAGAAGAAAATTTTTGAGTTTAAGTATGGTTGCAGCAGCTGTATTGCCTGCAAGTTTATCTGCGATTGATTTCAGAGCTACTAAGCCTGACGCGTGGACTGCACACACTGTTGCGGATGCAATTAAAGCACTTTATGGTGATATCAAACCAGAAGAGAAAGGTGTAAAAGTAAAAGCACCAAAAGTTGCAAGTAACGGTGGAGCGATCCCTGTGACAGTTGAATCTGACATTGATGCTAAAACTGTTGCATTATTCCAAGATGCGAACCCTGAAGCAGCTGTATGTGTATACGATGTGCAAGAGGGCGGGATCGTTGACTATGAGTGTAAGATCAAAATGAAAAAATCTGGAACAATCACTGCGATCGTAGAAGGAAGAGATGGAAAATTCTACGTAGGTAATGTGACACTTGAAGTTGCACTTGGTGGATGTGAAGGTTAATCTTCTCCCTCCAATCAGCTGGATCAGGTTCTAAAACTTATTAGATATAAACAGAAATAGAAAGAAAAGGAATATTATGGCTAACATGAAAATTAAAGCAAGGCTTAAAGGCGATGTTGTAGAAGTAAAAGCTATGGCAAAACATGACATGCTTACATACGATCAAGCAAAAGCAAAAGGAACAGAGGCAAACTTTATTACACATATCACTGCAAAAGCAAACGGTAAAGTAGTGTATGATGTATCTACAAGCCAGTTCTGGTCTAAAAACCCGCAGTTCAAATTTAGCTTCAGAGGTGCAGCTAAAGGTGATAAAGTGGAGATCACTTGGGTTGACCTTAAAGGTAACACCGTTACTGAATCTAAAAAGATCAGATAATCATCTAAACTATCTATACGACCTTCATGGTCGGATAGATAATGCTATTCACTCACCCTGTGCACATTAAAGCACATACAGGATTTTTTCCTGGAAACAGTTGTGTCTCTGCACACACTAAGAAGATCCTTTCATTTTCCCCGAACATACGACCTTATTATTCATCGTCTCCGTACACTTGATATCCATCACTTCTTTACAGACAAAGTACGAAATTCAACCTCTACTGTGTGATTTTACAGGGTGTATTCATAAGGGGTCTTAGATGAGTGTTAATTCTTTCAGGCAGGATCAGAAGCCAACGGTCACTTTTCAAGTGCCTGGTGTACTTCGAACCAGTGCATGACTGTTCTGCTGATCGTGGCTTTTTTTCTCTGGTTGAAGTGCTCTGTGATGTCGAACCCCTCTTTTCCCAAGCCCTCTTTGTATTCATTGATAAATGCGGTATAAAGATCTTCTTTCATTGCAGTGATCTCGTAGGTCACTTTGTCATATACAAGACCATTGCTACGCACCTCTTCCCTTGCCGATTCGTTGAGATTGATGCTTCCGTAACGTTCTTCCTGGGGCAGGGTCATGTTCATTTCTATATAGGCACGCATCGAGGCCAGCATATGTTCCAGCTGCTTCAGAGGAACATCAGAAGATTCTATAATGGTTGCAAGCTCTTTTGTGTATCCCCAGGCTCCGGAAATAGCGAGGTCTGCATCGAAGGCAGACTTGACCACTTCTTTAAGATCATCATCGCTTTGTAGCTGTGTAAAATCGACCATGGTTTAGAGTCCCGCCTCTTGGATCGCTTCAGCCTGTGCGTGCTGGATCAGCGGATCGACCACCAGTTCCAGCTTACCGTTGTTCATGACATCATCCAGGGCATAAAGCGTAAGTCCGATGCGGTGATCGGTCAGTCTGTTCTGGGGGTAGTTATAGGTTCTGATCTTCTCTGAGCGGTCCCCTGATCCGACCTGAAGCTTTCTTTGGCTTGAGGTTTCATCCAGCTGCTTTTGAAGCTCTGCTTCATAGACTCTCGCTTTCAGTACCTTCATCGCTTTGTCTCTGTTCTTGTGCTGGGACTTTTCATCCTGTATGGCTACGACGATCCCTGTAGGGATATGGGTCAGACGGACAGCGGAATCCGTCGTGTTTACCGACTGGCCTCCACAGCCGCTGGAGCGGTAAACATCCATTTTGATCTCGTTCGGCTTGATATCCACCTCTACATCGTCCACTTCAGGGATCACGGCGACAGTGATGGCTGAAGTATGCACCCGTCCCTGTGTTTCCGTATCGGGCACTCTCTGAACACGGTGAGTTCCCGCTTCGTACTTAAGCTTCGAATAGACACCCGCCCCCTTTATCTGGGCGATGAGTTCCTTATACCCGCCGGAGGTACCTTCATTGGTACTCACGAGCTCTATCTTCCATCCCATATGTTCGGCATAGCGTGAGTACATTTTGAAGATATCGGCCACAAAAAGGGCACTTTCATCCCCTCCTGCACCTGCACGCAGTTCAAGGAAGATATTTTTGTCATCATTCTTGTCTTTGGGGATCATCAGGACTTTGATCTCTTCTTCCAATGCAGGGAGCATCGGTTCCAGTTCATGCAGCTCTTCTTTGGCAAGGTCCCCGAGTTCAGGGTCGCCCAGAAGTTCTTTGTTTTCCTGTATGGCATCTGCGGTCTCTATATAGTGTTTCGCTTTCTCTACCAGTGGAGCAAGGTCTGACTGTTCTTTGCTGAGTTCTGTCATGCGTTTCACATCACTTGCGATGTCCGGAGAACTTAGAAGTTCGCTGAGTTCGTTATATCTGTTGATGAATGGTTGAAGTTTTTCTTTGAACATAGATGTTCTTTGTGTTGGATTGGGGTTTTTGTGAAGGTGTATCGAGACTGCTTATGCAGCTTCGATAGCGTTTACCATTTTGTGAAGACGGCTTACTTTTCTTGCAGCAGTTGTTTTTTTAATGAACCCTTTGCTTACAAGTGAATGGATCTGTTTGTTCGCTATTGCGAATGCTGCTGTTGCTGCTGCTTTGTCGGCTGCCGCTACTGCTTCATGTACCGCTTTAGTGATGTTTTTGATTCTTGTTCTGTAGTATCTGTTTCTCTCAGTTCTTACAGCAGTTTGCAAAATACGTTTTTTTGCTGATTTGTGGTGTGCCATGGTGTTTCCTTTTATAGGGTTATTGTTATTACTCCATTCATTAGAGTGAAAATAGTTCGCGAATAATAGCTAAAAAAAGATTAAAGATTTATTAATCTTATCGTACGGTCTCCCAAGTTTCTGTGATCTCGGAGGGGGTTTATGAGGAATGTTAATCAAATTTGCGTTAAAATGAGCCATTCAAATCACTGGGATGAGTATATCCAAAAGGAAATCATTTTGACACTTTTCGGAACAGATGGCGTACGCGGAAAAGCAGGTAAAAAAGTAGGTGCGGTCAGCGCAATGCGTCTGGCGATGGCTGCAGGTATCTATTTTAAGAAAAACGCAAAGACCAATAAGATCTTGGTAGGAAAAGATACGCGACGCAGCGGATACATGATAGAAAATGCTATCGTTTCCGGACTGACCGCTGTAGGGTTTGATGTGATACAGATAGGCCCGATGCCTACGCCGGCGATCGCATTTTTAACAGAAAATATGCGTTGTGATGCAGGGATCATGATATCTGCAAGCCATAACCCCTATTATGACAACGGTATCAAGTTCTTCGATGGGGAGGGCAATAAGCTCAACCGTGAGAGAGAGAAAGAGATCGAGGCCATATTCATGGACGATGCGGCCATTGACAAAGCGCAGGTGACAGACAAGGCCATTGGGAAATCGAAACGTATCGATGATGTGGTGGGCCGCTACATCGTGCATATCAAGAACTCTTTTCCAAGACCGCTTACTTTGGCAGGGAAAAGGGTGGTGATAGACTGTGCCAATGGTGCAGGCTATATCGTAGGTCCTACGATACTTCAGGAACTGGGAGCAGATGTTGTGGTCATCGGGGACAAACCGAACGGATTCAATATCAACGAAGGCTGCGGTGCGATGCACCCTGAACATTTGGCGAAAGCCGTGATAGAGTCCCGTGCGGATGTGGGCATCGCCCTGGATGGTGATGCGGACAGACTGGTGATGGTGGACGAAAAGGGCGAGGTCATCGATGGCGATAAGCTCATGGCGGTGCTGGCCGTACATCTTAAGAATCAGGGTACGCTCAAAGGCGGAGGCATGGTAGCTACCGTGATGAGCAACCAGGGACTGGGTGAGTACCTGAATAAGCAGGGGATCAAGCTGTACCGTTCTGCAGTGGGCGATAAAAATGTGGTTCAAATGATGCAGGAGCATGGGATCAACTTCGGAGGAGAGCAGAGCGGCCATGTGATCTTCTCCGATTATGCGAAGACCGGTGACGGGATCTCCAGTGCATTGCAGGCATTGGCATATCTGGTAGAGACAGATAAAAAGGCAAGTGAAGCGTTCAACCCGTATGAATCCTATCCGCAGCTGCTTGTGAACCTGCTGGTAGATGAAAAAAGAGACCTCGATACGATCGAGGGACTCGATGCCCTGAAGGAAAAGATCGAGAGTCTGGGAATGAGACATCTTTTCAGGTATTCGGGAACAGAGAACAAGATCCGCCTTCTGCTGGAAGGGAAAGATGAAGAGAAGCTTGAAGCGATGATGGAAGAGTGTAAAGCATTTTTCAAAGCAGCATTGGCCTAATGAGAGGATTTACACTTTTTTTTCTGGTCCTCTTGGGCACGTTCCTTATAGACCAGTATATCAAATTACTTTTTGTCGAAGGGTACTACCGTCCGGGCACCTGCATCGATCTGGAGCTTCACTACAACAAAGGTGTCGCTTTTTCGATGTTTGCCTTTCTCGGACCCTACCTTAAGTGGCTCCAGGGCCTGTTGATCCTGGGCATTCTGCTCTTTGTTTATCATGAGGGGTATATCAAGCGTTATGCCTTCCCCGTAGGATTGCTGATAGGCGGTGCACTGGGTAATGTCTATGACCGTTTTGTACATGGAGGCGTGGTAGACTATGTCGCCTGGCATTGCGGTTTTGATTTTGCCGTTTTTAACTTCGCGGATGTGGCGATCGATATAGGGGTCGTCTGGTTGCTGGTGATGATCTACTTCTTTCCTGAAAAACCGGAAACGAAGTGAAACTGTGTCTCCGGGGTTTAGATATTCTCTAAATATTTCAGCAATTGCTGATGCACTTTGCCATTGCTGGCCACAATACTTTTATCATTAAAATCAAATGGTGTATTCTGTACATTGCTGACATGCCCGCCAGCTTCCTGTACGATCAGGATACCCGCGGCGACATCCCATGGTTTTAGATCGATCTCGTAGAAGGCTTCTACCTTTCCCTGGGCAAGATAGCACAGATCGATCGCCGCTGCACCCAGCCTGCGGATATCCTGGATATGGGGAAGCAGGTTGGTCATACAGTCGATCACCCAGCGGTACTCGATGCCCGCATTGACCTTGGCGTAGGGGAATCCTGTGGCGATCAGCGCATTTTGGAGTTTGCTTTGTGTACTCACTTCAAGCCTTTGCCCATTGCAGAAAGTCCCCTCTCCCCGGACTGCCCAGAAAAGTTCTTCTAGGATCGGATTATAGACGACAGCCAGTGTCGGCTTTCCCTGTTCCCAGACGCCAAGCGAGATCGCAAGATGCGGGATGCCGTGAACGAAATTGGTCGTGCCATCGATGGGGTCGATGTAGATCGCCTTCTCATAATGGTAGCTTCCCTGATGGCTCTCTTCACCTACAAGGGTGTAGCCGGGGAATGTTTTCTTGAGTTCACCGATGATAAAGGCTTCGGTTTTGACATCGAATTCGGTGACCAGGTCCACCACCCCTTTGTGGGAGACCTCTTTGTGTGAAGCATACCCCTCTTTGACGATCTTGCCCGCTTCCAGTGCTATCTGCTTTAATGTATCTATATTCATGGTTGCGATTATAGTATAATCTCTCTATGAAGAAAAAGAGTATGATGCTGTTATTGTCCTTATTGGTGATCATCATGGGGTATTTGGGTCTGCAGGCCTATGCACACGCCAAGCAGTATGAACAGCGCACGCAGACACTGGTGATGGATAAGGACCTCTCTGCACAGGCCGAGTACCAGGCAAAAATATGGGCGGAAAAGATCAGTCTGGGATACTATGAGAGTGATAAGCGGCTTCTGCGGGAAGAGATCATCCATGCCCAAAAAGAACATCAGTCAGAAGCGAAGCGTTATACCCTCTATGTGATGGGGGTACTTCTTATGGTCCTGATCGGTTCTTTTTTGGGTGGGTTGAGAGTGTTCACTTTTTTTGGCGGTTTGGCGGCATGGGTGGTATTGACTTTTGGTCTTTTGACTCCTCTGCTGACGGTGACGATCCATAAAGAGTTCGAGTATATCGGCGATGTCGTACTCTCTTTTGAGTCCAAAAGTCTCCTGGGGTCTGTCGTGAAATTATGGGAGAGCGGTGAGATCACCGTAGCCTTGGTGATCCTTCTCTTTTCCATACTCATACCGCTCTTCAAGACGCTTGCTTTGATGTTTGTCGCAGTGGCGATGGAGAGCAGGTACGCTCACGGTATCGTAAAGTTCTTTAAATGGGTAGGGAAATGGTCCATGCTGGATGTTTTCGTGGTGGCCACCCTGCTGGTCTATCTTACAAGCAACGGTTCTGATGTGAGTCATGCGGAGGTACAGGCAGGGCTTTATTTCTTTTTGGCCTATGTGTTCGTCTCTATGCTGGTGAGTTTGGGTGCGGATGAAATGCTGCGCAGAAGAAGGGAGCTGTAGCACCCAGGAGGAGAGGGTGTATCAGATCACCATGTCCACATCGTCATGATCCTGACAGTATTTGAAGATGCGATTTCTCTCTTCCTCTGTGTCTACGACACAACTGGCGTTATAGGTATGAAACTTGCCTGTTCTTGATGAGTTGCCCAAAGAACAGAGGTGCTCTTTCTCTCCCATCGCCTCTTTGATGCATTTCAAAAGCGCTTCCTTGTTTCGGCCTATAAGTTTAAATCCCCATCGCGTAGGGTACTCTATTTTAGGTCTTTCCGGTGTTTTGTCATCCAAGATCATCTCTTCTCCTTATTGAAGCTTATGCACGATTGAAATCGCCGCTTTTTCCGCCGGATTTATTTTCCAGCTGCACATTTCTGATCACCATCCCTTTGTCGATGGCTTTGAGCATATCATAAATGGTGAGCAGCCCCACACTGACTCCCGTAAGCGCTTCCATCTCTACCCCTGTCTGACCATTGAGCTTGGCCGTCACCGTAAGCTTGAAACCCGGCAGTTCAGGAAGTTCTTCTATGTCCGTCTTGACCGAAGTCAGCATCAAGGGGTGACACATAGGAATAAGGGTAGAGGTCTGTTTGGTCCCCTGGATCGCAGCGATGACCGCCGTTTGCAGCACAGGCCCTTTTTTTGCTGTATTTGAGATCACTGCATCATAAGCAGCCTG
>NZ_DATCSP010000009.1:0-4975 GCF_036568385.1 Sulfurovum sp. | reverse complement strand
TGACGGTATCACTCCCAACTTTGAAGCGTTAAGGCCTATGCGCGGACCACACCATACAGCCACTTCCGCCTCCATCTTCGGGGGAGGCTCCTCCATGGCGAAGATAGGGGAAGTGGCTTTGGCGCATAAAGGGATACTCTTTTTTGATGAGCTCCCCCATTTTTCCAAAAATGTACTCGAAGCCCTGAGAGAACCGCTACAGGATAAAAAGGTGCACATCGCAAGGGTCAATGCCAAGATAGAGTATGAAGCGGACATCATGTTCGTTGCAGCACAGAACCCCTGTCCTTGCGGCAATCTGCTCTCGAAGATCAAATCCTGCAGATGTTCAGAGGTGGAGATAAAGCGCTATCAGAATAAACTCTCTGATCCTTTCTTGGACAGGATAGATCTCTTTGTAGTGATGCAGGAGGTCAGCAGTGAAGACAAAGGAGATATCACTTCCTCGCAAATGCATGAAGCAGTACTGCAAGCGTTTACAATGCAAAAACTAAGAGGGCAGACAAGACTGAACGGGAAGTTGACAGAAGAAGAGATAGAGAGTTATTGCATGCTGGACCAGGGTGCAGGCAGGATCCTGGAAAGTGCGATCGGCAAATTCGGACTTTCACATCGGAGTATCGCTTCGGTGAAAAAAGTAGGCAGAACCATTGCAGACCTCAATGCGCATCAGAAGATAGAAAAATCGGATGTGTTGGAAGCCTTAAGCTACAGACGGAGAAAGTAGATATATGCTACGAAGCTGGAGACCATAGCAAGAAAAAGTGCATCCAAGTCAAATCAATTTGACTTGGATGCATATCGTAAAATAGAGTAAACTGCTCCTTCCATTTTAGTGTGTTGTCAATCTTAGGCTTGAAGGATAACCGTAAGAGTCAGCAGTTGTATAACCGTAGAGTATTGCTACCATGGAATATATCCTGTAATAACTCTTTTAGGCCCATCACCGACATCATAAGTGTCAATTGCTGTCAAAGAACCATTTGTTTCAATAGAATATGCTGACACATTATTATCACCATAATTAGCTACATATGCAAACATACTATCTGAACTTATATCAATAGATTTAGGCCTGGTTCCTGTAGCAGTTGAATCAATCAGAGTTAAGCTTCCATCACCCCCAATAGCATATCCAGTAACATTATTGTCATCAAATGATGTAAAATATATATACTTTCCTGAAGGGGTTACAGTAGAACTTTTTAATCCAGAAGCTGGATTAAGAATAGGGAATCCAGGCAATATAGTTAAATTACCATCTGTCTGATTGATACCATACCCATAAATTCCAGTACCTGAGGCATATCCCGCATAAAGATATTCACCATTTGGTGTTACAGCAAGCCAATTGAATGCATCTTCTTCAAGAATGTTACTTGTATTTTCTGAGTAAGAACCATTTTCATCATATATAATATGCGAATAAATATCTCCATCCTCTGAACCTACAAAAAAGAATTTCCCCGATGGATGCATAACAATTGAATGTGCTTCATATTCTTCGTAAGGTGATGTAGAGAGTTCAGTTAAAGCACCTGTTTCACTATCAATACTAAATGCTGAAATTTCAAAATCATTTTGATTAGTGATATAAATATATTTGCCGTTTGGTGTAATTGCCCCATTTAATGCCATTGTCATATTAGATTCAGAGACAAGTGTAAGCCCACCTTCTCCTATAGAATAGACTCCTACAGAACCATTATCGTCCCAACTACCATTTGAGGAAGCAGAATTCATGACTATAAGGAATTTTCCATTGGGATGAATGATAAGATCCGTCGGTTTATACCCAACTGAAAGATCATCCACTTTTGTCAATGTTCCTAAAGTATCGATATTAAATACTGATAAGGTGCTGTCATTAGTATTTGCAGTTAACACTACATTATCTGACACTGTAGAGTGTGTTGAAGGTGTTGAAGGTGTTGAAGAGGAACTATTCCCACATCCACTCAGCGACACAAGAGCAGCTGCTCCTGCCAACCAAAGTAATGATTTTATATGGTTTGTTTTCATTTCTTATCCTTTTGTAACTTGCCACAATCTTATATTGTGCTTCAGTTGAGTCTATATATAGACCACTAAGCTTGTTACAACTGGAAAAAATGGTAATTTGGGATAATGATAGACCAAGTCACCATTTTCCCAGGCAACCCGGCTATCTTAAGGAAGACCCGTGGCTTTCCGCCCCTCTCTTACGGGAGGTTTGGCTTTTTACTGTAAACAAGGATTTATAAACCTTGAAAGCTTACTTTAAAATAAGCTATCTGGTTCCATAATATTATAAAAAGTCTTAATATAAAATAAAATAATATATTGGGAGAGAATTAGTTAGTAAAAGAAAGGGAAAGAAGATGCTTTACTTGAAAGCATCTTGAAGGATTAGAATACCGAACAAACCGCTTTTGTCACGATAAATCCACCGATCACCAGCCATGCGAACATTGCTGAAGCTGTATAGACCGGTGCGAGTCCAAGACCTTTGAACTTCGCAAAACGTGTTCCCATACCAAGAGCGGTCATTGCCATGGTAAGGAGGAAGGTATCGATCTCGTTGATCAGACTTACGATATCTGCAGGTACAAGGTGCAGTGAGTTGAAGCCTGCTACACCGATAAAATACACGGCGAACCAAGGGATCACCAGTTTTACTTTTTCACCGGCGCCACCCTCTTTTTTTGCACTGTAGCTCAGGTAGATACCAAGAATGATCAGCATAGGTGCGATCATGATGACCCTTGTCATCTTCACGATCACAGCTGCATCTGCCATCTCTTTAGGCGAACCCGGTACGGAAGCAGGTACTGCAACGACCTGGGCCACTTCATGGATAGTTCCACCGACATAGATACCGAACTCTTTTGCGGTCATGTGAAGGAATCCTGCTGCGGGTTCAATGATCGCAGTGTAGAGTACCGGGTAAAGGAACATAGAGATCGTACCGAAAAGTACGACCATCGATACCGCAATGGCTGCTTTATACTCTTCTGACTTGAGTACCGGCTCTGTGGCAAGGACGGCTGCCGCACCACATACCGATGCTCCTGAAGCCGTCAGCATGGAAGTATCTTTTTCCATACCGAAGATCTTATGTCCCAGCCAGGTACCGAGGATAAAGGTTGAAGCCAGCATGATCAGAGAAACAAGGAATCCTGCCATCCCTACATCAATGATCTCTTGAAAGGTCAGTCTGAAACCATAGAACACGATCGCAAAACGCAGGATCTTTTTCGCTGAGAAAGTGATTCCCCCCTGCCATTCCTCAGGTGTCTGGTTATGCAGGGTATTGGCATAAAATATACCGATGACAATACCGATCACAAGCGGAGAAAGTCCAAGTGCCTGGACCGGAGCCAGATTTGAGATAAATGTTGCTGCCGCAGCAAAGATAGCGACAAACAGGATACCGCTCATGGTTCCTTTACGGTTTTGGGCAGAAAAAGCCATATAGATCCTTTTATTCAGTATAATTGATTACTTTTGCGAAATTATACTATATTTTTGATATAATTTGCAAATATGGGTATAAAATAGTACATTGAATGAATTTATGAAAAAGAGTAGAGAATGAAAATAACACTGAGACAGATGGAAATTTTTCTGAACGTGGTCGTCTCCGGGCATTTGACCAATGTGGCCAAGGATATGAAACTAAGCCAATCCGCCATTTCCATGTCTATCAAAGAACTGGAATCGATACTCGGCAGGCCGGTATTTGACCGTATCAATAAGAAACTTGTGCTCAATGAAGTAGGACGTGCCTTCTACAAAGAGATCGATCCTATCTTTAAAAAACTTACGGACATCGAATATGAATTCAAGAATTCTGAAAATAAAGGGATGATCCGTGTGGGTGCGAGTACGACGATCGTAGACTACATGATGCCGACGATCATCTGCAGCTATATGAGCGCCTATCCTGATGTGAAGATCACCCTTAAAGAGGGGAACACAAAAGAGATCGCCAGCATGATCAAAGAGGGAAGCATCGATATAGGTTTTGTCGAAGGGTTTGTTTCGGATGAGGATATCATAAGAGAAAAGATAGGGGTCGATGAACTGGTGGTGGTGACGGCAGAGAAACACCTCTGCAAAGGATGCGATATCAGTGATCTTGCAGAGAAAAAATGGGTACTGAGAGAAGAGGGGTCGGGAACCAGGGAGGTCTTTTTGAACTATATCAAAGAGAAAGCAGAGAAGCTGAACATATTTTTGGAACTGGGACATACTGAGTCCATCAAAAGTATCTTAAAGAACCGTGAATGCCTGACATGTATCTCAAAAATATCTGTTGAAAGTGAACTGAAAGAGGGAAAACTCCACAGAGTGCCGTTGAAGGATTTTGAGTGTAAAAGAGACTTTCTGATGATCTATCATAAGGACAAATATCACAGTGCACTGTTTGAAAAATTCGTCTACTTCTCCAGAAAACTGATGATACAGATGATAGAGGGAGAGAGCTGTCCGACGCTCAAAGACCCTAAAGATGCTTAAGGGCTTCCTGATACTCTTCAGGGTGGTTGAGGTTCATAAAAGGAAAGTCCTCATCAAACTTCACAAAACGTGTATTGGCAAGTGCCAGCAGCTCTTTCAGCTTATGGTTGTTCTTTTTCAACTGTGCATAGGCCAAAGGAAGGATGGACCGTTTATAGAGTCCGCAAAGCGGCTGCACACCGCTGGGACTTTCAGCCACGATCGCATCCAGTGTACTATCATTAGCGTTCAAGATCCTTTCTATGGTTTCCTTGTTGACGAACGGGGCATCCACACTTAATAGAAATACCTCCTCCGCATCCAGGGTTTCAAATACAGAGATGATCGCAGCAAACGGAGAACTCTCTTGATGGATATCTTCAATGACCCTGCAGCTGAAATCGAATTTATGCTTTTTTGCCGAGATATAGACGGTTTCAAACAAGCTGCTCAGCCTATGATACTGGAATTCGGCAAGACTCCGGTATGGTCCAAA
>NZ_DATCSP010000008.1:0-33988 GCF_036568385.1 Sulfurovum sp. | reverse complement strand
GCCCAAATACGCTGACCATGAAGTGCTCATCGTCACTACAGGCTCACAAGGGGAGACCATGGCTGCGCTGAACCGTATGGCAACGGATGAGCACAGACACATCAAACTGAAACCATCCGATACGGTCATCATCTCTGCTTCAGCGATTCCCGGAAATGAAGGGTCCGTTTCCAAACTGATGAACCAGCTGATGAAAGCAGGGGTAACGGTACGCTACAAAGAGTTCGGAGACATTCACGTTTCCGGTCACGCAGGACAAGAAGAGCAGAAACTGATCCTGAGACTGATCCAGCCTAAGTTCTTCCTGCCGGTGCATGGGGAATACAATCACATCGCCAGACATGCACAGACAGCCGTAGAGTGCGGTGTAGACGAAAGAAATATTCTGCTTATGAGCGACGGGGACCAGGTAGAGATCACGACCAAATATCTCAAAAAGGTCAAAACGATCAAAAGCGGAAAGACCTATATCGACAACCAGAACAATATGACCATTGAAAATGATGTGGTGCTTGACAGACAGAAACTGGCTGAGGACGGTATTGTGAACGTGGTGGCTCAGATCGCACAAAGCAACCAGAAGGTTGTAGGCAAACCGGTAGTGACAAGTCACGGGCTTGTGCCGGCGAAAGAGGACAAAAAATTTGCGAAAGAGATAGAAGTGCTGCTTGAGACGATGCTGCTTAACATGAAAAAAGAATCGCTCAAAGACCATCGATTTGTGGAAAATGAGATCCGTACGGTCGTAAGAAAACATGTGATACGTACCAAAAAGAAATATCCGCTTATTATCCCTACGATCTTTATCATCTAAGAGACTCTTCTGCCTGCAGGCAGAAGAGATCATGATCGTACAGACTCCCCTCACCTGTTTGAAATAAAGCCTAAGCAATAGCGCTCCTCTCCTGTGAATTATGCTATAATCTTTTAAAAAATCTAAAGACGTAACCATGGACCTGATCAAAATCGCACAAGAAACATTTCATATTGAAGCAGATGCCCTCTACAAGGCTGCCGAACGTTTGGACCAAAATTTTCTGAATGCCATTGCACTGATCCTGGAGACAAAGGGGAAGCTAATCATCACGGGTGTCGGAAAGTCTGGTCTCGTAGGTGCCAAAATGGCCGCGACCTTTGCAAGCACGGGGACTTCAAGTTTCTTTTTGCACCCTACAGAGGCCCTTCACGGGGACCTGGGAATGATAGGCAAAGAGGATACCCTGCTTGCCATCAGCAGCAGCGGTGAGAGCGAAGAGCTGACAAAGATCCTTCCGCATATCAAGCGTTTTGATATTCCCCTGATCGGGCTGACCGGCAATAAAAGTTCAACGCTTGGATCGTATGCAGATGTGTTCCTTGATATCTCTGTGGAAAAAGAGGCCTGTCCGCTGGGCGCCGCACCGACCACTTCCACCACCCTCACGATGGCACTGGGAGATGCACTGGCTGTAGCACTGATGGAGAAAAGAGGCTTTAGGCAAGAAGATTTTGCCTCTTTTCATCCCGGAGGATCGTTGGGGAAAAAACTTTTTGTGAAGATCAAAGATCTGATGCGGACAGAAGATCTGCCTGTCATCCATGCCTCTGCCACCCTCAAGGAAGCCATTGTGAGGATGAGTGAAGGGAAACTGGGCACGGTCTTGATCGTAGATGCGTCAGATAGGTTTATTGCGATCCTAAGTGATGGCGATCTTAGAAGGGCGCTGATGCAAGAGGGGTTCAGCCTGGACCATCTGGCCATCGAATATGCCAGCAGAGATCCCAAGAGCTATACCAATACCGATCTGCTGGCAAGTGATGCCCTTGAGATCATAGAAAAAAGCCGCATACAGCTTTTGCCTATCACGAACGACAGAGGCAATATCATCGGTGTGCTGCACATCCATGACCTGATCAATGCCGGGATCAAAAGCAAATAAAAAACAACTCAATCAACTGGCCGCATGCCCCGTCTGTCAAAGACGGCAACGCATCAGTGAGCAGGCAAGGCTTTGCTTTTCCTGCATGACAAAGGATACACTATGAGACTGAATAAATTTATATCACACAACACAAAATACTCAAGACGAGAAGCAGACAAGCTCATCGAAGAGGGTCAGGTCACGCTCAACAAAAAAACGATCAAAGATTTCGGCTATGAAGTCGAAGAGGGTGACCACATTGCTGTCAAAGGGAAACCGGTCAAAGAGCATAAAGAACTGACCATGGTCGTCTACAACAAACCCAAAGGGGTGCTTGTCACCAAAAAAGATGACAGAGGCCGGGCGACGATCTACCATAAGCTTCCGGGCAAATACAGACACTTTGTACCTGTAGGCAGGCTGGACTATGCCTCTGAGGGTCTTTTGCTCTTAACGGACTCTCCAGAAGTCGCAACAGCCCTTATGGAAAGCGGTTTGGACCGTACCTATAACCTGAAGATAGATAAACCCATCACGGAAGAGATGATCACCGCAATGAAAGAAGGCCTGGTACTCGATGATGCACGTGCCGGTGCACATGAAAAATCGAAGATCTACAGTATGGAGTTTGCCCCTTTTGCACACTTTGAGATCAGAGCCGAGGGGAAGAATTTTACAAAACTTCGTGTCACGATCACCGAAGGCAAGAACAGGGAGCTGAGACGTTTCTTTGCACATTTTGATGCCAAAGTACTGGATCTCAAACGTGTGGCCTTTGGGGGTATCGAGCTGAACAACCTTCCTACCAACAAAACACGCTACTTTACACGCAGGGAATATGATGATCTCCACAAGTTCATGAAACGCAGAAGAACCAATGCTGCCATAGAGGCCAAGAACACGGCCAATGCACGCAAACAGGAAGCGCAGAACAAGCAGGAGAAAACGTTTGACAAACAAACATCCAATAGCGCAGATAAAGTTGCGAAAAAAGAGTAAGTTTTGCCAAACCTTGCACTGAAATATCGCCCCAAAACACTGGATGAGATGATAGGCCAATCACACCTTTTGGGTGAGCGTGCCATACTGCAAAAGCTGATCGCCACAGGCAACCTCTCCCATACCTTCTTTTATGGCCCACCAGGATGCGGGAAGACCACGCTTGCCAGGGTGATCGCTTCCCTGCTTGATATGCCTTTTTACGAAATGAATGCCACCACACTCAAGATAGAAGACCTGCGCAAGATCTTTAAAGAGTATACCCATGCCCTGCAAAAACCTCTGATCTTCATCGATGAGGTCCACAGGCTCAGCAAGAACCAGCAAGAGGTGCTATTGCCTTTTATGGAGAACCAGGCGGCACTGATCATCGGCGCTTCTACAGAAAATCCCTACTACTCTCTTACCGCGGCGATGCGTTCGCGTTCACATCTTTTTGAACTCAAAGCGGTCAGTCAAAAGGAGCTGCATGCCTATCTCGATCATGTGCTCCGACTAGAAGGGATCCTGATAGAGGAGGAGGCAAAAGAGTATCTTGTCTTTTCCAGCGGCGGGGATGTCCGTGCGATGCTCAACCTGCTTGAGAGCGCTGCCGCCGTAGAAAGCCCTGTCACACTTGCCACGCTCAAACAGATACGCCCGCATGCGATGCAGGCAGGAAGTTCCGAGAGCGAAAGCCACTATGAGCTCACCTCTGCCATGATCAAAAGTATTCGCGGGTCTGATATCGATGCCTCCATCTATTATCTTGCCAGGCTGATAGAAGGGGGAGAACCTGCCGAGTTCATCGCAAGGCGATTGGCCATACTGGCCAGTGAGGATATCGGCAATGCGAACCCCCCTGCCCTGAACCTTGCAAGCTCTACCTTGAACATCGTCAAGCACATCGGGTATCCTGAAGCCAGAATATCCCTCTCTCAGCTGGTCATCTACCTTGCCTCATCCCCCAAGTCCAACAGTGCCTATATGGCCATCAACACGGCCATGAAAGATATCGCAGCCGGGGAGATACACCCTATTCCCTCCCACATCAAGACCCATGCAAAAAACTATCTCTATCCGCATGACTTTAATGGCTGGGTAAAACAATCTTATCTTTCTGTCCCCAAACAATACTATCATACCAAGCAGATAGGTTTTGAAAAAACCCTTTGGCAGTGGCATGAAAAAATAAAGTCTCACTGATCAGCCACATTTTCAACACATTTCTATGCTATAATTAAAAACATTTTATATAAAAAGGAACTATTAAAAATGAAAAGAAAAACGCTTAAGATCATGCTTGCATCAGCTGCAAGTATTGCCTTGTTAAATGGCTGTACAGGTTCAGAAGCAGTACCAAACAATGCCACACAGACAGGTGCAGCAACCGGTGCTTTGGCAGGTGCTGTCATAGGGTATAATTCTGGCAGCCACAGCGGAAGAAATGCAGCAGTAGGCGCGCTTCTTGGTGCAGCAGTCGGTGGCGGTGTAGGAAGTGTTGTAGACAATCAAACTGAAGAACCTGCAGAAACAGGCGGCTGGGAATAACTATTGAATCTTAATAAAATTAAAAGGAAGTAAAATGAAACTAGGTAAACATATCGTTACTGCAACCGCAGCAGCCTTTATGCTGGGGGGATGCTATAATCAGCCAGGACTGGTAGAGGATCAAAGCTACAATCGTACAAAGACCGGTGCTGCTACCGGTGCCCTTGCGGGTTCGGTCATAGGATATAATGCGGGCGGCCATGATGCAAAAAGTGCCATCATCGGTGGTCTTCTTGGCGCTGCTGTAGGTGGGGCTGTCGGCTATAATATGGATCAGCAGGCCAATGAAGTGGCACGCGCACTCGGTACAGGAGTCAGTAGTGACCCGCTTGCCGCGCTTGACCCGCGAAGAGACATCGTCGTATCAAAAACCAAAGATTATGTAAAGATCATCTTTAGAGATCGCATGATGTTCGCTACAGGATCATCTACACTACAATCCAGTGCAAAATACAAAGTCAACAAAGTAGCACAGGTTTTACGTAACTATCCTCAAACAGTTGTAGGTGTAGCAGGATTTACTGACGATGTAGGAAGCTACCAGTACAACCTTGGACTTTCACAAAGACGCGCAGCTACCGTCAGCAATATGCTTGCGGTCAATGGCAGACCGTATACCAAAGGGTGTTCTTACGATAAAGCTATCGCACCGAACGATTCTGCCCAAAACAGAGCGCTTAACAGACGTGTAGAAGTGTATCTCTATGCAGATAGAAATAAAATGACGGATCCTTGTCGTTAGGATCCCCTACTCCAACAGGTCAAGTGAACGCTTGGCCTGCTCCGCATTCATTGCCCCAGAAAGATATTCACTCTCGGTCTTATCAATAGACGCATTCAGTTTTGCTTTTAACACCTCACCCCTGACCCTCTCTGTCACAAAAATTTTCATTTCAGGAAAATCAGGGAACAGTGCTAAAAATTCTTTTTTCAACTCAGAATCGTTCCATGCGCCAACCTGTACATTTACCGGGGCATCTGTCAGATCAAGTATCTCGCGCCCTATGCTGTCAACACTCCTATACTGGTCATATTGGTGTTGCTGTTTATACTCTTCACTTTGGAACTTGTCATCTTGCTGGATATCCCCCACAAATTGCGTAATAAAATAAATAAATCCAACACCAATGAGAACAAAGAAAAATAAGCTTTTATCCATGAAAAATCCTAACCCATATATTTGATTGATTTGAATAGTATACAATAATTTTTGCAATAAGTGAATTGAAGTCTGTGCATTAAAAGTATTCTGAAGCAATTAAAGTCGATAAAGATATAATAGGATCAAAACAAAAGACAGAAGAAATGAAACATATACTACTGGCCATCATAACACTATTGATCGGAACAAGTACGGGTCTTAGTGAAGAAGTGATAAAAAAGAGCGACAGCAAACTTAAAATTCGACCAGAAATCATCACAACTAACAAGGTTACCAGAAAACCCATCAAGAAAATAAGAAAAAAACCGAGAATAAAACCGATGATCTACCACCATTACTATACCACTACCATAGAGAAGAATTGTGACAGATATATAAATATCATCGAACAAAAAGATAAGAAAATTGAAGCATTATCCAATGAGATCAAAAATTTAAAAGAGAATAAATATGAAATCATGCGACAAGAACTCAAAGAAGAATACGAAAAAGAGATGAAAAAATTTGAGGAAAGAAGGTATAAAGGTATCCCCCAACCGTGATAAAAAGTGATTAAATGCCTTGAAAAAGGACTTTGTGAGTGGTGCGGATGAGAGGACTCGAACCTCCACGCCGTAAAGCACCAGATCCTAAGTCTGGCGTGTATACCAATTTCACCACATCCGCATGTGATTGTTTTACAAAACAATGAAAAGTAACTGTTCCTGAAAACAGCAGGTGGTACACCCGTTAGGATTCGAACCTAAGACCCTCGCCTTAGAAGGGCGATGCTCTATCCAGCTGAGCTACGAGTGCACAAAAATATAATAATAAATATCAAAACTGATACATTAAGTGGTACGCCAGAGAGGACTCGAACCCCTAACCCTCAGATCCGAAGTCTGATGCTCTATCCAATTGAGCCACTAGCGCTTCATCATTCGGGTGGTCACCCTGCTTAATTACCAATGGGGTGGATGACGGGGCTCGAACCCGCGACACCCAGTGCCACAAACTGGTGCTCTACCAACTGAACTACATCCACCATAATTAAATGATTACTTATTATTATAACGTTAAATATCTAAATGGTCGGAGTGAAAGGACTCGAACCTTCGACCCCCTGGTCCCAAACCAGGTGCGCTACCAGACTGCGCTACACTCCGAAATGCCTTTTCAGGTCAATACTCTCTGAAAAAGGAATGCAATTATAGTCAAAAGAGTTTTATTTGTCAATAGAATTTGAAAAATTTTTACAACTTTTTGATCTTTCCCTTTTATCTGCTGATAATACTAAGCTCTCTATAAAATATATCTTATACAATAAAAGAATCTCATCATATCAAAGGTACCAAAAAATGAATGAAATTTTTAGCAGTATCAATAGCTTTTTGGAGTATATACTCTTTTTTGATATTCTTTTCGGACAAGTGGAAGGAAGCAGCATTCCTTTTCTGGTTGCATGGCTTGTCTGTGGAGGTGTCTACCTTACTTTAAAAATGGGATTCATCAACCTTAAGATGCTTAAACACTCATTTCACATCATCAAAGGTGACTACAAGACCAAAGACGATAAAGGAGAGATCTCTCCTTTCAGGTCGCTGACCACGGCACTTTCTGCTACTGTCGGACTCGGTAATATTGCAGGGGTTGCACTTGCCATCGCTATCGGCGGGCCCGGTGCAACCTTTTGGATGATCGTCGCCGGATTTTTGGGAATGTCACTGAAATTTACCGAAGTGACCCTCTCTTTGAAACACAGGGAGTTTTTACCTGATGGCACTATTATGGGCGGGGGGATGGAGTATCTCTCCAAAGGCCTTGCCGAAAAAGGTATGGGCGGATTTGGCAAGATACTCGCTGTCATATTTGCTATTTTTATGATCGGTGGTGCCATTGGGGGAGGAAATACCTTCCAAGTCTCACAGGCACTCGGGGCCGTAGGCAATGAAGTAGGTTTTGTCAAAGAGAGCCCCTGGATATTCGGTGTGGTACTTGCTACGCTCACAGGTGCGGTCATACTCGGCGGGATCACACGTATCGCGGCTATTACCTCCAAGATCGTTCCGTTCATGGTCACCATATACATTGCGACCTCTCTCTGGATACTGCTGAGCTACGTCAGTGAAATACCTGCAGCCTTTGGACTGATATTCACGGAAGCATTTGCACCTACTGCCGTCGCGGGTGGAATGATCGGTGTCATCGTACAAGGATTCGAAAGGGCGGTATTCTCTTCAGAGGCAGGTATCGGATCCGCCCCTATTGCCCATGCCCCTGCACGCGTCAAGTACCCTGTACGCCAGGGTATGGTCGCACTCTATGAACCCTTTATCGATACGATCGTCGTCTGTACGATGACCGCACTGGTGATCGTTATCACCGGTGTTTGGGACCCGGGTAATGGGTTTGCCCACCTTATAGAAGGCAAAGAGGGTGCTGCGCTGACGGCTGCAGCCTATGGGAGTGTGATCAGCTGGTTCCCGACGGTGCTCTCCTTTTCTATCTTTCTCTTTGCATTTTCAACCATGATCTCCTGGTCCTATTATGGTGAAAGAGCATGGGTATATCTCTTTGGTTCAAAATATTCTGCGATATACAAGATGATCTTTTTAGCCTTTATCATTATGGCCAGTATTGTCGATACAGGGATTATGGCGAACTTCAGCTTTATGCTGATCCTTGCGATGGCACTGCCCAATATACTGGGTCTTTATATACTCAGCGGCGATGTGAAAAAAGATTTGAAACTGTATCTGGAGAAATTAAGGTCCGGAGAACTGGATAAAGAGGCGATAAGAGAGAAATGATCTCCTCTTATCGAAGATAGAACAAAAAAGATGGTCTTTTAAACCATCTCTACACCTTTTTCACCCTGTGCAAGTGCACCGATGACATAACCGTCGGTATTGGCAAGTACCGTGTCTACATCTTCCGGTTCAACGACCCATACCATACCTACCCCCATATTAAAGGCTCTGTACATCTCCTCTTCGGCCACATACTGGCTCATGAACTCAAAGATAGGCAATACCCTGATAGCATCTTTGTTCACAATGGCTCTGATACCCTCTGGAAGGACTCTGGGAAGGTTTTCTACGATCCCTCCGCCTGTGATGTGGGCCAGGGCCTTGACATACTCTTTATTGGCCTTATACTCTTTGACGTAGATGCGTGTCGGCTCAAGCAGTGTCTCCACAAGCGGTTTGCCGTTAAAATCGTCCTGAAGGCTCATACCCAACTTGTCGAAAAAGAGTTTTCTTACCAGGGAATAACCGTTGGAATGTACCCCGGAACTAGGCATGGCGATGAGTACCTGCCCCTCTTTTACATTGGCTACCGTATCCATTTCCGAACGCTCTGCGATACCTACCGCAAAACCTGCAAGGTCAAAATCATCTTCTGCATACATACCCGGCATTTCCGCTGTTTCACCGCCTACGAGCGCACATTCGCTCCTGCGACACCCTTCTGCGATACCCGCAACCACATCTTTTGCATTTTCAGGTAACAGTTTGCCTGTCGCATAGTAGTCCAAAAAGAACATCGGTGTACCGTTATTGCAGATAAGATCGTTCACGCACATGGCCACAAGGTCGATACCCACCGTGTTCAGTTTACCGCTTTCTATCGCAATTTTGAGCTTTGTCCCTACCCCGTCTGTGGCAGAAAGGATCACTGGTTCCTTATACCCGGATGGAAGCGCATACGCTCCTGCAAATGAACCGATGCCGCCGATGACATTTTCATCAAAAGTAGATTTCACATCACTTTTGATCGCTTCTACAAACTCATTACCCGCATCGATATCTACACCGGCATCTTTATATGATATATTTGACATTATTGGTTGTCCTTTTCATTGGTTTCTTCGCATTTACACGCAGGGAAGATCTTTTTAAGCATCATAAGCCCGGGGCAAAATCCTGTCAATCCTGCGATGATCAGCATCACCATCATGGCAAATTGTAAAATAAATGCAGCTGCATACATGCCCGAACCTGCTAAGCCCATAACAAATCCCAGTAAACTAGCCTGAATTAAACGTTGTATCCTTTCAGCACACATTTAAGATCCTTATGAGAAATTGGGCATATTATATCTAAATTTAGCTGTCTAACTTCCCTTAGGCGCCTTCAGGGGTCATGCCCAAAAGGATGTCAAGATGCTATCTTCTTTCCTGAAAGGCATACACAAGCCGTCAGATCAAGCGTTGAGTTTTCTTCCCAGCTTCTCTTCGACGGAAGCCACTTTATTGCCCAACCTGCCCACCGGACCCTCGCGCCAATCGATCTTGATCGAACTATAGACACGGCCGCAATCTTTCTGAAGCTCTTCGTAGGCTTTGTTGATGACGGCCAGAACCTCTTCTACTGTTTCACCCTCTATGATCGTCCCCATCGGTGTAAGCTGATAGGCCAACCCGCTTTGATCTACGATATCCAGTACCCTTGCTACAAAAGCACTTTTACTCTGGGTTTTTTCTGTGGGGAACATTGAAAATTCGACTAATGCACTCATTGCTATCCTTTGGTTTTTTTGATGTTATAACAGATTATAGGTTATAATCTGCCATATAAAGGATAAAAATGGTGGATATGATCGTTGTAGGTGCGGGAGCTGCAGGACTCATCGCTTCCATTACTGCCGCAAGAACAGGGCAGAAAGTACTGCTGCTCGAACAAAACAGCAAAATAGGCAAAAAGATCCTGGTCTCGGGCAATGGAAAATGCAACATAGACAACAGGTATATCTCTGCCAGGCGTTTTCATGGTGAGAATCCCGACTTTATAGATGAAGTTCTAAACGGGTATGGCTTTGAAGTCGTAGAAAAGTTTTTCACATCCATAGGACTCGAACTCATTGAAGGCAAGGAGGGAAAAATGTTTCCCATGTCCCTGCAGGCAAGTTCCGTGGTTGAACTGCTGGAGTTTGAGGCCCAAAAAAGAGGTGTGCAGATACTCTGTGACTGTGCAGTAACCTCCTTAAGTAAAGATGATGATACTTTTACCGTAGAAACATCTCAAGGATCCAAACGTTGCAAAAAACTCCTTTTGGCATCAGGTTCACCGGCCGCACCACAACTTGGGGGTTCGAACTCAGGATATGCCTTTGCAACAAAGATGGGACATAGTCTCATACCACGCCACCCCTCACTGGTACAACTCTGTTCAGAAGAGCAATGGGTGAAAACGTGTGCTGGAGTAAAAGTAGCGGGACTGGCAAAGCTTTATGCCAACGGAGAGTACGTCACAGAGAAAAAGGGTGATCTTCTTTTCACCAATTACGGCATCAGTGGGCTGGCGATACTGGACCTGAGCCGGGAGGTCAGTACCAGGCTGGCAGACTATGACTATTGTGAACTAAGCCTGGACCTTATGCCTGGACTCAGCAAAGAGAAACTCACGAACCTTATGATAAACCGTCTTGACACTGCAAGTGAAAAACCCGTAGAGATATGGCTGCACGGTATATTGAACAAAAAACTTATTCACATCATACGGGAGCAGTCAAAATGCAGCGCCAGGAGAGAATGTGAGCTGAACAGAAAAGAGGTGGGGAAACTGGTCTATGCCATCAAAAACCTCAAACTCTCCATTAACGATACCAAAGGTTTTAAAGGGGCCGAAGTGGCCACCGGCGGCGTGAATACTGCAGAAGTGAACCCGCAAACGATGGAGTCAAAACTGGTACCCGGTCTCTACTTTGCCGGAGAGATACTCGATGTGGACGGGGACAGAGGAGGATTTAATTTTCACTTTGCCTGGGTGAGCGGATTGAGAGCGGGAAATCATTTAAAATGATGAATTTTTTAAAAGCACTCTACAATGGAAAACTACCTTTAAAGGTGATGGTATGGATATATGGTATATTGCCTTTACTATTTATTTTTTTAAGTGATAATTTGGAAATATTTAGCCAAAAAGCGGGTGCAATTATTGCCTGGATAATTGCTATTTTTACTTTTATAGCATGGAGTGGGATCAAAAAGAGTACTACCAACCCACTTCTTAGTATCATTGCTTCAATACTTCGTTTTATTTTATTTATGGTTATTATTTTTGCAGGACCCATGGCAATCATTTTTGGTTTTTCTGGATATCAAGGATAAAATATTTATAGGTGTAATAAAACTTCTAGTTTGTATTAGCTTTGGATATGAAGTTGGTGTGGAGAGAGGGAGCATACGTATAAGTAGGTAAGCGAACTGAACACCATCTTCCGATTCGAAGATGGTGCGAAATGGAAGAGTTTATTTTGCGTTCTTTTTGTCTCTTGCCATTCTCCTTCGCACATTCTCATCCAGATATTTCTTTCTGATCCTAATGGAAAGCGGTGTAATTTCGATCAATTCATCGTCTTCTATCCACTCCATCGCACTTTCGAGGGTGATAGGTCTTGGCGGAATCAGTTTGATCGCATCATCCGCACCCGAAGTTCTCATGTTCGTAAGCTGTTTTCCCTTAAGCGGGTTCACATCGAGGTCTCCAGGTCTTGCAGACTCACCGATGACCATACCTGAGTACACTTTGTCTTGCGGGCTGATGAAAAGCGTTCCTCTGGCTTGCAGGTTGAAGATAGAAAACGCTACCGCTTCACCGTTATCCATAGAAACCAGCGCACCAGGTGTTCTGCTGACAACCGTTCCGGAGTAAGGTCTGTACTCCAGGTAAGAGTGGTTCATGATACCTTCACCTTTGGTGTCTGTCAAGAATTCGTTTCTGAATCCGATCAGTCCTCGTGCAGGAATTTCAAATTCGAGCCTTACCGTACCGTCTGGCATTGGCGTGAGTGAAGTCATCTCTGCTTTTCTTTTACCGAGCTTTTCAATGGCAACCCCCTGGAACTCTTCAGGAACATCCACAACCAAATGTTCAAATGGTTCCATTTTCACACCGTTCTCTTCTTTTACAACCACTTCCGGACGGGCAAGTAGGAATTCGAATCCTTCTCTTCTCATATTCTCTGCCAGGATACCGATCTGAAGTTCACCACGACCCGAAACTTTGAATGCTGCATCACCGGTAGGTTCCATACGCATAGCGATGTTTGTCTCCATCTCTTTTTCAAGTCTTTCACGGATCTTGTTGGAAGTGACATGTTTACCTTCTGTACCGGCCAAAGGACCGTCATTGACTGACATGATAACGGAAAGTGTCGGCTCTTCCACATGCATCGGGTCTAGCGGCACCGGATTTACAGGATCACAGATAGAGTCGCCCACATCGATATCGGCGAACCCTGCGATCGCTACGATATCACCTGCTTCCGCTTCCTGGATCTCGATACGGTCAAGTCCTTTAAATCCGATCAGTTTAGAAACCCTCGATTTCGATTTAGAACCATCTGCCTTCACAAGCAGATACTCATCTCCTTTCTTCACTTTCCCGTTAAAGATACGTGTAATACCGATACGTCCGACAAAGTTGTCCGAGTCAAGGGTAAATACCTGCGCCTGTGTATCCGCATCCGGCGAACCCTGCGGATAAGGTACTTTTTCCAGGATCGCTTCGAAAAGCGGTGTCATATCTTTGTTTTCATCTTCCATTTCCCATTTTGCATATCCGTCTCTGGCTGCTGCATAGAGTACCGGGAACTCAAGCTGCTCTTCATTGGCATCCAGTGCCACAAGCAGGTCGAACATCTCATCAAGTACTCTTTCAGGGTCTGCACCGTCTTTATCGATCTTGTTGATCACCACAACCGGGATCAGCCCCAGTTCTATCGCTTTTTTCAAAACGAATTTGGTCTGTGGCATTGCACCTTCCTGTGCATCCACAAGCATCAGTACACCGTCCACCATCTTAAGTACACGCTCGACCTCACCACCGAAATCGGCGTGACCCGGAGTGTCGATAATATTGATCTTATGATCACCATAGGTAATAGCCGTGTTCTTTGAAAGGATCGTGATCCCTCTTTCTTTTTCGATCGCATTGCTATCCATAGCTCTCTCTTCTACATGCTGGTGCGCTGCGAATGTACCTGACTGCTGGAGAAGCTGATCTACCAATGTTGTTTTACCGTGGTCAACGTGAGCGATAACCGCGATGTTTTTGATTTTTTGCATAAAATATCCTAAAGTAGAGTTTTGCACCCTATATGTAATTTTCGCGAATTATACCCAAAATATGCTATATAAGAGATTTTAATGCAAAAAAGTGCCTAACCCACCTTCTGGTACTTTATAGCAAACCGGCATATACGCATCCCATTGCTAGAGGGAAAACCCGTACAATTCATGATAGGTTTTCATCGCATATCTATCCGTCATGGCTGCAATATAATCTGCAATGACCCGCTCTTTCTTACGCACATCAAAAAGAGATTTTTGATAGGGAGGCAGTAAATTTTCATCTTCTCTGAATGCTGTATACAACCCTTTGATACACTGCTTTCCCGCATGCATCTTACGTACTATTTTTTGATGCTTGTAGAGTTTTTGATGTAAAAGTTTTTTGAGCTGTTTGAGCTGTCTGGCTGTCTCTTTGGAAAAGCCTACAGGCAGTTTCTCCTGCGCATCTATCGTCACGCAGATGGGCTCCTCCCGGCGATACTTTTCTGCCCCCACTTTTGAATTTGTTATAAAATCTTCCACAAGCAGCTTGATAAGACCGGCGACAAAACGGTGTCTGTAAAGTTTTTCCTCTCTTCTGATACCTTCCTTCTGTACTACCTCATCTACTCTCAGACAAAGCTCATCCTTCAAGAGCTCTTCAAACGTGATGAGCCCGTATTTGATGCCGTCGTCAATATCATGGGAAGTATAGGCGATCTCATCGGCATGGTCCACTACCATGGCTTCAAGTGAGGGATGTTTCTCCAGATCAAAACGGGGATCCAGACCGTCTAAAAACGGCTTTTTATAGGGGTATGAATGCTTAAGTACGCCCTCAAGCGTGGCAAAAGTGAGATTGAGTCCATCAAAGTCCCTGTAGCGTTTTTCGAGCTTGGTAAGGACCCTGAACGACTGAAAATTATGTTCAAAGCCCAGAGGTCTTCCGTCTGCTCTAAGCAGCTTGTCCAACTCGTCACCGCCTACATGTCCGAAAGGCGTATGCCCGAGATCATGCGACAGGGCGATCACCTCCGCCAGCGTTTCATTCAGCTCCAGCATGCGCGAAAGTGTCCGTCCAATCTGGCTCACTTCCAGCGAATGGGTCAATCTTGTACGAAAGTAGTCCCCTTCATGGTTCAAAAAAACCTGCGTTTTATATTCCAGGCGTCTAAAAGAGCTGCAGTGAAGTACCCTGTCCCTGTCTCTTGCATAGGGGTCTCTAAAATCCTCTTCGAAACTAAAAAATCGTTCATCTGCCTTCATTCAAATACTCCTCGTTCTGCTAGATATGCTTTTCAGATCAAGCCAATAAGCTACACCAATGCTAACTTCTTTTTGGCAGAAATCCTATGTGACCCGCTGCTTATAATAATTAAATTTTATAGTGATATAATTGTAGCAAAATATTGATGGAGTGTAATGATGGGGAAAATAGAAATGTATCATATCGAATACGAAAAGCCGAAAGTTACACTATTACAGCAGAGCGGTCTCGGCGTTGCAGAGATCGCGGCACGAACCTGTTACGACAGTTTTGAGAACTCTGAAAACGAATGTGTCAAAAATGCCATGCAAACACTGGATACCGATGCCATCAATGACATTGACGACTCGGAACTGCTTTCCAACCTTGCTTGGGTACACCACCACCACTCCATCATCGAACATGCCACGCTGAGCTATCTCATACAGGGAACCTCTAGAGGGGTGCTCCAGGAGCATGCCAGACATAGACTTCAGGCTATCTCTGTCAGAAGTACACGCTACACGATGTCCAGTGTGATCAACGCTTTTGTGGCTTCTCTTGAAGCAGAAGAGGGTTTTGCCTTCTTTTTTGAAACCCTCCTTACATTGAATCTGTTTGTCATTTCGGACAAGGCCTATCTGCAGATAGAGATCAGGGCCATCTATGACAAACTACGCTTCCAATATCAAAGAGACAATGATTTTATACAAAATGCCGTAGCCAAATCATCCCTTCCGTTCCTGGAGGAACACAAAGGAGACGCTGTTGCGCTCTATGCAGCACTGGAGAGTGGAAAGAAAAAAAGAAATGTGGGAGATGGATTCAAGCACATCGTCACTGACAACTGGAAAGTGGACATGGTGGTCACCTTTAATATCAGAAGTCTCAAAAACTATTTTGACCTCAGAGATTCGGGTGCCGCATGGTTCCAGATACAGTGGCTGGCCGAAGCGATGAAAGCCGTCACCCCTGTAAAATACCTCAAGCTCATCGATAAAGACCATAGAAATAAAGCATAAGCACAAACCTTGACAGTTATGATAGAAATATGGTTTTATATTTCTAAATAACTTGACATTATAGTTATAAATATGCTATACATATAGATAGTATACTTTAATTTGGTATATTAAAATACATAACAAGGAGTGTCAAATGAAAAAATTCAATCTTTCATTAGCAGCGTTTTTGGCAATGGGTACTTTCGCAATGGCAGGTGGAGATATAGCTCCAGTTGAACCGGTGGTGGAAGCTCCGGTGGTAGTAGAGGAACCTTCTACGGGTGCGTTCTATGTAGGTATAGCCTATAGTGCAGCGAACTATGATGAGACAATGTCGTACACATTGACAGGAGTAACAGATCTACCTCAAACGGGTTCAGTATCAGGAGACGAAGATTACAGTGCCGTCATGCTGCAGGCAGGGTATAAATTCAACCCCTATATAGCGGTGGAAGGTAGATACTGGTTCGGTCTTGAAGAAGATGTTGGTGACAATACAGATCTTACCGTTGATACCTGGGGGATCTATGTAAAACCTATGTACCCGGTCACAGAGGCGTTTGACATCTATGCACTGCTTGGTTATGCGGATTCAGATGTTGAACTTTCAGGCGGAGGCACTACAGTAAGCCCACCATATGACATGGATGGTTTCTCATGGGGTATCGGTGGTGCCTACAGTTTTACAGAGAACCTTGCTGTATTCGTTGATTATACCAGTCTATATGATGACGATAATACAGTCACCTATGATGTGGGAACTGCAAATTTTGACGAAGAGATCACTTCATGGAACTTTGGTGTAACCTATACATTCTAAACACCTTTTCTGCTAAGCTTAGGCTTGGCAGAGTTTATCTGTTTTTCTATTTTCCTCCTGCTATATTTTACTGATACTTCAAAATTCTGCCAATGTGCAAACGCATTTTTCAAATGCCGGTTTGACTTATTCCAGAAACAGCTGCAATACCATTTAATAACTTGACATTATATGTATAAATATGATATACATATACATAGTATACTTATTAAGTATATTAAAATACATGTACAAGGAGTGTAAAATGAAAAAATTCAATCTTTCATTAGCAGCGTTTTTGGCAATGGGTACATTCGCAATGGCGGGTGGAGATATAGCTCCGGTAGAGCCGGTTATTGAAACTCCGGTAGCAGTAGAGGAACCTTCCACAGGTGCTTTCTATGTAGGTTTGGGTTATTCGTATATGAATATGAATATCGATGGGTATACTTATACTTATACTCCATTTACAGGTACGGTAAACGCCGTTCCTGCACCGGTCTCAGTATCGGTACCGGAAGAGGATCACGATGGGGATGCGGTGCTTTTACTGGCAGGATACAACTTCAATGAATATGTTGGTGTGGAAGCAAGATATGCCGGTTTTACTGACTGTCTTGAAAATGCTGGTATCTATGTAAAACCACAGTACCCGATCGGTGCTGTGACCGTATACGGATTGCTCGGATACGGGGAAACTAGCTATGACAATGGTACAGTAGACCTGTCTGAAGACGGTTTCCAATGGGGTATCGGTGCGGACTATGCCATAAATGAGAAAGTAGCAGTCTTTGTGGACTATACAAATCTCTATGATGATTCCGGATTCGATGGTCACCTCACCGGTGTCGACCATATGGTTGATTCCATCAACGTAGGTGTAACCTATACATTCTAAACTTTTACCAGGCCTATAGAGGCCTGGCCGAACACAACAATATTGCTAAATACGCTCTTCTTTACTAATTATTAATCTTACACTGAAAAATTTCACTATAATACGTTTTTTAAACTATATATTTTATTATGGAGCACTTTTTTGCGTTTTTTCACTCTACTGACATTTTTGCTATTGACACTACATCCTCTTCAGGCTGAACCTCTCTCGATAGAGAATATTTCTGCACATATCCAGCAGGGACTCAAAACACGTATAAAGGGTCAAAACAAAGAGATCATTCAAAACATTTATCAGGAGACAGACTATAAACCTTTATGGATAGGTAATCAAGACAGAAAAAAAACCAGTCATCTGATACAGGCATTGAACGATCCTCTTTTTAACTATAAGAACAAACCACTGGATCAAGCATCTATCAAACGTCTTTTTTATCAGCTGGATAACGGTGAACTCAGTAATAGACGACAGGCTGCAGCCTATGCCAGACTCGATCTTATCCTCACCAGTTCGATGGTACGCTTGGTACGGTTCATTGTCCAGGGAGATGTGGACTGGAATATGGTACAGGAAAAATTGGCTGCTCTTGAGCAAAGTGATGATATCAAAGCCGTATGGGAAATGTCATTCAAACCATTTCCGGACCAGGATGAACTGATAGCTGCAATAGAGGATGGCAACATTTATGAATATTTGACCTCGCTGATACCTATGGAAAAACGCTACAGAAAGCTTGTGAAGCTACTTAAAAAGTATCGCGGGATGGATAAGTTTCCAAAGATAACATACAGCAATGATGACCTGAAAGTAGGTGACAGTTCAAGTCGTGTCGAAACGATAAAAAAACGCTTGCAGATCTCCGGAGATTATCCTAGATATGCACCCATAGACAGCAATTTTGACGAAACATTGAAAAAAGCCGTTATGACCTATCAGAAACGTTATCTTCTTAAAGTCACAGGCGTGGTAGACAAAACAACGACCTATTACCTCAATCAGCCTGTAAAAACCAATATACAGGCCATTATCACAAATCTGGATAAAACAAAACTCTATCCAAAACAGTTTGAAGAGGAATACATCGAAGTGAATGTCCCTGATTTCAATCTTCGGTATTACAGAGATCATGAAATGGTCATGAAAAGAGCTTTGGTGGTAGGGCGTATAGACAGACCGACACCACTTTTTTCAGACAGAATACGTTATATGGTACTGAACCCCACATGGACCATTCCCGATAATCTCATCAAACGAGACCTGATCCCCGTACTGAGAAAAAACCCTGGATACCTCGAAGAGAACAATATCCATGCATTCAGAGGCAAAAATGAGGTCCAGGTCACGCAAGAGATGCTGCGTCCTTATGAAAAAAGTGAAAGTCCCGTACCTTACCGTTTTGTACAGTTCCCTGGAGACAACAATGCACTGGGGCGTGTGAAGTTCATGTTCCCTAACAAATATGATGTCTATCTGCATGATACGGACAATAAGTCCCTGCTTTCAAGGCGTTACAAGATCTACAGTTCGGGCTGCGTACGTGTGGAAAAACCTTTTGATCTTGTCACACTGCTGCTTCAGCATGTAAGAAAAAGCTATACCAAAAATGAGATAGACAAGATCATTGCAAGTAACGAGCCGACGACCATTGGCCTCAAACAAACCATCCCTGTGCATATGCTTTATTTTACAGTCTATGAAGAGGATGGCCTGGCCTATTTTAAACATGATATCTATCTCTATGACAAGATCATTGAAGAGTCCGTGCGGGGGAACAAGAAATCAACATTCAAGATACCGAAAAAACGTATGATCACTGTCAAAGAGAACGCCAAGCCTCTTTCTAATTAACTTTCTATCCTGACTGACTACTCAACTACTCTTTTTACGCATCTTCACTCTTTGAAGATGCGTCAATGCAATGGCCATGGCATCTGTAATATCCAAAGGCTTGATCTCTTTTTTGATACCCAACAACCGCTTGACCATAAATGCTACCTGCTCTTTGGTTGCCTTACCGTTTCCTGTCACTGCTTTTTTCACCTGCAAAGGTGTATATTCGTAAAAATACCCTATCTCCTGAAGTATCTTTAGAGAGAGTGCACCTCTGAACTGCGCAAGCTTCAGAACGGTCTGAGGATTATAGGCAAAAAAGATATCCTCAATGGCCACTTCATCCACCTGGTGTGCCTTTAAAATGATCTCTATTCCCTCTACAAGCTCTACGATCTGCTCCTGCAGCTCTTTTGCTTTTATTTTGACCAAACCGGCTTCCAGAAGTGAAAAGTTTTTTCCATCCCAAAATAGCAAACAGTACCCTAAATTACGGCTTCCGGGGTCTATACCTAAAATATTCATTCACACCTTTGTTCACATAGTGAATAAAATTATTCAACTCTGTTTGATAACGCTATTTTAGCTTAAGTTGGCTAAAATACGATAAGTTATTCACATAAAGAATTTTAACTCTTTAAAGCTCTGAATATTTATTCACACATTTAAAAATATCAAAGGCAAATGGCTATGAATATAGGACAAAAAGTACTTTTTGAACTCAAAAAAGAGATCACTGAAACAGAATATGAACGGTATATCAAGAACCTAGTGTATGATACCAAACGATCCAGAAGCAATATTGTCTATTTCAATGCACCGAACATGATCATAGCAAAATGGATCAAAAGCAAATACAGCGACAAACTTGTACATCTTTTTGAACTCCAGAATGAGGTCAAACCGGAAATTGAGATCACAGTTGGCAAACAAAATACACAAAGTACAAAACCTGCTGTAATACACACAGAAAAAAGCGCTTCCAAAAGTACCTATCTGAACCCTTCTTTAACCTTTGAAAGTTTTATTGTGGGAGATTCCAACCAATTTGCCTATACTACGGCTAAATCCGTAGCAGAAAAACCCGGAAAACTTTATAATCCTCTTTTCCTTTATGGCGGCGTAGGATTGGGTAAAACACACCTGCTCCAAGCGATCGGTAACTACCATATCAATTTGGGTAAAACCGTTATTTACACGACCCTGGAACAGTTTATGAACTCATTTACGTCGCATCTGCGCTCTCAAACGATGGATCGCTTCAGAGATAAGTTCAGGGAGTGTGACCTGCTACTGATAGATGATATACAGTTTCTCAGCAGGAAAGAGCAGACACAAGAGGAGTTCTTTCACACTTTCAATGAACTCTACAGCAACAACAAACAGATCGTCATCACGTCTGACAGGCAACCCAACAAGATCGCTGGACTGGTGGACAGGCTCAGATCCCGTTTTGAAATGGGACTGATGGCCGACATTCAGCCGCCAGGGCTTGAAACCAAAATCGCGATCATCCAAAAGAAGTGTGAACTTGACGGTATCAAACTGGACAACGAGATCGTCAATTATATCGCTACGAACATGGGTGACAATATACGTGAAATAGAAGGGACCATCATAAAGCTCAATGCGCTCTCTTCCATGCTCAATCAGAAGATCACACTGGACTTTGCACAAAATGCCATCAAAGACCAGCTCAAAGAGAAAAAAGAGAACATCACCATCGATGATATTGTCAAGATCATCTCCAGAGAACTCAATATCAAACCTTCGGATATCAAATCAAAAAAACGTACCCAAAATGTCGTGAATGCCAGAAGGATCGCTATCTATCTGGCTAGAAACCTTACCCCGAACTCTATGCCTCAGATCGCAGTGTACTTCGGAATGAAAGACCACACAGCTATTTCACATGCGATGAAAAAGATCAATGAGATCATAGAGAGTGATGAAAACTTCAAAGTGATACTGGAAGAACTCTCCAATAAGATCAATACACAAACACAAAGCAGCATGGAGTAGCCATCTGATTTTTATGCTTTTCAGTACAAAAAAGCCTCGATACTCCCTGCCCATGTTGCTTTGGTCCGTGAAGGTAAAAATTAATTATAAAACTTGAATAAAAAAAAGATATAATTTTAAATGTGAATAAACGTGAATGTCGATAAGCAGTTACACATTCATTCAAATAACGGTTACATCAGCAATAAATTAGTTTTTCACATATTCATGTGATGCTACTACTACGTACTAATATTATTAATAATAAGGAGAGTCAATGAAGATAAGAGCTCAAAAACAAATTATAGAATCTATACTCATTAATTTACAACCTTTTTTAGAAAAAAAAGATGCGAGTCAGATCACTTCGCATATACTGTTCAAAACAGACAACAGCAAATGTGTCGTGAAAGCGACGGATTCTGAAATCGGTTTGAAGATCGTCACCGACAATATCCAGATCGAAGCAGAAGGTGCCTTCACAGCCCATGGAAAAAAACTCCTGGATATCATACGTATTTTGAAAGATGATGAAATTACATTAGAACTTTTAGACAATACACTTATTATTAAACAGAAAAATTCCAAATTCAAACTGCCAACATTCGATCCAAACTCTTATCCATCTTTCCCCAGCGCTGAAGACAAACCCCAAATTTCCTTAGATTCTTTAAATTTGATCCAAAACCTTAAAAAAATATCGCCTGCCATAGATACCAATAATCCGAAATTTGAACTGAACGGTGCTCTTATCAACATCAAACATGACTCTACAGATCTCGTAGGTACAGATACCAGAAGATTGGCAATCGCTACTATCCCGGGTAACAATGCCGAGGTCTTGTCGCTTATCGTACCCAAAAAAGCCATTTTGGAAATACAAAAACTCTTTTTGGATCAGATAAATATCTTCTTTGATGAAACGAACCTTATTATCTGCAATGAAAATTACTATTTTTATACGAGACTGATCAATGGCAAGTTTCCTGATTATCAGCGTATTATCCCGAGTTCGACAAAACACAGAGTACTCCTGCCTAAAAAAGAGATGATCGACGCGATCAAAATGATCACCACTATTTCTCAAGAGATCAAATTGACGCTTTTAGCAGACAGTATCATTTTTAACTCTTTAAGTGCGGACAATGTGGAAGCCAAAACGGAGTTGGAACTGCAGACAGGTTTGGATGACAAATTCGAACTCTCTTTCAACAGTAGATATATCCTGGATTTCATTTCGCAAACGAACAAAAATGAATTCATGATGGAATTCAATGAACCCACACTGCCATTTGTCGTAAAAGACGATAATTTTATTACAATCATCATGCCGATCGTTGCATAAAAGGAAAAATTTTATATGAGTGAAAATAAAACAAAATATATTTTTGTTACCGGAGGCGTACTAAGTTCTTTAGGAAAAGGTATCACTGCTGCAAGTATAGGTACTTTGCTGAAACATACCGGATTGAGTGTAGGGGTATTGAAACTTGATCCTTATATCAATGTCGATCCCGGTACAATGTCACCGCTTGAACACGGAGAGGTTTTTGTCACCAAAGATGGTGCTGAAACCGACCTTGACCTGGGTCATTATGAAAGATTTTTGGATACCTCGCTTACACAGAACAATAACTTTACTACGGGTCTTGTCTATAAAACAGTGATAGAGAACGAGCGTAAAGGGAAATATCTGGGTAAAACCATTCAAGTCGTTCCCCATATTGTAGACGAAATTAAAGAACGTATCGTCAGAGCAGGCCAAAACAAAGATATCCTCATTGTAGAGCTGGGCGGAACCACAGGGGATATTGAAGGGTTACCGTTCCTGGAAACGATCAGACAGATGAAACATGAACTGGGTAAACACCAGGTAATGAACATCCATGTCACGCTTTTGCCATATATCAAAGCTGCCGGTGAATTAAAGACCAAACCGACACAGCATTCGGTCCAGGAACTGAGACGTATAGGTATTGCGCCTCATATGCTTGTTTTGAGAGCGGAACATCCTGTACCTAATGACATCAAGCAAAAGATCGCTTACAGTTGTGATGTCGACGACGATTCTGTGATCGTGGCTGAAGACGCTTCAACGATCTATCAGGTACCGCTTAATTTTTTAAGACAGAACATACTTACGCCTATCTGCCAGCAGCTTAAACTTGAGAACTGCCACCCTAAAATGGATGACTGGGCAGATCTGGTCAATAAGATCATTATGCCGAGTGACGAGGTCAAAATAGCATTTGTCGGAAAATATCTCGATTTGAAAGAGTCCTATAAATCATTGACCGAAGCACTGATACATGCGGGCGCACATCTTGACTATAGGGTCAATATCAAGTGGGTGGACAGTGAAAAGGTCGAAGAGGACGGTGCAGAGAAGTTCTTAAAGGATTGTGACGGTATTTTGGTTGCAGGCGGCTTCGGCGGGCGCGGTGTAGAAGGTAAGATCCTAGCGATCAAGTACGCCAGAGAGACAAAAATACCTTTCTTGGGTATCTGTCTCGGTATGCAGCTCTCTATCGTTGAGTTTGCAAGGAATGTACTTGGACTGGGAGATGCGAACTCTGTAGAGTTTGATGAGAACACGACCAATCCGGTCATCTATCTGATAGACGAGTTCATAGATTCCGCAGGCGCGAAACAGATCAGAACATCCACCTCTGCCATGGGGGGAACACTGAGATTGGGCGAATATGAGTGTGATACCAAAGAGGGTTCAAATCTTAGAGAAGCCTATGACGCTAAGATCATTTATGAGAGACACAGACACCGCTATGAAGCAAACCCAAAATACAGAGAAGCACTGGAAGCCAACGGTATGGCTATCACAGGCGAATCGAACGGCTTGATAGAGGCGGTGGAAGTAGTGGACCACCCCTGGTTCCTTGGGGTACAGTTCCATCCGGAATTTACTTCAAGACTTCAGAATCCGAATCCGTCCATTTTAGCATTTGTCAATGCGGCGATCAAACATAAAAAATAAATGTATGCACCGTTGACGCTTCAAGCGTTAGAAGCCCTCTTGCACCAACGCTTTGAAGAGGGGTTCCTCACACTGCGTGATCTTCCCCAGCCTTCCATGTTCAAGGATATGGACAAAGCCACCCAGCGCATCGTCTCTGCCATACAGAACCAGGAGAAAATAACCATCATCGGCGACTATGACGTGGATGGTGTCACTTCTACCACACTGATGAAACTCTTTTTCGAAGAGATAGAGTATGAGATAGAGTGGATCATTCCCAACCGTTTCAGAGACGGCTATGGCCTCTCCTCGAACATCGTTCCACGAATACAGGGAACAGATCTTGCCATTACGGTAGATAACGGTATTTCTGCTGTCTATGCTGCCAAACTGTGCAAAGAAGAGGGGATAGAGCTGATCATCACGGATCACCATATCCTGCCGCCGGAAGTTCCCGATGCCTATGCGATCATCAATCAAAAACAGGAAACGTGCACGTTTCCCTATGCGGACGTGTGCGGTGCACAGATCGCCTGGTATCTGATCGCTTCACTCAAAAATGCTTTGAATGTGAAGATAGATATGATGGAATATATCGAACTGGTGGCCATTGCCATCATAGCAGATATGATGCCTCTGCAGCATATCAACAGGACGATGGTGCTGGCAGGCATACAGGCATTGAACCAGAGTAAAAGACCTGCCATCAAGGCGTTTTTGGAACATAGCCAAAAAGAGCAGATCGATGCAGAAGATATCGGGTTTTTCCTGGCACCGCTTCTCAACAGTGCAGGCCGTATGGAGGATGCCTCTTTTGCCGTAGATTTTTTAGCTTCGACCAATATCTATGATGCAAGGGTAAGGCTTGAACGTCTGATAGCGTTCAATACCCTTAGAAAGTCCACAGAACACGACATAACACAAAAAGCGATGCTGCAGGTAGATCATAAGGATGAAGTGGTCATAGTGGAAGGAAAAGCGTGGCACGAGGGTGTAATAGGTATTGTGGCTGCAAGAGTGGCACGGGCATGTGAAAAACCCTGCATCATATTCAGCCAAAGCGAAGAGGGGATGCTAAAAGGGAGCGGCAGAAGTTTCGGAGCATGCGATCTTTTTGGTCTCGTTGACGGCGCAAGAGAGCATCTGGAAAAGTTCGGGGGGCATCAGGCAGCCATAGGTCTCTCTTTGAGAAAAGAGCACTTCGAAACGTTTAAAAGCAAAGTCCAACATAACTTTATTGAGGGGGAGTACCTGAAAGAGGAAACAGACCCGGAAATAGTAGGCGATCTGCATTTTTCACTTATCTCGTTCGAATTGACATCCCTCATCAAAAAATACGGACCTTACGGACAGGGGAACTCTGTACCGAAATTCATCAGCACCAATGTGGAAATCCTTCAGGCAGATACGATGGGTAAAGAGGGAGAACATCTACGTTTTTCTTTTGCGCAGGACGGTATTGTGATTCAGGGGGTAAAATTCAAAACACGGGAAATGTTTGAAACAGGTTCTAAAGTAGATGTGGTCTATACGGTCAATGAAAACCGTTTCAGGGGAAAGGTTTCTTTACAGTTGATGGTAGAGAAGGTCATTCCCAGACCATGAAAAATCCAAGCTGAATGCTTGGATTTATAAAGAATGCCTATATAGGTAGAACCCTGATATTTTCGTCGAGTTTTTCTTTTAGGATGTTCTCTATGGCGAAAAGTGTCCCTGTGCTTGAACTTGCACAACCTGAACAGGACCCTAGGTAACGGATATAAATGTCAAAATTCGCTCCGTTCTCTTTGATGTCAAGTATTTCCATGTCACCGCCGTCCATTACAAGCATCTGTCTGATATTTTCATCCACTACCTTATCCACCGCTTTGATACGCTGGACAATGGTCATATTTGCAAAATCGACACTAGCACCGCCTTGATTGCCAAGTGTTGCAGCAGCAGCCATTTTTTCTTTTTCATGCTCTTCCAAAAGGTCTACAAGATAGATATCTTTTTCCTCGTGCCCGCCAGGCTTGATACATGATTTACAGAATGCACCGGCTTTGGTGTAGTCCGTGATCTGTTCTACGGTTGTAAGGTCATTGAGCCTGATCACTTCCTGTAGGGTAGAGAGCGTGATACGGGCACATTCACATACGATCACTTCTTCTTCAAAACTCTCGATATCCACACCCTTATACTGTGCTGCTGCTTTTTTGATCACATCATAGGCCATCACCGAACAGTGCATTTTTTGAGGCGGAACCGCCGGAGTATCCGGTTCGTCACGCATGGCTTTTTCAACGTCAATGTTCGTGATCTTCACGGCTTCATCGACCGTTTTTCCTTTACAGAGCTCAGCCATGGTATCTGAAGAGGCGATCGCTGTACCACATCCAAAACTTTTGAACTTCGATTCCATGATCCTGTCCGTCTGAGGGTCAACGGCCCAGTAGAGACGTACGGCATCGCCACAGCTTTCTGCACCGAAATCGGCAACAATGAGTCTTGCGTTCATGTTTTTTGCATCTTCTTCGGTTATTTCACCCATATTCTGAGGGTTGTTCATAAGGTCTGTCACCTTGTTGCTGTACTCATCCCAGATGGTACCGCCAATTAAACTATCTATTCCCATAATTTTTTCCTTTTTCTATTGATTCTTTATTCATTAATGATGGTGCGCATCCAGTCCTGATTCATGCCCTTTCGGCGCATACGCATAAGAGCTGGAGATTCCTCTGAGTCTGACCACTGCAGCCTGAACGGCTCTGAGCGTGTAGTCCAGCTCTTCCTGCGTAGTATAGCGGCTGAGTGAAAAACGCACTGCGGTGTGTGCCAGGTCTTCTGCCGCACCGACCGCTTCCATGACAGAGTTGGCTTCCAGGTCTTCAGAGGCACAGGCGGAACCGGTACTTGCCCCGATGCCTGCACGGTTAAGGTCCCATAGCATCGATTCACCCTCTATCCCTCTGAAGGAGATCAGTATCGTGTTGGGTGTTCTTTTTTCTCTCGGAGTGACCACAAAGGTGTCCGGGATCTTGAGCAGTTCATCTTCAAAACGGTCTCTCATTTTTCTGAGTTCGGTCATCTCAAAGTCAAGTGCTTCTACGGCTGCTTCTATGGCCTTGCCCATACCTACAATGCCTGCTACATTCAGTGTACCGGAACGGTAACCGCCCATTTGTGCACCGCCGTGTAAAAGTGGCATCAACTCTTTGCCTTTTTTGATATACAGCGCGCCAACACCTTTGGGTCCATGAAACTTGTGTGCAGAGAAAGTCAGGTAATCCACATTGAATGCCTGAACATCTACAGGCAGTTTGCCTATGGCCTGAACGGCATCTGTGTGGAACAGTACATCATGCTCCGCACAGATATTCCCTATCTCTTCTACCGGAAAAACAGCACCCGTTTCATTGTTCGCCCACATCACTGAAACCAAAGCCGTATCTTCTGAAATGTTGTCTTTGACACTTTGTACATCAACGATACCTTCATTAGTGATAGGAAGATAGGTCACCCTGCAGCCTAATCCTTCTAAAAACTTCGCTGTCGCGATGACAGAAGGATGTTCTACTTCACTTACCATGATATGGTTCTTCTTGCCTGTGAGGATATATTCGAAGTAGATACTTTTGAGTACCCAGTTATTACTTTCCGTGGCACATGAAGTGATCACTACGGAATCTTCTCTGGGTGCATTGATCCCTTTATAGATCCTTTCCATACCCAGTTTGATACCCGGGTGTGTGTCACTTGCAAATGCATGCAGCGAGTTCGGGTTACCGTACTTCTGTACAAAATAAGGTTCCATTTCGGCAAATACCTGCGGATCAACAATGGTGGTTGCATTGTTGTCTAAATAAACATTCATATTTTTCCTTTGAAAACGATATTCATTTTAATTAAGACAAATTTAGTCCTAATTTAGTTTTCTGCATATTACGCAGTTATTCTTAAACTAACATAAAATATCAGAGAATCGTGTGCGATTAAGCCTTGAATTGGGGTAAATTGCTGGTGAACATCGAACAAAGTTCGATGTTGCTTTAAAAATTGGAAGGGGTCGGGGTATTGATAAGGTTGTAGAATTCGCTTCTGGTGCGTTCATCGCTTTTAAAGAGTCCTCGGAGTGCGGAACTTACCGTGGTGGAGTTGATCTTCTGCACCCCTCTCATCTCCATGCACATATGGCGTGCATGTACGACGACCGCTACGCCTTTGGGCTGGATCGTTTGCAAAATCGCATCAGCGATCTGCTCGGTCATCTGTTCCTGTATCTGCAGACGTCTGGCATAGACATTGACGATACGGGGGATCTTGGAAAGTCCCACCACTTTGCCGTCGGGGATGTAGGCTACATGGGCTCGTCCGATGATCGGGAGCATATGGTGTTCGCACATGGAGTAAAATTCGATGTCACGGACCAGTACCATCTCATCGTTGCTGGTGCTAAAAAGGGCTTCGCCCAATATCTCTTTTGGATCCTGCTGATACCCTTCTGTAAGAAATTTCAGGGCTTTAGCCACACGGTTGGGTGTTTTAAGGAGTCCTTCACGATTCGGGTCTTCTCCTAAAAGCTCAAGGACCTTGGTGACAGCTTGTTCGAATTCTTGTTCTTTGTTCATGTTCTACCCTGTAACTTATTTTTCACATTGTAGCCAAAAACAATTTAACTATCTTCTCATCCACCTTGGAGATAGCCAGTTTTTTTATCTCTGCTTCAGAAAAGTAGTGTGCCTGTTCAGGGCTGTTCTCATAATGGACATAGACGTTGCAGAGCAGTTTGAAATGGGTATAGGCATGGGAGATCTGTCCGAGGTACTCAGCTGCAGTAACCGGCACTTCAACACTCTCGAATCCCCAGAGCCCATGGAGGAACTTTCCTTTACGCTGTGTCATCGAGAGCGAACCGTTGTAAACAGTGACCACAATGTTCTGCTCTTTTGTGGGAACTTTCCGTCTCTTTTTGACAGGATAACGTGTGGGATCCTCCTTGCCTTTGCAGAGGGAAGAGAGAGGACAGGATTCACATTTTGGATCGGTCACTGTGCAGATGGCTGCACCGATATCCATCATCGCCTGGTTATAGTCAAAAGGGTTCGCTTTGTCCACCAGTGCGTAGGCAATGTCCCAAAGTGCTCTGTCGGTGGGTGTTTCCAGTTTATGCAGACGGCAAAGTATGCGCTTCACATTGGCTTCCATGATGGGAACAGGCTGTTCAAAAGCAAACGCGGCTATAGCGTGTGCGGTATTTTTTCCGATGCCCGGCAGTTTGATGAGCTCCTCGATGCTGCGGGGAAGCTCATTGACAAGTGTGGCTGTTTTATGAAGGTTTTTTGCACGGTTATAATACCCCAGTCCCTCCCACATTTTAAGCACATCGTCCAGCGGGGCCTGACCCAGTGCTTGCAGGGTCGGGAATTTTTCCAAAAAAGGGAAATAGTATCTTTCCAGAACGGTCTTGACCTGTGTCTGCTGAAGCATCACCTCACTGAGATAGATATGGTAAGGCTCATCGGTATTTCGCCACGGGAGTGACTGTCTTCCCTCTATCTGATACCAGCGGCTGATATTTTGGTGGATCTGTCTATACGGTTCTTTTGGCATGCAGGATTATAGCAGATGTTCATAAAGTGAGTCGCATCACATGCAGAGGATACGATCGAAGTCGGTGAAGGTGAAGATTGGGAAGGAAGGCCCAAGGAGAATAGAGATGCAGCCTATATCCTTAAACTTCGTGGGGAAATAGCTTAAGAATCAGGACCAGGAAACTTCTTCTTAAGATCGAGGCAAGCCGGCAAAGATACCCCGTTTATCCGCATTATTTTCACGCTTATTGGTATTTCAACATTATTTCGATAAAATCACATCATTATATATAAAGGATTGTAGTGAAAGTTACAGTAAATAAAGTAGACAACGCAAACGTGATCATCAGTGGTACGATCGAAAACAGTGCTATTGAGGAAAACATTAACAAGATGGCTGCCCAGGCCGGTAAAGAGATGAAGGTCGACGGTTTCAGAAAAGGTAAAGTACCTGCACATATCGTTAAAAAAATGCATGGTGACAAACTTGCACAGGATGCTGAAGGTGAAGCACTGAAAGAACTTATCGATGCAGGTATCAAGGAAGCGGGTATCAATCCGGCTGATATACTTGGCCAGCCTACCTTTAAAAAGTATGACAAAAAAGAGTCCGCCATCGACGTAGAAGTAGAAGTTTCTACCAGACCGGTATTTGAGACAGAAGGGCACATGGATGTGCTTCCTGCATTTGAAAGACCAGCTGCCTCGGACAAAGAAATTGAAGAGAAGTTGAACGAGATCGCAGCACAGCAGGCACCGTACACAAAGCTCAAAAGAAAACGTATGGTGAGAGACGGTGACATGGTAGTGATCGACTTTGAAGGTTTTGTGGACGGTGTGGCATTCGATGGCGGTAAAGCTGAAAAGTTCAACCTCAAGATCGGTTCAGGTCAATTCATTCCGGGATTTGAAGAGCAGATCATCGGTATGAAGTATGACGAAGAAAAAACGATAAAAGTGACGTTCCCTGAATCGTATCAGTCATCGGACCTTGCAGGAAAAGAGGCAGAGTTCAAAGTAAAACTGCATGAGATCCAGGAGCAGGAACCTGCAGAACTGAACGATGAACTGGCACAGAAACTTCTTCAGGGAGAAGAGAATGCAACACTTGAGACGCTTAGAGAGAGAGTAAAGACACAGATCGAATCGACAGAGATCTCGAAACTCTACAATGAAGACCTCAAGCCGAAACTGGTTGAAGCGTTGGTTGAAAAATTTGATTTTGCACTCCCGAACAACATTGTTGAGCAGGAGATCGATGCAAAGATCAATGCAAAAGCACGTGAGATGAGCGAAGAGGAACTGAACAGCTATAAGGAGAATCCTGAAAAAGTGGAAGCCCTTCGTGAAGAGCTGAGAGCGGATGCGGTAGCAAGTGTCAAAGCAACCTTCATCGTCGATGCATTGGCAAAGAAAGAGGAAGTATCGGTAGATGACCAGGAAGTATCACAGGCTATCTATTATGAAGCGATGATGAGCGGTCAAGACCCTCAGCAGGTGATCAAATACTACCAGGAGAACAACCTTCTTCCGGCAGTCAAGATGGGTATGATCGAAGACAAACTCTTCGGTAAGATGCTAGGTCTGGATAAATAAAACAACTCAGGCAAACAACACGTTTTGTTGTTTGCTTTGTTAACCTATAAAGTGTATAGTTGAGTTGATATTACAATCTATTTAACTATATATTATTAAAGGTAAAAAATGAGCTATATTCCCTATGTTGTAGAACAGACCGGTAGAGGTGAAAGATCTTACGATATCTATTCGCGATTACTGAAAGACCGTATTATTATGCTGAGTGGTGAGGTGAACGATCAGGTGGCTTCCACTGTCGTCGCGCAGCTGCTTTTCCTTGAAGCACAGGATCCGGACAAGGACATCTATTTTTACATCAACTCTCCGGGAGGGGTGATCACTTCAGGACTTTCTATGTTCGATACGATGAACTACATCAAGCCGGACATCGTAACGATCTGTATAGGACAGGCGGCATCCATGGGTGCTTTCCTGCTCTCTTCGGGTACCAAGGGCAAACGTTATGCCCTGCCGCATGCACGTATCATGATCCACCAGCCTTCAGGCGGGGCGCAGGGGCAGTCGACAGATATCCAGATACAGGCGCAGGAGATCCAGAGACTGAAGGATACACTCAACCATATTTTGGCGGAGCAGACAGGGAAAACACCCAAACGTATCGAAAAAGATACAGAACGTGACTATTTCATGTCCGCGCAAGAAGCTCTGGAATATGGGCTTATCGACAAAGTGCTCACCAAAAGTTTTTTATAACAGAGACGGTAGATGGTTAGAGAGATAGTCGTATATCCGGATAAAAGACTCAAGCTTGTTTCCAAAGAGGTCAAGTCTTTTAATGGTGCCCTACATGATCTGCTTGATGATATGTATGAGACGATGCGTGCCAGTAACGGCGTGGGACTTGCAGCGATCCAGGTCGGTGTGGATCAAAGAGCGCTTATCATCAATATCCCTTTAGAGAATGCAGAGAGTGGAGATGACCAGCCTAAAGAGAACACGCTGGAGATGATCAATCCTGTGATCATTGAAAAAGACGGCAGCGAGAAGTTTCAGGAAGGATGTCTCTCTGTCCCGGGTTTCTATGAAGAGGTAGAACGTGCCAAACATGTGAAGGTCGAGTACTTTGACAGAAACGGCGAGAAACATATCATAGAAGATGATGATTTTCTCGCCATTGCGATACAGCATGAAATGGATCACCTGGACGGAAAGGTATTCATAGAGAAACTCTCCTACACCAAAAGAAAAAAATTCGAAAAAGAGTGGAAAAGAAGACTCAAAGAGGCATAGGCGCCCGTTTTCACTCACTCCATCTCTACGGAGGTGGAATAGATACCGACCCATCCATCAAAAAAAATATCTCTTTTTTCCCTCGTCCCGAAGTAAACGATGCATGGCAATGATGCATAACGGCAACAATAAAAACATGACAATTTGACATATTTTTAACCTTTTCTCCATAACTGTGCGATGATAGCGGTATGAACGCAAAAACGCATAGTGGTACGCTTCCACCAGACACCAAGAGAGTGACAGCCAAACCTATCAAACAGAAAGAGAAAAAGCAGGCTATCGTCAACCGGCTTACCTGTGCTACGCTTGAAGGGGTGAACGCGAAGGTGATAGAAGTGGAAGCCACGTTTACAAAGGGCCTTCCCGGGTTTTCGGTGGTAGGCCTTGCATCCAATGACATACAGGAGTCAAAAGAGCGGACCAAATCGGCACTGCTGACCAACGAATTTGTCTTTCCTCCGCTCAAGGTCACCATCAATCTTTCTCCATCGGACCTGAAAAAGTCAGGTACACATTTTGACCTCTCCCTGGCACTGCTGATCGGACTCCACAAAACACATATAGACGAAGAGGGGCTTTTTGTCTTTGGTGAACTGGGGCTTGACGGCAAGGTCAAAACAAGTTCGATGCTCTTCCCTCTGGTCCTTTCCCTGAAAGAGCAGGGCTTGATCAAAAGGGCGATCGTACCCAAGGAGTCCATACCCTATCTGAGCCATATATCGGGTGTGGACTTTATTGCAGTGGATACCCTGGAGGAGGCGCTGCAGATACTGAAGAGCAAGAACTTCAAACCGAATGTACAGGCCTTCAGCTATGATGCCGAGAGTGTCATACTGAAAGATATACCCTACTATTTTGAACGGAACTATGCCTATGATTTTTCAGATGTCAAAGGGCAGCCCGTAGCCAAAAGGGCTTCGCTGATAGCCGCAGCCGGCATGCATAACTTTCTTATGGAAGGAAACCCGGGGTGCGGTAAAAGCATGATAGCCAAGCGGCTCAAAGACATTTTACCCCCGCTTTTTGAAGAAGAGATACTCTCCATCGCCAAACACCAGTTTCTTGACGGTATCACTCCCAACTTTGAAGCGTTAAGGCCTATGCGCGGACCACACCATACAGCCACTTCCGCCTCCATCTTCGGGGGAGGCTCCTCCATGGCGAAGATAGGGGAAGTGGCTTTGGCGCATAAAGGGATACTCTT
>NZ_DATCSP010000007.1:0-33380 GCF_036568385.1 Sulfurovum sp. | reverse complement strand
CGGGGTGGAAAAATTCTATAAGGATTTCTTCTTTACCACGGTGATGCCCTTGGGACTGCTGAAGCATGACAGGAACTACAACTACTATGATGACCCGAAAACACAAACAGCCCTGGAACCTTTTATCAAAGAAACGCTCCTTACGCAAATGTCATTTCCTCAAGCAAAACCGGATATCATCTGCGTGGGTACCGGGAAGAACCTCAAATATCTCCAAGACTTCAATGAGAAACATGAGTGTTTTGAAACGATTGATGTGGTGCCTCATCCCCGATGGGTGATGCAGTATAGACGCAAAGAAAAGGCCAAATATATCGATCTCTATTTGGCGGCACTTGAAAAAGGCGTGCCATAGCCTCCGGGCTAGAGCCCAAAGTGGTTGATCGGACCGTGCCCTTTGCCCAGGATCATGTCTTTTCCCGCTTCGATGGCCTTGTTCAGGTAGTTGCACCCTTTCACGGTAGCTTCTTCCAGGGTGTCCCCCAAACTGAGATACGTTGCGATCGTGGAGGATAGACTGCATCCTGTACCGTGTGTATGTATGGTCTGCACGGCCTTGTTATGTATCTTGGTGAGCTTTTTGGTCTCATGGTTATAGAGTACATCCGTCATTTCATCTGTCAGCTCCAGGTGCCCGCCTTTGAGCAGTACGGAGACCTGGTATCTCTCACCCAGTTCTTTGGCCGATTCCTCTATATTTTCCAACGTTATCTTATGCCCTATCAGCAGTTCGCCTTCGGGAATGTTGGGCGTGATGAGGTAGACATGCGGCAGGAAGCGTTTCAGGCTCTCGACTGCCTCATCGGTGATGAGCTTGTCCCCGGATGTCGCTATCATGACCGGATCCAGGACGATCTTTTTGATGCCATACTTTTCAAGGGTGCTCTGTACGGTCTCTATCACTTCGGCCGAGTGCAGCATGCCTATTTTCACCGCACCGAACTCTATATCATCCAGCACCGCTTCGAGCTGTTTTTGTATATGCGCTACGGGTATCGCATGGATATCTGTCACCCCCTGGGTGTTCTGTGCGGTGGTAGCGGTGATCACCGATGCCGCATAGGCGCCGTTCGCACTGATGCTTTTGATGTCAGCCTGTATGCCGGCACATCCTCCCGAGTCACTCCCCGCGATCGTCAGAACGCTGTTGTATCTTCTGCTCATATTTTCCACTGCTCCTTGTTGTATGCACTGTCCCAGAACATCCACTCCAGCTTGGATGCCTTGAGAAATGCTTCTTCCATTTTGGCCAGGTTCTGCGGCGATGCGGTACGTGCATAGGTATTGGCTATCTCTATCGCTTTGTCTACCGCCGCGGCGAACTCTTCGCTCGCATAGGTGTCTATCCAGGACTGGTAGGGGTTCGGTTTCCCTTTATCCTGCATCTCCAAAATGTAGTCCCCCACCTCTTTGTAGATGGTAAAGCACGGCAGGACCGCAGCGATACCTACTTCTACCGACTCATGGTTGACGATACGCGCCACATAGCTGTTGTAAAGTTCACAGGTGGGCGAGGGCGTAGGGTGACGGTATTTGTCTTCCAGGAATTGATTGTGCAAAGCATCTTCTACGACGATGACGCCTGTGGCAGACTCATAGAAGAACTGTCTCTCATCCGGGTGGTGACACTTCGTTCCCACTTTGACGAGCGATTTTTTATACTCAGAAAGATAGAGTGAGTCCTGATTGACATAAAAGCCAAAGATATCCTTGTCCAGTCTGGCCTGCATCAGGTCCACCACAAAGTCGTGTGTGATAATGGCCTGAAAGATGTCTTCCGTTTTTGTTCTTATTTCGCTGTACCAGTTTTCCATCATAGATTTCCGTTCAATTTGTAATTTTGTCATCATAGCCAAGCAATAATGAAAGGTATCTAAAAAATTTCCTTTCTTTGGAATTCTTGTCTCTCAAGCATCCTGAACTTCCCATGATATGATTCAAGACCTGCAGAGTAGATATCACCTTTACTTATGCTGTTTTTGCTATAATGAACGACGTAAAGAAAAAAGAGACTTTATACCTTCATCTGTCCGTAGTAAAGTTTTCATGAGGTCAAGAGAACCAAAATGTATAAAAATGTATACCGTATTTCCCTGCTGCTGTTTTCCCTGATGCTCTTTGCCGGATGCACTTCCAAACAAAGGTATGACATGGTCATGGCCTCTGAACGAAGCAGTGCAGGGATGAAAAAAAAGTCTCTTACTTTGGATTTCGGGAAGATGGCCTATCATGAAAATAGTGTCAAGAGCGAGAAGACTCTGGTCCTGATCCATGGATTTGGGGGGAACAAGGACAACTGGAACCGGATGGTAGCGCTGTGGGATGGGAAATACCATGTGATCGCTCCGGATCTTCCCGGGCACGGAGAGAGTGTTTCCGATGAAACGCTGGGCTATACCACCGCACAGCAGGCCCAAAGGCTTGAGAGCTTCCTGAAAGCAAAAGAAGCAGGAAACATCCATATTGTCGGGCACTCTATGGGAGGTGCGATCGTTTTGCGCTATGTGAAGAACAATGCAGAGAACGTGAAGTCTTTGATACTGATAGATGCCATGGGGATGCATAAGACCAAAAGCGATGGGGACCTACTGGTAGAACGGTCTGAAAAGAATCCGCTGTATGATGTCTGTACGAAAGAGAGGTTTGAAACGCTTGTAGACTACTCCATGCATAAAACGTCACATATTCCATCCCTGTTCAAAGAGGTGATGTTTGAGGAGAAGTGTCAAAGAAAGGCATTGGAGAAGATCCTGTATGAGGGAATGTTCCAGGATGTCAAGCTGGATGCTATCGTCAAAAACATCACCGTGCCGACATTGATCATCTGGGGAGAAAAGGACAGGATCATCCATCCGAACAATGGAAAACTGTTTCATCATACCATCAAAAACAGCCAAATGGCCGTTTTAGAGGACATTGGACATATACCTCTGCTGGAAGACCCAAAACGAACAGCCGATACGATCGACAGTTTTCTTGAACAGATCGATCAATGATCTACCGATCCTTTCTTTAGATAGATACATATGGCTGCAAGAAGCAGGAGGATCTTCTATTTTTTGATGATTTGAGTTGTCATATCCGGCTTTTTAATGTATGATAATACTATAAGCAAAAAAAGCAGGGATCAAAATGCATGGATCGCTGTTGACTGAAAAGGTGGTACACAGATGCTGTTAATTATTATCGTGATCATGGGAGCTGTACTGGGCTTTACGTACGGAAGCTATACAGATGGTTTTATCTTTAGTTCTGACATATGCCTCTTCGCAGGGATCACCCTGATCATGCCTTCCCTGTTCAAATTCGAGTTCAGGCACATCAAACTGGTATGGGAATACAAGCTGCTGCTCTTGAAAGGCCTTGGGGTAAACTACGTCTTGCTACCGATATTTGCAGTTGCGTTAGGGTTCATGACCGGCAATTTCGGCGTCACAGCAGGTCTCTTCCTGATCTCGGTCTTTTCGGGCGGCGGTATGGTGATGCACTGGATCAAAAAATCGCAGGGAGATACGTCCCTAGGTTTTTTACTGCTTTTTATCAACCTGATCTTTGTCTCGGTTTCTCTATGGATGCTTCATATTTTCGCAACCTATAGTGCAGGCTATTTTGAGGTAAGCTACGACACCACCATCAGTATAGACAGATTTGCAAGTGCCGTGATCGAGCTGCTGATCGTCATACCTTTCCTCCTCAGCAGGGTGGTGATATGGATCAAGCCTTTGGTGAACGTTATAGAGAACTATCGCAGGTATATCAGTCATATCAGTATCTTTATTATCATCTTTTACCTCTTCGGTTTGCAAAACACGAAGCTGCTTGTCGATGTCTATGATTTCGAACCGGAGCTCTTCCCTATCTCTCTGGCAGCGGTAGCGGCATTCTACTTTTTGACGCTGATTGCTTCCATGTTCATTTATGACCTGAAGTCCGCTCAGGAAAGAGCGGCATTCTGGCACAGTGTCAGCAGGTACTTGACCCTTGCACTGGTGATCTCGACCTTTTCTGTCACTACCTTTGGCGTATCGATGCTTCTGCCTATCATGTCTGCCTATCTGGTGCAGATACCTCTTTCCGTATTTATCAGTAAAAAGTATATGAACGAGGCACCCCAAAGCAGCCAGGGTTCCCCAGCCGCTAAGTGATCATGAGATTGTTCATGAAGTTGTTTGCGATGAGCCTGCTGCGCTCTTTGAACTTCTGGGCAATGGCTTCCACATAGACTTCATCCAGTGTTTCTGCGAACAGTGCGAGCCACTGTTCAAAGGTTTCGCGTTTGAGGTTTCCCAGCCTGGTATGGGGCAGAAACAGATTCCCGTCATATTTGGGCTCGCCAAATGCCAGAGAACTCCAAAAGTTGACGATCGTTTCCAGATGCGACTGCCAGTGTTCACTGCTCATATCTTCGCCCAGTTTCGCGATAAAGAATGGCCCTACGGTCTCATCTTTGATGATCTTTGCATAGAATGACATCACGAGCATTCGGATGTTTTCTCTGGTGATCTCTGTTGCTTGCATGTTGCCTCCGTTATTTTATGAGTGAGTTCCGGTGTAAAGCGGCTTAAAGGAGGGGATCAAAGGTAGCTTGCCCACTCTTTGTCCAGAGCCGTTTGTGCAGATTCAGCATCCACCCACTCATCGCCGACCTCGACCATGAATTGTAGAAAATGTGCGATCGCCTTTTTTTGTTCCGGGGTAAACAGGTCAAGCTTGTCATGACCCAGCGCACCTCTTTCCAGTGTATAGATGGTGGTATCTACGGAAAAAGAACCCTCTTTATAATGCCTGATACTGTAGATCATATAGGCAGGCAGGGCCCATTTGATACCCTGTGAATCCATGAAGTCCATCACGGAAGAGTAGGACGCGACATATTTGTCCTCTATGTCTTTCCAGGACTTCCACCACATTCTGTCTTTGTTGTTGCCTTTCTGGATGATCTTCGGACTGCTCCCCATGTCGATCTCATCCGCTTCGTAAATGCCTATGCCGTCTTTCAGTTCCACATCTTTAAATGCGGTTTCTATCTCTTCTATGAGTTGTGTCTGGTCGATCATCTGTCGTTCTCCTCTAACGTATTTCTATGCTTATAGTGAATTCTATGTTAATCCTACATTAATTTATAATTAAAATAGGTGACAGCTGTCTTAGCTCTTGACCGGTTTCGTGATCAGGTACCCGCCTATCAGTACAGGCAGGATCCCTACCAATTGGCGGAATTCCGGTACTTCATCCAGATAGAGATAGGCAAAAAAGAGTGTCATCATCGGCATCAGGGCAAGCATCGCAGAGAGTTTCGTGATGGAGATGCGGTTGAGCGCTTCGATCCACATGATCTTGGAGACCACGTAGACGCCTGTGGCTATCAGAAAGATATAGGGCAGGGCGGACATAAATGCCTCGGCAGTGACAGCAGGTTCCATCAGGTAGGCCATCAGTGCCACAAAAGGCAGACCGACCAGCGTCCTGAACCCCAAGATGGTCTCTGAAGAGCAGTAGACCCTTGCACGTTTCTGGTACAGGTTGACGATGGGAGCCATGGCGGCGGCTCCCAGGATAAGCCAGTCCCCTTTGTTGAATGCCAGGTCCTCGGGGATGAGTATGATCAGTGCACCGACACCCATGACAATAGCCCCTATAAGGTGCATCTTTTCCATTTTTTCTTTCCCAAGGACATTGAAGTAGAGGTAAGAGAAGAGCACCTGCAAAAAGACTATGACGGCCATATTCCCCGCTGTCGTGTAGCGCATCCCTATAAAGAGGAAGGCGAAAATAGAGGTGATCCAAAAGGTGGTCAGGAGCAGATCCTTATAGGCCGCTCTGTTCTTAAGCTCGGAAAAGCGCTGACGTTTGTACATGATGGCAAGAAAAAAGAACAAGGAAATGACAAGGCTGTACATGTAGGTATGCAAGGCACCCACATAGGACATCGCTACGATGGAAAGTATGGGAAACCAGGACTCAAGGACGCTAAGTCCCAGCATCAGCAATTCACCTTCACGTTCTCTGGTCATGGCTTATTCCTCTTCTTGTTTTTTGCGTATTGTAGCTAAAAACAGCCGTAGGTAGGTTGTGTGAACGGATGGAGGATATTTTTTGGTTTTTATAATATTATAATAGCCTGAATTATCTAGACAGCTAAACACTCAGATTTATTTCCCAATGATATAATAAAAACATTGAATACGGGAGATAAAAATGGCTAGAAAAAAAGGTCAGATATACAGTGCTGAGCAGAAGAGGAAACTGCTATGATAATGCAGTAGCAGAAAGCTTTTTCAAAACACTCAAAAGAGAATGTGTCAGAAAACATATCTTTACCATAAGATCGGATGCAAAACGAAAGATCTTTGAATATATAGAGATGTTCTACAACTCAAAAAGACGGCATAGTTATCTAGATTATCTCTCTCCAAACAACTTTGAGATTAAGATATTATGCAGACATCAGAAAACAAGAGGTGTTAGCGTCTAACATTGTTTCTACTAAATAGGGGTCATTCCAAACCATCCCCAAAATTTAGACCACATTTAGGCAGACAATTTCCGTTTTTGATTATGCCGTTCTAAAATTGGACAGGGCTTAAATCTCCCAAAGATTCATGAGAACGATGATAATTATAATCGATCATCCACTCTTCTGCTTTTTCTCTGACTTCTGATAATGAACGAAAAACATAACAATCAATCAGTTCTCTTCTGAAACTGCCGTTAAAGCGTTCCACTCGTGCATTCTCAGTGGGTTTGCCAGGTCTGATGAAATCAAGTTTTATGTCATGCTGTTCGCACCACAGTTCCAGTCGGGTAGAAATGAATTCAGGGCCGTTATCTAATCTGATCATGTTTGGTTTTCCCCTCCATTCACAGATACGTTCAAGTGTTTCAATGACACGCCTTTCAGGAAGGGAGGTATCGATCTCTATATCAAGCATCTCACGGTTATATTCATCGATCACATTCAGTAGCCTGTAGCGTCTACCGTTCCAGAGCGTATCGCTCATGAAATCCATTGACCAGACATGATTGATAGCCTCAAGTGCTTCAAGTGGTGTCTTGATACGCTGTGGCAGCCTTTTCTTTGTCTTTCTTCTTATATTGAGTCCCAGTTGTCTATAGATACGATAAACACGTTTATGGTTCCAATCATAACCTGCATTGCGGATACGAAGGAACAGTTTACGAAAACCGTTCCTTGGATGCTTTTGTGCGAAATGGTTCAGCACATCGATCACATCCTGATCATTGCGCTCTTTATATTGGTAATACATCGTGCTTCGATTGATGTTCAATGCAGTACATGCCTGACGGACACTCAGATTATGCTCTGTCTTCAAATATTCTACAGACTCGCGTTTCTCGTCAGGCGTCAGAGCTTTTTTTCGATCAGATCCTTGAGGGCATGATTCTCCAGCGCCATCTCTGCAAACATCTTCTTGAGTTTGGCGTTCTCTGCTTCAAGCTCTTTAAGACGTTTTATATCGGATACGCTCATCCCACCGTATTTGCTCTTCCATGCATAATAGGTCTTTGTTGTAATGCCGTGTTTACGGCATACCTCCGCAACTTTCATCCCTACTTCTACTTCATTTAAAATGCCTACGATCTGGCTCTCTGTAAATCGACTCTTTCTCATGGTTTCTCCTAATATTATTTTAGCAGAAACTGTTACCTTATATTTGGTCTATTTTATGGGGAGGGGTACATATGTAGATAACTATAGACAAAGGAGTGTTAGGATGGCAATAGGGTGGTACCGCAGGTCGGATGCCCAGGTGTATTTTGGAAAAATCTGGGCATCTTACCGTAAACTACCTAGTAGGGTGTCATTCCATTATATTCAGATACGGATGAATAAAAAGGGGACACATAGAAACAATATTTCTATAATAAATCGTAATATTACATAAAAATGACAATATATGTGTTAGTATTATTGTCTATAAAAAAGGAAAAGGAAGAAAATGAAAAAATTACTCAAACTAAGTGCTCTCTTAATAATGACAGCTTTTATAACTGCAGGTTGTAGAAGTAGTGCAATATATAATGTAGAAAATAGCAAAATCGATAATCGAAAATCATCGGCAGTAGTTTACAGAGCCATTAAAGAAGCGGGTCAGTCTCTAGGGTGGAAGATAACGAAAATTAGACCAGGTGTTGCAGAAGGAAAACTTTATTTAAGAACACATCTTGCTGTGGTAAGGATAAACTACAGTGGCTCTGCCTATAGTATCCATTATGTACGCAGTGAAAATTTAGATTATGATGCTGAAGACCAGACGATCCACAGTAATTATAACGGATGGGTTCAGAACCTGGAAAAAGCAATTGATGCGCGTCTTTAGAAGCCAGCGAATAAAATAGAATTTCTATTTTATTCGTAATTTTTTACCTATCTGGTTGATAGGTATTTTTTCTACGATTGTCAACTTAATTGAAAACTTAAGGTTAGACAAATTACATTGTAATATTTTTTTGATCTCTTTAGCAGAAAATGCCTTCTTTGTTTCTAATGTAATATCTAAATATTCACCCCGTAACGAATCATTTTCAAGTTCTACAAATACCAAGGCCTTATTTATCCCGTCTACTTTTTCTAGAATGTTTTCTACTTGAATAGTTGAATAACGTTTACCTGCCAATTTAAAAATTTTTGAGCTTCGTCCTATAAGTTTAAAACCCGATGGTTCCTGTTCTATATAGTCAAATGTCTGTATTTCACTATATGTTTGTTTAAGACGATCCTCATATAGAACAGGTGAAACAAATGGTGAATTTACTTTTAACTCATTGTTTTCATTCGTAGAAATATCAACATATTCAAATGGTTTCCACAGGGTATCATCATTTATTTTATAAGCAATCCCCCCTGTTTCTGTAGAACCAAAAATCTGAATAATATCTGACCTATATTGTTGATTAAAGGCTATGATATTTTCACTGTCAAGAGGTCCTGTTGAACTAATAAAGATAGAATGACTTAAGTCTTTCTTTTCAGAAAGCTTGTTCAGTGCCTTAATATAGAGAGGTGTAGTAACAACCATACTGTTATCATCAATCATATTGAGTAATTCATGAGGTAAAAAATGTTCTTTTAATACTATGTCAATACCCTTGATAAGAGGGAACATTAGACCAAATAACGTTCCATATAGATGAATAAAAGGGACAGTTACAATTACTTTCTTTATTTTGTATTTTTCCAATAAGTCTATTAAAACACTCACTTCAGATTCGATATTTTTCTTGGTTTTCAATGCAGCAACAGGGTGACCTGTACTTCCGCTTGTAAAATACATCAGAGAAAAATTTTCTTGATCAAAAATGGTTTCATCTCTCTTTTTTTCTCTAAGCTCTGAAATGTTTAAAGTCTTTAATCGATCTAAGATGACCTTATTTGTGTTATCCACTAAAATTGCTTTGGCATTTGAAAAATATGCCTTTAAAATATTTAAAGCATTTGACTCTTTTGCTTGAGTTCCTATATAGCCAACCTGTCCATACAGAGTTCCATCAAAAAAATCCTCCTTGCTGATATGATAACGGTTTAAACTACCATCATCATTAACCACGTTAAGATACATTATCAACCCTTTTCACAAATACTAATAAGATAGCAATGGATACGATCCCAATAGTGGCAACTATTCCCAAAGAGTAGAGTGCATTTATACTACTGAATATAAGTACACCAAAACCTGCGAAAGTACTTATAAGTGAATAGGTTATGGCTTTTTTAGTTAGATCATTATTTTTTTTTGAAAGATAAATAGCATAATCAATGCCAATTGATAAAATAATAACGAGCATGAAAAGATGTAAAATATTTATAGATGTAAAGTAAGCATATAGACTTACCATTGAAATAGGAAAAATTAAATATAACATAGCATACAGTATAGCGTTTCTTGTAAAAATATAGAGCAACACTACAATAACAATCAGCGCCACTATGCTTAGTTTTAACAATTGGGTCATAGATGTTTTCATAGATATTTCAAAACGTTCTTTTATACTTAAACTTTCTGCAAAGTCATATTTCAAAACCTTTTGATACATCTCTTTATTCACTGTTCCATAAGTGATATAAGATGCATTCATCCTAACAATATCTATACCATACATCTTAATATTCTCTTCTGTATAATTCATAAATGGCTTTTTTGCTTCATAGGCATCTTTAAAATACCCTTTTATAAAACCAAGTTTTGTGGCTTCAGTATCAAGTTCGTCTTTTAGTAAAGTCATGGACCCTAATATAGCCTTATTCTTTTCGTATGAATTTCGACTCATAAGTGATGATATAGGTATGTAAGCTGAAGCAATATCTTCTTTGATCTTTTGTGCATAGGTTATTAACGCATCAATACTTTCTGCTTTTAGTGCAAAGGTCATGTTATCGCCTGTATGTAATTGTTTTGCAAAAAACTGTTCAGTCTGGCTTAGTTTTCTGTTGTCATAATCTAAATTTTTCAAATTCAAGTCAAAATGTATCCATAAAGGTGAAATAACAATAATGATCGTAGAAACGATAAAGAGCATTTTTACATTTAAAAAATTTAAATTAGTGTGTGGGGTATTCTTTTGTATTTTAAACAGTTTAAATCCAATTTTTGGATATAAAAATGCAAAATGTAAATAAGAAACAATCAAAGAGATCATGGCAAATATAGCAATTTGTTTAATCAACAAAAATGAGGTAAAGCTCAAAATAAAAAAAGTGGTAACGGTAGTTAAAAATCCAAATAAGACTTCTTTATTATAAGATCTATTTTTAAGATAGTAGCCATGTACGTAATGATGAAACATATAGTCTATAGCAATAGTACTGATAGAAATACCAAATACAAATACAAAGATTGAAATTTCATCATAAAACTGTGTAATTACGATAGTTGAGAGGATGGCAGAGGTAAGCAGTGTCGTGACAGTATTTAAAAGTAAAGATATATCTCGTAATATGAACACATAGAGTAACAATAAAATGCTCATTGCTATAAATATAATATTGTTCACATCAGAAGTGATCGCTTGTGAGTTTTCAACATAATAGAATAGGGGACTAAAAAGTTCAACACCCTTTTTATCACCTACGATCGTATGGATCTGATGATAGAGTTCTTTGTGCTGTTCAAGTGTGCTGCTATTTAATCTAAATACTGAAAGATATCCGTATTCACCTAAAACCAGATGGCCATTCTTCAATTGAAATGCAGGAGTCTCAGAAGTTTTCAAAAGATTAAAAGGATCAACTTTGTCAATGTTGATCGGAAAGAATGAAGTTGTCATTTCTGTATATAGTTCTTTCAGTGCTTTAGATACATTGAGCTCAGAGAGCCTATCTTTATCGATCTTATGAGTAAAAAGTTTGTATTTCTCTTGATGTTCTTGTAGTTTACTGTTCCCACTCATTTGTTTGGCAGAGAGTAAGGGTAAGGATGCCAGATCTTTCTCTAATTGTCTGATTGTCTCTAATGCATGTACATCAAAACCTTTAACGGCTAGTAAAAGTATTTTATTATTTTGTGTTTTTTCAAAAGTCTTTATCAGCTCTTTTGTTTCACCGGTAGGAAGGACTGATAATAGTGATGTGGATAAGTAAGTATAAGATTGTAAAAATATCAATACTGCGAGTGAAACAATAAAGATAAAGATATTAGAGTACTTCATTGGTCTCTTCTATACGTATGCTGTCTTTATTACTTAGGTTTATCTGTAAGAAATCTAGTTTTTTATCTGTTTTTTTATAGCTTGCACTGTCTACATAAGATGAAATATTGTTAAGAGGTGTCAGTAAAACAAGCCCTTCCGTCTCATGTATGCTAAAGTAAGACTCAAGCATCTTTTTATTGTCATGATACACAGCGTCAAAAAGAACAAAAAATATTTTAACTGCCGGCCTTTTACTGAGATCTAACTCTTTTTTTACGTCACCAGTTTGATGAATAAGCAGGTCACCATTATAAATAAGTACTGTTTCATCTCCATCATACATTATCTCTATAGAATGCTTTAAAAATTTTATTTTACCCGTTTTATGAAATGTGGCATCTAAAGCATTATGATACCTCTCTTCAGAAAAGCCAATACTCTGTCCGAAAATAGGTAGAGATAACAGAAATATAAGCGCCAAAGCCTTAAACATCATGATTCCTTAAAAAAATATATTGTCTATGCAAAAACTGGATGATCCCAGCGCCTATAAATAAAAGGTACCAACCAAAAGAGCTATAGTATAGCCAAAAGGTGATATTTGTATCTAAAAATATACCCAAGTGAATAGCTGTATTGATCACACTTAGTACAAACCAAAATAGTGTGGATCTGTGTATATATTCTTTTTCATCTGTAGATATAATTGTTTTGGAAAACTTTTCTGCGAAATAGAGGATAATAGATCTGCCTTGAAGATACGAGGATAATATGATAAGTGAAAAAAGGGTAGATATAAGAAGCGGCATTATCTTGAGTACTGAAAAAGCTTCTGACAGATAGGAAATGATAGCTACCAGTAAGTAAAAGAGTGGGAAAAGTACAGAAAAATCTTTTTTATTTTTCAAAAGAAATAACCAAAGGAGACTTGCAAAGAATAGTAGCACTGAAACGATCTTGATATCGAAATATCGTAAGGAAAGAAAAACCAAAGGAGCATAAAGAAGTGAAAAAATAAAGTTCATTTCTTCTCTATCGTACCATCGCACCAGAAATATTGAGGACCTCTCCACTTACATAAGTTGCTTCATGCCCCATAAAGTATGCACATTTTGCGACTTCATCAACGCGTCCGAAACGTTTAAGAGGGATGGTGTTTTTAATATCCTTGGCATTAGGAATATTTTCTATCATCTCCGATTCTATGATACCTGGAGCCAGGGCATTTACTCGTATATTGTAGCGTCCAAATTCTACCGCTAATGTCTTGGTAAGTGCAATAATTCCTCCTTTAGAGGCAGAATAGTTTGCCTGTCCTGCATTTCCGCAGATCCCCGAGACAGATGCTATATTTACTATACTGCCCTTCTTATTTCGGATCATGTTTTTTGAGATGTATTTAGTGATATAAAAAGGAGCATTAAGATTTGTATGGATCACATTTTCCCATGCTTCACCTTCCATAAAGAAGAAAAGGCTGTCACGAATAATGCCTGCATTATTAATAAGAACATCTACTTCTAAATGCTCTAATGCATTCTGTATCTCATCCTTATTGTTCATGTTAAAGCCAATAATTTCTCCTGACTCAATACCATTTAAAAGTTCTTCTGCCTTCGATCTGTTTGTGTTGTAGTGAACATAAACATAGTAACCGTGTCTGGCATACTCTTTAACAATAGCTGTTCCTATAGAACCTGTAGCACCTGTCACTAAAACTTTTGGCTGATCCATTTTACGCAAACCGCCCGTTGATCAATAGTGGTTTAATCTTTTTAATATCGATATCCATTCTTCTGTCCTCTATAAGAGGCTTGGTAATAACACGAATTTCATCATAAATCTTTCTCAGATGAGGGGAGATATTTTCTTTTCCTCTTATATCTACAGCTTGCGCCATTCCTATGAATGCTATCGTGAGCATATTGTGAAGTTCCGGCATCATTTTAGCAAAGTCATTGGCGGCTGTTGTCCCCATAGAAACCTTGTCCTGGTTAAGTGATTCCGTCGGTCGGGAATGGACAGAGGCTGCTGTTGTATTTTTGATCACATCGGCACTAAGGGAGCTTAATGTGATTTGCATTGCTTTAAAACCATGATAATAGGATTCAGGGGCAAGTTTTAAATTTTCGCCTAGACCTCTGTTAAATTTGTGATCAACAAGTAAAGCGAATTCTTTATCAAGCAGATCTGCTAAATTTGCAGCACATATCTTTAATGTATCCATTGCATGGGCCACATATCCACCATAGAAGTTTCCTGAAGTATATATTTTTTCATTTTCTCCATCTATAAGAGGATTGTCATTCACAGAGTTTATTTCGGTTTCGACCCAATTTTTTGAGATCACTAAATTGTCTCTAATGACTCCTAAAACCTGTGGGGCACAACGCATAGAGTAATTATCCTGAATATTGAGATCATTATCTTCAAAGAACTTGGCATAACGGTCATCTCTACCATGAGTAAGTTTTGAACCTGCTATTTTATTTTTAATGTTTTTTGCTGCTTCTATTTGTCCCGAAAAAGGTTTAGAATCATGAACAAAATCCGATACAGGTGTACTGTCACCTAAGAGAACTTCAAACATTCCTGCAACATAGGATTCCATTGAGTTTAAAATGATCTCAAACTCTTCTAACGCATTTAATGCAATAGCACTCATGATAGTGGTTCCATTCATAATTGCCAATGCTTCTTTAGGTTTAAAGACATAAGGCTCAATACCTAATTCCTCATAAACGGCACTGACCTCCCGAATATCACCGTTATAATATACCTCACGTTCTCCAGCGATGACTGCAGCGATATACGATAAAGGAGTTAAGTCACCACTGGCCCCAACAGAACCCTGGGAAGGAATGACTGGAAGAATATCCTTTTCAATTAGAAGTTCAAGCCTGTGAAGAAGATCCATACTGACAGCAGAACGCCCTTTACTTAGTGAAACCATACGCATGATCACGGCATAACGACATACCTTTTTACTAAGGTTTTCACCTACGCCACAACCATGAAATCTATACAGGTTTTTTTGCAAGGTCTGACTGTCTTCATAGGATACATAGTTCTTGCCACTTGCTCCATATCCTGTAGTAATACCATAAATAGGTTTAGTCTGTATCTGATGCATTAAAAAATTATGCGAATGCTCAATAGCATCAATAAATTTTCTGTCATTTGAAATTTTCACCGTTTTCGCTGCAATGATTTCATCAAGACCTATTGTCTTGTTCTCTATCGTTAATGTCACTTTTTCTCCCAAAAATTATATAAGTTAAACCACTGGTTTGGATATGCTTTTACGATCTCTTCAAGTTTTTTTACATATATCGCTAAAGCTTCTTCTATAGCCTGTTCCTCGGGTTTATTTTTATCCATGTCTATCCTGATATATTCTACTTTATATCGTTGTATGCCGATCCATATAATAAAATAAGCCAATATAGGTTTATCCACTTTATAGGCAACTTGAAATGGATTTTTATTAAATCTGGCTTTTTCATCTAAAAATAAGACTTCGATCTCGGCTTTTTCGTTAGAAGCCCTATCTGCCATTATGGCAACAACCTCTTCCTTTAGCAGAGCATTGGCGATCTGCACAGAAACAGCTATCGTCCCTTGGTTTAAATCTATCACATGAATATTTGATTCTCTCTCGAGATCATTTTCGATTTTTTTAATACCATCAAGCATCGCTTCCTGCATGACAATATTTATCCTGTTATGTACATGTGCTCCACTTGAAGATGCTGCCCAACCTCCAAAATGAGAATAAACCAATACGGTTCCAGACTCTAAAATTTTTGTAGGTATTTCTATATTATCATACTCAAAACTATAGTTTTCCGGATTGACCTTTGCTACAAACCTATCTGTCATGCAAACTGCAAACATTCGTAAATGTTCATAGTAACGCCTGTTCGTAAAAGGTACACCCAGGTGTGCATAATACACTTTTAACCCATCTCTAGCATTTTTTGCAACAATAAAATAAAAAAACGTGATTGGATATAAGAGGTAATAAAAAAATCTATAACCTAATGTTTTATAGACATATAAAGCTGCCTTTATACTCCATCCACTGCCTCTCTGTTTTCTTTCATTCATATGTTTAATTACTTTTGAAGAGCATAAATGGTTTTATGATCGTTTTCACCCATTTGAATGGCAATATTTGAACATGCACCCAAACAATAGCCATAGTATCTTCGAATTTTTTAAAATGACTCACTCTCTCTTCTGCTACCGGGTAATAACATTCTATGTCTACTTCTTTTATCTTTTTACCCGCATCGGCATGCCTGACCAGCACTTCCATTTCCCAGTCAAATCTTTTCGTTTTGATAGGAAGATCTAAAATAGATACCGGGTATATTCTGTATCCAGACAATGAATCCTTTATCGTGTATCCAGTATCCCAGCATGCCCACATATTACTGAACCATCGACCAAATTTAGAGCCAAAAGGCACATGTTCCAGATCAAAGTTCCTTGCCCCAATAATAATTTCATCAGCATCACATACATCTATCAGACGTTTTGCCTGGGATGCCAAATGTTGACCATCGCCATCCATACTAAGTACATGAGTATAACCCAGTTCTTTTGCTTTAATTGTGCCGCTTATAATTGCTTGACCTTTGCCCTGATTTTCATCGTGTCTTACAAAATATATTCTCTTCTGTTCTTCTTCTGAAAATAGATCTTTAACAGCTGTGTCAGAACCATCATCGATCACGATAACTTTGTAGCTATGGTTTAAGACATCATTCACAACATCTCTTATAGTTTCCGGATTATTATATGTGGGTATGATTACAATAACGCTAGTTTGATTCATATGCTATTTCACTTACCTTTTCTTCATTTTTGAATATTTTTATGTTTCTTTTTTTTTCATCACTTTTTATAGTACATGTCAAAACATCATTAGGTTTTATATGGGCTATAAACTTACTTTGCATAATGTTCACTACATTATCATTTAGTATATCGGCGATTATGTCTATAAGTGCAAATCCCGGTAAAATAGGGTAGTTAGGAAAGTGTGCGTGGAATACAGGATGACTTTCTGAAGAGAGTTGTAAAATAATTTGTTCTACATCCTGTTTTACAATAGTATATAAACCATGTACCAAATGATTTCCCTCTCTTCTCCTTGATAGTTGTATTTTACCGAAAGCTAACTAAATATACTATACAATCTTGCAGATTCAAGACATTCCCCTGCTAGAGAATAAATTAAGAGAAGAATATGCATAACTTTTTTAAAGACAATGATACAAAGACAGCTTTAGAAGCACAATATGAAGCTCAAAAGATCGCTTTTGCTCCGATTATATTCCAAGTTGCCAAATCAATGCGTGATTTAGGGATCTTAGAGACTTTATATGACAACGATAAACTGGGACTGACCCTAAATGAGATAGCAAAAAACACAAATATCTCAACCTACGGTGTTAAAACATTGTTAGAAACTTCATTAAGCGCGGACATTGTTAAAGTAAAGAACAAGAGATATCATATAACCAAAACAGGATATTTTTTACTCAAAGACAAAATGACCAGAATCAATATGGATTATAATCACGATGTGAACTATCAGGGACTCTATTACTTAGAGGATGCCATTAAAAATGAAAAACCTTCTGGACTAAAAGTTTTTGGAAATTGGGAAACGATTTATCCGGCACTTTCATCTTTACCAGAAAAAGCACAAAATAGCTGGTTTTCTTTTGATCACTATTATTCAGATACCGCCTTTGAAGAAGCTATACAGATATTGTTAAAGAACGAACCCGAAAAGATTTTAGATATTGGCGGGAATACTGGTAAGTTTTCGATAAAACTTGCTCAAGCTGACCCAAATACCCATATCACTATCCTTGACCTTCCGGAACAAATAGCATTAGCACAAGAAAATATAAGTCATGCTCAACTGGATGATCAAGTCGATTTTATTGGGCTAAATATTCTTGATCATACAAAAGAGATCCCGAGCGGATATGATATTATTTGGATGAGTCAATTTCTTGATTGTTTTAAAGAAGAGGATATAGTGGCATTATTAAAACGTGTCAAAGCATCTATGGACAAAGATGCTTATGTTTATATCATGGAACCTCTTTGGGACAAACAGAGATTTGAAACTTCTGCTTATTGTATCATTAATACTTCGCCTTACTTCACAGCGATGGCAAATGGTTATAGTAAAATGTTTAATTCTGTAGATATGATTGATTATATCAATAAAGCTGGGTTACATGTAATAGAAGAGATCGATAATATCGGGATCTGTCAAAGTATCTTGATTTGTAAATGATCATTCACTAAATTATTTCCCTGAAACATTATCCATCTATCACTAACGTAAAACTGCCAGATGCTACGTTTGTATTATTATTCTGGCTGTAGGCTTCAAAAGAAAATTGTTTATACTGGTTTATTTCAGCTTCTTTTTTAAGCCTAAGAATATATAGCCTATCTTCCAATTTCCCCAGGAGCTTTATGTTCTTGGCTATTGCCAAAAAACCAATTTTAGCTTGATCTTCTATATTGAAAGCGGAACTGCTTTGTGCTGCTGCTTCCATGAACATAGCTAAAGTTGGAATTGAATCAAATTGGCATCTTACCTCTGCAATATCATGATCTTTAAGAAGGATCTCTTTTGCAAATATAAGTGGTTCTTTATGGGGCAGTTTTATAGTGTCACCTTTATGATATTTGGTTTATTGGTATGTATATTTCTTGCGATATTGAACATATGACTAAGGGATGCAGGTGTTTTTATTTCATCATTTTCCGCATCAAAACATAATGTTGCTTCTTCTTTGGTCATTCTTACCTTTAATGCAACACCACATTCTAAAAGATCTATGCATTTGTTCACTTCTTCGATCTTATCTATATTCAATGTCTCTGTTCCCAATAGCAACAGTGTATCACCATCTAAAGCTTTGATCGCACCTGCTTTCAAGATATTTAAAGAAGTATGGTCTCCACTGGATATTGTCATGATCTCATTGGTATTATCACTTAACATAGAGAGGTAAGAAACTGCCGTATTATAAACTGAATTTTGAAAATGTGTTGGACTGCTGTGTTCTTTTGCACTTATTGCATTTAAGATATTGGCCGTTGCACTCAATTCTCCAAAACTACTTCCATAGATAATTCTACCATTTGTAAAAGAGACTTTATTCGCCAAGTAAATAGCTATTTTTGCTGCTCTGGTCAACCTTCTTCTTATTACCATTTTGGGAACAAGTTCTTTCGTGTTGAGGTCTTCTATTTCTTTGGATGCATACACATAAGCACTGTCAAGTATCTCTAGATTGATTGTCATTTGCATCTTCCAAACACTAAACTACAGTTGTTCCCACCAAAAGCGAAAGAGTTACTCATGACATAATTGATTTCGACGTCTTTACTTGCTAAAGGTAAGTTTAGATTTTCATTTTCCGGGATATCCAAAAAAGTGTTTTGAGGACACTTCTGTTCTTTAAGTACCATACAGGATATTACAGCTTCTAATGCACCTGCAGCACCAAGTGTATGCCCGGTTATCGACTTGGTCGAACTGACATAAGGCTTATCAGGGAAAAGAGTAGCTATAGCATTTGCTTCTGCATTGTCATTCGCTACGGTACCTGTACCATGAGCATTGATATAATCTATCTGACGAGACTCAAGAGATGCAGCCTTCAATGCTTGAGACATAGCTGCAATGGCTCCTTTGCCATCAGGATGCGGATGAGTCATATGATATGCATCTGAACTATATCCTACACCACAAACTTCAACAGAATCTTGAGAGGGTGTATTTTCCAATAACAAACAAGCGATCGCTTCTGCAACATTCATACCTTCTCTAGCGCTATCAAAAGGTTTACAGGGAGTCGAAGACAGTACGCCTAGAGATAAAAAACCGCCAACTGTTATTTTAGACAAACTATCAGCACCAACAACAAGTGCGTTTTTATATATCCCTTTAGACAAAACCTCATAAGCATAACCTATTGCATTGGCACTGGAAGTACATGCTGTTGAAAAAGAGATGTCATCGTAAAAATCAAATTTTTCATTTAAAACATTTGCAATAGCATTAATATGATGAAAGTCAGGATCGATATTTTGATACGTTTGTGTTTCAAAATATATCTCTTCCGTGGTATGCATGCCTCCAACAGAAGACCCTATGATCAAAAGTGTATCTTTAAAGTTTTCTAATCTACTTTGCTTTAAAATATTTTCACATTGTAATATCAGTGCATCGTAAAATTTGTCATTTGTACATAATTTCCCTATAGCAGGCTGAGATTCAAAGAAGTAGTTTTTATCCTGTTCTATACCACTGTTCCCGTTACATATATGAGTGAACAATGTTTTATCGTTATCCCCCGCACAACTAATAGAGGAAGTAGCAGTGATAAAAACCTTATTTTTTATTTTCATTAATATAGTTTAGAAGGTTTTCTACGGAAGCAAAAATATGTTGATATAATGTAGCATCATCGATTTTAACACCATATTCTTTCTCAATTGCCAAAACCAGTTCAATAGAATCAACAGAGTCCAAGCCTAAACCTTCATCGCCAAAAAGCCTGTCAGTATCATTAATTTCATCAGGTGTTATATCTTCAAGATTTAAATATTGTATTAATGTTTTTTTAAAGTCTTCACTTGTTATCATTCAAAGTTCCCCTATCTTATTGCCGTGAATTTTACACTATAAATACTTACAATCAAAATTTATAACCAAAATACGTAAATAGGAAACCAGTTGTATCTATATCTTTATAGCTGAAAGCAGGAATATAAACAAAATTTACGCTCAAGTTTTCATAATACAATGAAATGGTAGGTCCCACCCCTCCAGTAAGCCCATAATCTCCATCATTACGATTCAAGTCACTGTCCGTGTAGATTTTTTTTATCCCGACAAATCCACTCAGTCCCACTGCTGTATCAAATACACCGGTATCAAAACGATAAGCATGTCCCATTCCAACAACAAACTGTGGATTCTCAAAAGAATCATTGAAAATTAAAGCGTTGGTTGAAAAATAGAGTTCATTATAATCATTAAAAAAACTATACTCATAACCGAGTCCATAATTGAATGCATTGTATTTCTCACCAAAACGATCATTTGTATGCTCATGAATAGTAAAGCCGGTTACAAGAATTCTTTGCTCATTGGAAAAAATATATAAAGGTAATAAAAATAAAATAATATATTTCATTCTTCTCCAATCAAATAAAATTCTTTGTAGTATAGTAGGAATATCTTAAATCATTTCTATTTGAAATTATTATCTTTAATCATTTTTGGTTACAATTCACACATTTAAAGTGATAGGGACAGGTAGTGCATTTTCATCAAGTTAAACTTTTAACTTATGGTTTATTTTTAACAAATTACTATGGAATTAAACTGGGAAAGGTTTTAGATTCTATAGGGAAAAAAAGATTAAGATTAGAATATTCACAAAAAATATTAGCAAAATTAAATATCAAAATAAATATTGAAAACCCGGAGAAATTACCTGATAATGGGCAATATCTTATTTTATCTAATCATCGTAGCATTATCGATCCTCTTGTTATTGATATTGCACTTAAAAATACCAATATATTTGGCTTCTGGGTATCTAAAAAAGAGTTATATAACTCTTTGTTCTTCGGAAATGCCGTACGTAATGGTGGAGCCATACGTATAGATAGGAAAGATAGCAAAATGGGTACATTTTTTTCAGATGTCAAAAAAGCTTTAAACGATGGAAACTCAATATGTATCTTTCCAGAAGGAACCAGGAATAAGACCCCGCAGGAGCTACTAGAGTTCAAAGATGGATTTCGCTTCATTGCATTAAAAAATAGAATTTCAATACTGCCTGTCTACATTCAAACCAATACTGATAGTGCACTTAAACAAGGTTTGCATAATAATGATAAAGAACAAGAGATTACTATTGTTATTGGTGAGATACTGGATCATAGGGATAAAAATGATCTGGAAACGACATATCGTGCTATGTTCGGATTAGGGATCTAGATATTCTTATCATATAGTTAAAATGTAGTCTTTGAAGGCATATCGATAATTAAAAAGAGGGTGGTACCGCAGGTCGGATTCGAACCGACACGCCCGAAGGCAGAAGATTTTGAGTCTACCAAGTCTACCAGTTCCATCACTGCGGCATACATTGTAAAATGTAGATGGGATTTTACATAGTATGTGCTTAAAGAAGGGTTAGTGGTTCAAGAATTACATCGCATAGACAGAGAGGCGTAAATGATCCGGTCTGACTACTAGTTTTATCTAAACTGTGTACAATGGAATTGAAAGCAGTTTTTGGAGATGGAGAGTGATGAAAAAAGTAGTGGTGATCGGGGGAGGGTATGGCGGACTTCGTGCTATCGAGGCGCTCCATAAATACCGGGATATAGAGATCACACTGATCGATAAAAACCCCTATCATTACCTGCAGACCGAGGCGTACGGCTATATCGCAGGCCAGTTCGATGTGCATCAGGTCGCCATTGATCTTAAGAACTGGTGTGACGGGTTTAAAGAGCGGGTCACGTTCCTGCATAAAGAGGCCACCTCCATCTCTTTTGAGGAGAAGAGCGTACAGGCGGAAGATGAAACGCTCTCTTACGACTATCTGATCCTTGCAACGGGGGCAAGGACACATTTTTTCTCATTCATCGAGGGGCTGCGAGAACACAGTTACGGTGTCAAGGACCTGCAAAGAGCCTATAAGTTCAGGGTAGAGTTCGAGAAGCTTATTTACAAAACATTGAGAGAGGAAGAAGCCTGTAAAGAGGGCCCGCTCAACATTGCCATAGGGGGTGCGGGACTGAGCGGTGTGGAAGTCGCTGCCGAAATGGCCTATGTCCTGGAATCATACAGCAAAACCATAGGCGATACAGCCAAAGAGATACAGATCTATCTGATAGATGCAAGCGAGACGATACTTCCGGGCATGGGCAGGTACAGCATAGAGAAGACGAAGAGACGGTTGGAGTCCCTGGGTGTCAGGATCCTGACGGGGACTTTCATCAGCGCTCTGGATGCCTCACATATCTGTTTCAAAAACGGCGAAAAGCTCCCCTACAGTTTCATGATCTTTACCGGAGGTATCCAAGCAGCGGCACTCAATGATACGATCGAGAATGAAAAGAACCGCATCGGGCAGCTTGTTCCCTCTACAGAGCTCAATATCCATGGCCGTAAAGAGGTCTTTGCCATAGGCGACTGTGTCGAGATCAAAGACCGTGAAGGGAGGGTATTGCCTCCCACGGCGCAGATCGCTGAGAAGAGTGCAGAGTATGTGGCAAAAACCATCCGCCAAAGAATAGACGGTGTGGAGTCCCGGCCATTTGATGCCAGTGTTTCGGGCGTATTCATCGCCTTGGGCGGCACCTATGCCGTAGGGGAGATGTTCAGGTATATCAAAGTGAAGGGGTATGTCGCCTATCTGCTCAAAAAAGCGATCACCCATGCGTATTATCTTGGCCTCCGTCTACGCATCAATACAGGTTTTAAAAACCGGAACAGATAGCCACAGAGGCAAGATCTTCTATCCTCTTCTACCCATTGTAAGGTGAAGTGGGCTGAAATATCTCTCTTTGGGGAATTTCCATCTATACAATAGCAGTTTTTGCTCCCATTTTATAGGTGCCTAAACTTAATCTGATATAATAACTTTATTATTTAATATGATATTTGGAGAAGTTTTGAAAATTACGATTATCATTACGGCTATACTTTTTATTTACGCTGCATTTTCAACCATTTTCCATGAAACAGCATTGGTGGGGGATATAGGAAAACACATAGGCAATACCAACCTCTATCTGTTCGGCTATCTTGCCTATATCAACATCTTCGTGCTGTTCTATCCCCTCTTCAAGCTCTATGCAGATCCGCGTGTAAGAAAAAAGCTCGATTTTTACCTCGGTTGGATACTCCTGTTCATTGCTCTGATACTTTTCAGCTCACTGGTCCTCGAAGCGCAGAATATAGGTTTTGTAGGTACGCAGATCGTTGAGTTCCTCTACCCGCTGATCGGTAAAGCAGGGCTGTGGCTCTTCTGGCTGATGGTCATGACGCTCTCTTTGGTCTTTATACTGGAAGACGACTTTGAATTTCCGAGTTTCAAGATGAAGAGATCTGAGCGCTCGTTCTCTTTTTCATGGGTGGGCAGCATGTTTTCGGCCCTGGGAAGAGGGATCAGGAAGCTATTTAAAAACCCTTTCTCTTCACCGTCGCTGGAAGACGAGATGATGCCTGTGCTCGATCTCGAAGAGGAACAGCCGCAGCGAAAACGCGTGGCGAAAAGGGCCGAGGCCCCGAAGATCCCGGCTGTCAGGGAAGAGGTTCAAAAAGCACCCGTCAGCGAGAAGACAGATGACCCTGTGCTGAATGAGATATTTGAGCTTGAGCATGAGATGGAGGTCAGCACTGCACAGAGGAGAGCTGCCAAAAGCGGTTCCCATGTAGAGATCGTCAGTGAGCTTGAAGAAAACTCCAAGCTGATGGAGCAGATCGATAGAGGGCAAGTGCTTAAACCCAAGAACTTTAAGCTTCCCAAGCTCGAATTCTTACAAAAAGCACCCAAAACCACGAAGAAGATCAATGAAGCGGAGATCGACCGGAAGATAGAAGAGCTGCTTGCCAAACTGCAGGAGTTCAAGGTCGACGGCGATGTCGTACGGACCTATAGCGGACCGCTGGTCACCACGTTCGAGTTCAAACCCGCACCCAATGTAAAGATCTCCAAGATCCTGAACCTGCAGGATGACCTTGCCATGGCGCTTTCAGCCGAGACGATACGTATACAGGCGCCTATTCCGGGACGTGATGTCGTAGGGATAGAGATACCGAACGACACGGTGGAAACGATCTATCTGCGTGAGATCCTGGAGAGCCCCCTGTTTAACGAGTCCTCTTCTCCGCTGACCGTGGCACTGGGGAAAGATATCGTGGGCAAACCCTTTATCACCGACATCAAAAAACTTCCGCACCTGCTGATAGCGGGAACCACGGGATCGGGTAAATCGGTGGGTATCAATGCGATGATCCTCTCTTTGCTCTACAGAAACGACCCCGACCAGCTCAAGCTGATGCTGATCGACCCCAAGATGCTGGAATTCTCTATCTACAATGATATCCCGCATCTTATCACGCCGGTGATCACGGAGCCCAAAAAGGCCATTGCCGCGCTTTCGAACATGGTAGGGGAGATGGAACGCCGTTATAAACTGATGGCGGAAAACCGCACGAAGAACATAGACAACTATAATGAAAAGGTCAAGAAGGACGGCTCTGCAGATCCTTTCCCTTTCATCGTGGTCGTCATCGACGAACTGGCGGACCTGATGATGAACGGCGGGAAAGAGGTAGAGTACTCCATCGCCAGACTGGCGCAGATGGCAAGGGCTTCAGGGATCCACCTGATCGTTGCGACGCAGAGACCGAGCGTGGATGTGGTGACAGGGCTGATCAAGGCCAATCTCCCATCAAGGCTGAGCTACAGGGTGGGGCAGCGTATCGATTCCAAGGTGATCCTGGATGCGATGGGCGCAGAGAGCCTGCTCGGACGCGGGGACGGACTCTTTACGCCTCCAAGTGCGAACGGACTGGTACGTCTGCATGCACCGTGGAACACAGAAGAGGAGATAGAGACGATCGTGGAATTCCTCAAAGCACAGCGTATGCCGGAATACGATGAGAGTTATCTGGTAGCAGGCGGCGGGTCGAACGCTGAATCACAGGACGGAGAGATAGACCTCGATCCGCTGTATGAAGAGGCGAAGCAGATCGTCCTGACGGACAACAAAACATCCATCTCCTACCTGCAGCGAAAACTGCAGATAGGGTACAACCGTTCTGCCAACATTATAGAGCAGCTCGAAGCGACAGGAATCCTGAGCGAACCTAATGCAAAAGGTAACAGGGAGATCGTCTGATCTCCTGTCATTTGACAAATACCTTCTTTTTTCTTCCCGTTTTTCCATTTTTTTTGTAACGATACGATACATAAAAATTATCTCTTTAATATCTTGCACTTATAGAGGCTTAATCAAATTATTTTTTGATACCATAAGGCACAAATATTACAGAGGAGACCATTATGGCCTTATTAGAAGAATATAAAGCACATACGGCTGAACGTGCGGAGTTGGGTGTACCACCTCTCGCGCTGACGCCAGAGCAAACAGCAGAACTTGTAGAGTTACTTAAAGCAAGTCCGATCGCAGAAGTTGATTATGCAATGGACATGTTCGAAAACAAAGTACCTGCAGGGGTAGATGATGCAGCTTACATTAAAGCGGCATTCCTAAATGATATCGTACAGGGGAACATCACTTGTGATGCGATCGATCCGGTAAAAGCATGTAAGATCCTTGGATCAATGCTGGGCGGATTCAACGTTACACCACTGGTCGAAGCACTTAAGATCGGCGGTGAAGTGACAGACGAAGCGGCAGAGCAGCTTAAAAACACGATCCTTGTCTACGATGCATTCAACGATGTGAAAGCAATGATGGACCAAGGCAATGCGAAAGCAAAAGAGATCGTCGAGTCTTGGGCAAATGCTGAGTGGTTCTACAACAAGCCGGAGATGGAAAAAGAGATCACGCTGACCGTATACAAAATTCCGGGTGAAACGAATACGGATGACCTTTCTCCGGCATCAGAAGCATTTACAAGAGCAGATATACCGCTTCATGCGAACTCTTTCCTTGTCAACAGAATGGAAAATCCTCTTGAGACCATGGATGAACTTAGAAAAAAAGGTCACCCGTTGGCATACGTTGGTGATGTGGTAGGTACAGGTTCATCAAGAAAATCAGGTATCAACTCTGTGCAGTGGCACATGGGTACGGATATTCCTGGAATTCCTGGCAAAAGAACCGGCGGTGTGGTCATCGGTGGGATCATTGCACCGATCTTCTTCAACACTGCGGAAGATTCAGGATGTCTGCCGATCCAGGCACCGGTAGACAAATTGGAGACCGGTGATGTGATCACGCTCAAGACTTTTGAAGGTGTGATCGAGAAGAACGGTGAAGTGGTTTCCGAGTTCAAACTTGAGCCAAATACACTTCCGGATGAGATGAGAGCAGGGGGACGTGTACCGCTTATCATCGGTAAAGGTCTTACGGCTAAAGCGAGAGAAGCACTTGGACTTGGTGCATCTGATGCGTTCATGGCACCGGCACAGCCGGAAGACAACGGTAAAGGGTATACTTTAGCACAAAAAATGGTCGGTAAAGCATGCGGACTTGAGGGTGTGAAACCAGGTGTATACTGCGAGCCGGTATGTACCACGGTAGGTTCTCAAGATACGACAGGTGCAATGACAAGAGATGAAGTAAAAGACCTTGCGGCACTCAGCTTTGGTGCTGACTTTGTACTTCAGTCATTCTGTCATACCTCTGCATACCCAAAACCGGCAGATATCAAGCTACACCACACACTTCCGCAGTTCATGACGGAAAGAAAAGGTTTCACGCTTAGACCGGGTGACGGTGTTATCCACTCATGGCTGAACAGAATGTGTCTTCCGGATACAGTAGGTACCGGTGCGGATTCACACACAAGATTCCCGATCGGTATCTCGTTCCCGGCTGGTTCCGGTCTTGTTGCGTTCGCAGCGGTAACAGGTATGATGCCTCTTACGATGCCTGAGTCTGTACTTGTAAGATTTACAGGAGAAATGCAGCCAGGTATCACACTGAGAGATATGGTTAACGCTATCCCTTACCAGGCGATCAAAGACGGACTTTTGACGGTTGAAAAAGCTGGTAAGAAAAACATCTTCTCAGGGCGTGTACTTGAGATCGAAGGTCTTGAGCAATTGAAGTGTGAGCAGGCATTCGAACTTTCTGATGCTTCTGCTGAGCGTTCTGCTGCTGCGTGTACAGTGAAGCTTGACAAAGAGCCTATCATCGAGTACCTTGAGTCTAACATCGCTCTGATCGAAGAGTTGATCGCGCAAGGCTATGAAGACAAAGCGACACTTGAAAGACGTGCACAGAAAATGAGAGACTGGATCGCGAATCCGGTACTGCTTGAAGCAGATTCTGATGCTGAGTACGCAGCGGTGATCGAGATCAACATGTCTGAGATCAAAGAGCCGATCGTAGCATGTCCAAACGATCCGGATGACGTGAAAACACTTTCAGAAGTACATGCAGCTGGTCTGAGAACAGATATCGATGAAGTATTCGTTGGTTCTTGTATGACGAACATCGGTCTTTTCAGAGCGAATGCAGAGGTACTTAAAGGTGAAGGTCAAGTAAATACAAGACTTTGGATCTGTCCTCCGACAAAAATGGACGAGAAGACGCTTACAGAAGAGGGGTACTACTCAGTATTCGGAATGGCCGGAGCAAGGATCGAACCACCTGGATGTTCTCTATGTATGGGTAACCAGGCTGCTGTTAAGCAAAATGCATGGGTATTCTCTACATCCACAAGAAACTTCGACAACAGACTTGGTAAAGGTTCTCAGGTGTATCTTGGTTCTGCCGAGCTTGCTGCGGTGGTCGCACTTAACGGTAAGATCCCAACAGCTGAGGAGTATTTGGCAGTAGTTTCAAATAAGATCAAGCCGGAAATGACTGATGACATTTATAAATACCTGAACTTCAACAAAGTTTCCAAAGAGGAACTTGAAGCGATGGTCGAATAGTAAGCTTTCGCTTCGATCGCATTTCCTCCCCTTCCCGGGGTAGGAAAATCCGAATTTTCCCCCAAAACACTTTTTTCACCTGCGCCATTTTAACCCTGTACATTTATGCTTGATATGTAGCCATCAACACTCCATACGCTTATCCATTGTTATTTCTATAATATATATTTTATTAAGATACTTCATAATTAAAATTAATGTTATATTATTTACGTTACAATCGTTTGTGTCACAAATTAGAATAAAGGAGTTTCAATGGGAACGATGATGTTAGTGATCGGAGCAGGGTTGGTCTTGAGTTTGATAGTATTTTTTATCTGTGAGGAGAAGTCGCTCAAAGATGTCAAAATGTCAGATATGAAGTGCCTTGTAAAAGACGAGGTCAATGTCTCAGAGTGTTTTGAAGAATACAGTACCATACGTTATATGTTTATCTATTTCGCTGTCGTTTTTATTGTAGCCGTGATAGTCTCTACCCAGGTTTATCTGCCAGGTCAGTATGGATTGGGTGAAGTGCTTGCGTATACTTTTATTCCGCCGCTTTTGGGTTCATTGGTCATTTTACTGGTGAAGTGGACCTATCAGCCTGTGATCAAGCTCATATCTTCTTTTATGTTCGGTGCAGGGTATATTGGTGCTACAGGATTGGCATTTGCACTGATCTACGGTATCAACGCCTGATCTTTTAATTCTTTTTCCTTTGTTTCCGGTCAGATAGACAGTTTTTATGTCTATCTGACCGGCATTTCTACGCCGTTTTTGCATCTGTTGCAAACGTGCGCTGTACAGATTTCCTTACGCTTAAAGATCTTTTCTTTTGCACCCTGTGTTGATGCCAAAAGGCATATAAAGCGGGCACCATCCGATCAGAGCCGTCAAGAGCAGGATACCGCCGATCACATCTGCGATGATATTGCCGTACTTTAGTCCCCACGCTACAGCAACCAATCCTATGATTAGTCTGATGATCCTGTCCATTTTTCCCATATTGCATGTCATAGATAACTCCTTTGATTTGATTTTGCATATTATTATGACAAAGTTGTGGGTAGCGAGTGTGTAACAGAGGGTAGAGGAGTGTGCTTGTATGTTCTGGAGCGGTCTGGCTTACAGGTGCTCCGGGTTCAAGAACGCTTTGTAGGATTCAAGTATCTTCGAGACCCTGTTCCCTTTCATGCAGGCCAAGGTCACATGCATACGGAAAAGCAGCTTGCCTTCCTGGTTCACGATCTCCTGGAACATGATCAGAGAGGCTTTTTTGAACTCTGCCACGGAAGTGTGTACCGTTACGGTATCGCCGAAGAGGGCCGATGCCATAAAATCCGCATCGATGTGTTTCACCACGAAATGGTACTCCCCCTGGATAGGGCTTGAGCCTTGAGAGAAAAAGAGTTCCGACCGAGCCCTTTCGCAGAAATTGAGGTATTTGGAATGGTAGCAGATACCTCCCGCATCCACATCTTCGTAGTAGATCCTTATCTTCACGCTGAACTCCCTTCTTTACTCTAACTCCAAGCTCTTAAGATCAAAACAGTCACTCAATGTTTAAAACTTGAAGTTGTTTTGATCGTATTTATTTGTATTGTACAAAAAATAGAAGAAAGTGTTACTAAAATAGTATGACTAAAGAGGTGGCTTTTTATTATTATTATCGCTCTTCTCTGCGAATACAATATTAAGATTCAATTTATTTATGTAGATGTACAATAGAACTGTATAGATAAAAATAATAAGGAGTTCTACATGAAAACGATTCAATCAAGAAGTAAGAAATTTGTTTCAATGTTGGCCGCGTTGTTCGTGGTCTTATTCGGCATGATGGCTATTGGCTGCGGCGGTGGCGGCAGTGGTGACACTTATACACCACCGCCATCTACTGTTGTCGAGGCTCCGGGTGTACCGACGAGTTTTGCTGTTCAAACGTCAGCCGTGGGTGGAGTACTGTCTGCTGAGCTGATCTGGCAAGCACCGACTTCAGGCGGTCCAGTGGACACCTACGAACTTTACAAATACACCTCGACTTTACCTACACCGAACCACCTCATCTCCCTACCGGCTACAACCTTTGGTTTTACAGACAATGCCGGGCTGGATAGGTGTGATATCACCTACTATATACTTGGTGCTAAGAACGCCGGCGGGGAGACCCGTACGTTACCGATAACGGCTGAGTTTTCTGGTTGCGGTACAGGTGAAGTAGATGCATACGGGAACAACATGGCTTCAGCGTTGATCTTTGCCGATGGTATAGGTATCAGTGAGGAGGTGATTACAGGAGAGTGGACAGAAAACAACATTTCCCTTGTCGACTACAATACAGGGCTGCGCCCGGTCATCGAAGAAAATGCGTCGGAACTGCCTTACTTCGATGTGAATACGACATATGTGCTAGATGGCGTGACCTACTACAAGCAGAAGACCATAAGCACGTGGCAGGGTGAATGGATAGACGGATCGACTTCGCTGGTTGAACACAATGTTACGGCAAAATGGGGCGACAACCTGATCAGCCAGACACTGACCACCGAATCTGTTGTGAGGATCGAGATGGTGCTCACCAAAGCCCTGGATACGAATATGACGGCTTACAATATGGTTTCACTCTACGGTGAAAAAGATATGGAGATATACGGGACAGACGGAAACACAACATCAGTCGATACGGCCTTTGTCTTTACCGCCTATGCCAGCCTAAAGATCGAGAGATTGGATGCACTAGGTGGTACTCCGGTAGACGGTGGTCTAGTGGATGAGCAGGCACTTTTTGACGGAGGTCCAGACGGTCCAGGTCAATTCGCAGCTGAGATCAATGTGGCGGGTAATCTCGTATACGGATACGTGTGGGACCTACCGACAAATAATATCCCAGCGGGAGCATATCGTATCACGTTCACGCTGAATAACCCGAGCAACGTCATTATCGGTGATGTCGGAGTGCCAACCGAAGGAGACCCAAGTACATTCCCTGTACTCGATTCGCCTATTCAGACGCACATAGATATTACCATTCACTAACAGTGGAATCATCAGCAGGAGTGTGAGCAGTTATGCTCCTGCCTGCTGAGCATGCTAGAAAAAGTAGCCAAGAGTATTCAATCTAAATATCTTTAGTGAAAAATTAAAACTCCAATGGCACTTCTTTTAATTTTTGAATATAGAGCAAGGCGTTTGAAAAACTGTATTGATCCACATCTTCCATCCCTTCGTGTTTATACCCCATTAAAAAGTCAAATCCGTCCAATTCGATCTCTTTCACTTTTTTCAAGTAGACAACGTAGAAGAGCAGATCGGCCAGATCGCTCACCGGGATCACGTCCCTGAAATCTTTATCGAATTCATCTATGTATTCATCACATATGGCTTCATTGGACATAAAAAGTATCCAGAGAATGATGTTGTCTATCTTTTCGGGCGGATTGACCTGCTTGATAAACCGCTGATAGATCTCTTTGTTTTGGGAGATCTCTTCAAGCTGCTCATTTGCCTGTGAGATCAGAAAATCGATTCTTTCGTCACTGAGTTTCTCATTTTTATAGTCATTCACTACAGACTTTGCGATTTGGTAGGTATACATCATTTCTCTTTCTATGTTAATATGCAATTATTGCAGGATATTCTGAAAGTTTCTGAAAGATAGGACAAAAGATCGGGAATTGGCCTAGTGTGCCTCTTCCTCAAGCTTCTTGGCCATTTTACATCCCTCTTCAGAACCAAGCTTGCAGGCTTTGCTGTAGTATTCGACCGCTTTGGGGATGTCTTTTTCGACCGTTTCGCCCTTTTCGTATTTCAGTGCGACTGAAAAACATCCATAGTAGTCTCCTGCATTGTCGCAGTCATCCTTGAAATCCTGAAAGATCTCCATTGCGCTGCTTTCTTCATCCAGATCATCAAACTCGTCGTCCAGGTCGTTCGATTCTGCATGTGCAAATATGCCCATCCCCAAAACAAGTATACCCATCAGTAGTGTTTTTTTCATTTTCATTCCTTTGATTGTGTTAGCGCAATTCTAGCTTTTTTCACGCAAAATGATCACGCTTTATCTGTTTTTCTGTTCAATATGTGATGGATTGTTTCATTTTGTTGATTATTTTGCTGACAAAGCTTGCTTGATCCCTATCAAACTCATAAATCTTCCCGAGCATCCCTGCTCTTTGCGGTAAGAGAAGAACCGTTCTACTTCGCAGGCGGTGCAGGTGTGACTCATCTCGATGTTCTCTTCTTTGAGGCCTGCTTCCAAGAGCTGTTTTTGGTTGATGAAGGGTAGGTCCAGCATATATTTTTCACCTTTTTGCGTCAACGCTTCAGGGGTATGGAAAAAGTGTTCCGCCACCTCTTCACCTACCTCATAGCAGCAGCGTCCTATGGCAGGCGCGATACCTGCCATGATCGCTTCAGGGTCGCACCCATACTCCGCTATCATCTTTTGCACCGTCTTGGAGGCGATCTGCGCTTTGGTACCTTTCCATCCTGCATGCACCGCTGCGACCACCTCTTTTTGCCTGTCATAGAGCAGTATGGGGACACAGTCAGCCGTAAGGATGCCCAGCACCACCCCTTTGACAGCGGTGATCAGCGCGTCACACTCTTTGACGGCATCGGAAAGACTCTCCCAGCCTCTGGTCTCTTTCAGGGTAATGCACTGGATGTTGTCACTGTGGGTCTGGTCGGCAAGCACATAGTGCAGGGGTGTTTCACTGCTGAGCAAACGCGAGAGCCTGTTTCTGTTGGCTGTGATCTCTTCGGGTGCTTCGCCTGTATGCAGCGCAAGGCTGAAAGCATAGGGGAGGTCATGGGATTTCGTGGTCACAGTATGCAGCAGGGAGGGGAAACGTTTAAAGTGTTCAAAGGTGAAAAGCTCAGGCATGATACTCCTTACAACTATTTTGATATAATACCCTAAAAAAAGAGGATGCTGCATGGAATCATGGTTTGACTTTGACAAACGTATCTTTAAACATTTTTCCTACCTTCTTATGTTGCAGCTCATTCCTCTTCTTGTTATCTCATCCTATCTGG
>NZ_DATCSP010000006.1:0-19090 GCF_036568385.1 Sulfurovum sp. | reverse complement strand
ATCAGCATCAGCTCTGGCATTTTCACCGTTTACTGAGATCCATCTTGCATTACCGACTTCACACCCTTGACCCCATTGGCTTGTACCATCTTTACACTGTACCTGCATTGCAAAGTTTGAACCTGATACCAGTGGAGACTGGGAAAGGTCTGTGATCAGGTCAGTTGTTGTGCGAACAGTATCTGGCACGAATTTAAAGATCGCTCCACCGTCAGCATCTTCTGTCCCTGTACCAGGGCGAAGCTCATCACCACCGATGACCACACCGCTGTCAAGTACGGTCAAACCTTCCCAGGACATTTGAGCCATCGCTGTTCTTTTTACGATATTGGTTGCTGTTGCGTTATTTTCATCTTCGATCACACCATTAGCTCTATCTACAACCGTATGGTTAACTACATTGAGCGGATCGATGATCTCATAGGCACCACCATCAGTCGTCTCTTCCGTAGCCAATACCGTACCCCAAGGCGTGACTCTCAGTCCGTCACATCTTTCCATACCGCGAAGGATCGTAGATACTTCACCCGTTTCAAGGTTCCAGCTTTGAACAGATGGGTTTAGTTTACCGTTAGCAAGAGTTTCTACACCACCTTCGATACAGGAGATGATATGTGTCGGGTTCTCTGCCGGATAGAAGTTGAAAAGGTCCGCTTTGTTCGCTGCTTCACGTGTCAGGAACCTCGCTGTAAGACCGTCAGCCAGGTCGATCGTATCTGCTGCTGTCTTCGCATCTTTTCTCATGACATTTGTAGTGAAACCGTCTTTCTTGGCACCGTCAAATCCGAAATATTCGAGAGATTTGATATAAAGCTCATTCTCTTTTTCTTTTCCGAAGTCTTTGACTACAGAATAGTTGACACCGTCGATCCCATCTACACCATCAACTCCGTCAGTACCGTCAGTTCCAGTTATACTGGTACCATCGACCCCGTCTACACCATCAATTCCATCTATTCCATCCGTACCATCTGAAGTACAGGCAGATAATGTTAAAACCAAAGCTGCTGATGCAGCAATACTTATCCATTTGTTCATTTGTTGCTCCCTTGTGTTGTTTGTACATAAAAATGCAAGGCGATATTAAGAGAAATTGGTAACAAATACATATTATTTCAGTAACATCTCTGTATCCATTTCCTATAAATAAAATTTATAATAGAATTAACACTTGTATATACATAGTATGGTGTCTTATCCTCTCAAAAATATCTTTTACGTATTGTTTAGAACTTCTCTTAAGTTTTTTGAGGCACAATAAAACTAATATATCGTTAGATCAAGGGATGGGGCATGCCAATGGCTGAACAGACAAGAAAAATATTCATAGCGCTTTTACTGGCTGTGATCGCATTCGGGATGATGATACCGTTTTTTACACTGCCGCAGTCACTGATGGCGGCGATCATCGTACTGATGGTGACACTCTGGACCAATGAGGGCTTGCCCCTGGCTGTGGTTTCACTGCTTCCCATCATACTTTTCCCCGCAGCCGGCGTCCTGTCCACCAAAGAGACGGCGGCGAACTATGCGAACCCTATCATCTATCTCTTTCTGGGCGGATTTTTGATCGCCATCGCGGTAGAGAAAACCGGACTGCATAAGGTGATAGCCAACCGGATGCTGAACCTTTTTCCCAGCAGTACACGGGGCATCATCTTTGCGCTGATCATCACTTCGGGGCTTTTGAGCTCTGTCCTTTCCAATACCACCACCGCCTTGCTCCTGCTTCCCATCGCACTCTTTCTTACGGATGAAGTAAAGCTCAAAATGCGTTTGGCGCTGAGTATCGCCTACGGTGCGAGCATAGGCGGGATATTGACCCCTATCGGTACGCCGCCGAACCTGATACTGATGGGGATCATGCAGGAGATGGGGATGAAGGCCATCCCTTTTGTGCAGTGGATGTATATGGTCGCACCGCTGGTCTTCGTGATGTTCATCGCAGTGGGGTCTGTGCTGGCACTGGGACTCGATGGCCACCGCATAGATACGGAACTGGATACAAAACCGCTTGAGCGTGACCAAAAGAAAGTACTCTATGTGATAGCCGGACTGATCCTCATGCTGTTGGTGAATGCGCCGATCAAACCCTACTATGACGGGCTGGGATTGAGCGAAGCGGGTATCCTGCTTACGGCCGGGCTGCTTCTTTTCTCACCGCCTTTTTCCATACTGAACTGGATGGATGACAAAGTGAACATCCCTTTCCGTATCATGTTTCTTTTTGGAGCGGGATTTGCGATAGCAGCGGCAGTGACACAAACGGGAATGGCCGAGGAGATCGCTTCTCACCTGATGGCTTTTGCGACCATGCCGCTGGTGCTCTTTTTACTCGTCATTGCCGCGATGGTCACGTTCACGACCGAGATCACGAGCAACACGGCACTGATCTCCATCATGCTTCCTATCCTCTACAAGGTGGCGGAGCAGACAGGATTTGATGCCACGCTTATCATGATGGTCGCAACGATCTGTGCCTCGTACGCCTTCATGCTCCCTATCGCGACACCGCCCAATGCGATCGCGATGAGTTCCGGTGTGGTCTCGGTCAGAACCATGGCGGGCTACGGTATTATCTTCAATATCCTGGGTATCCTGTTCATCGTCACGGTCGCCCAACTCTTCTGGAGCCGTCTACTGTAGGCTCACTCCATTTCCAGGCTCATCAGATACATATCCTCACCGTCCAGTACGGTCACATCGGTACTGTGACAATGCAGACACTGATAGCGTACTTCACTCTGTTCGCTCTCCTGTTCGCAGACATTGCAGTAGAGCTTCAGGTCCTGGAGCTGCATCACGAATTCCGCCCCGTGACAGATGCTGTGTTCTTTGAAGGTTTCGAAGGCGGTTTCCAGCAGATGCGGTTCCACGCCGCTGAGTTTTCCTATCTTGGTCACCACTTTGGTGATCCTGGCTGCATCATTGGCTTTGGCATGCTCCTCGCATTGTGCCAGAAGCGCCTGGACTATAGAATATTCATGCATGGTATCAACATATCCTCGGCAGCAGTTCGCCCTTGGGCAGGTCAAGATAGCGGCTGCTTCCATAGGCAGAATGCAGGATGACCTTCCCCGGTTTTTTCATGCTGACCTCTCCGATGACGGCTGCATGGCACGTGATATCCAGGCGGTGAAGTACTTCCAGGGCCTTTGGTGCATCCTCCGGGGGAACGGCAAGTATAAAGGTCCCCTCGTTCGCAAGATCCAGTGCCTCGAACCCAAAGAGCTCGCAGATGCCCTGCACGGCATCCTCCACAGGTATCTGTTTCTCTTCTATCTCCAGACAGACAGAGCTTTGTACTGCCCATTCATTCAGCACGGCCGAAAGACCGCCCCGGGTGGCATCACGCATCGCCGAGATACTAATATCGACATCGATCAGGGCCTGGACCGCCGGCCATAAGGTGGCACAGTCACTCTGGAGCTCACCGCTGATCCCCAGACCCTCACGCTCCATCAGTATGGCAGTACCGTGCCGTCCCACATCGCCTGAGACGATGATGCTATGGCCTTCCAGAAGTGCATGGGCCGAGATCCCCTCTTTTCTGATCTCCCCAATGCCTGATGTGTTGATGAACAGTTTGTCCACCGCACCCCTGGGGACCACTTTGGTATCGCCGCAGACGATCTTTGCTTCGCTCTGTTCCAGTTCTTCAGCCATCGCTTTGACGATACGCTCAAGATCATCGAACAAAAGCCCCTCTTCGATGATGAAGGAAGCACTGAGATAGAGCGGTTCTGCGCCCATCATCGCAAGATCGTTCACGGTACCTGCAACGGCGAGTTTGCCGATATTCCCTCCGTTAAAGAAAATAGGATTGACGGTAAAGCTGTCCGTGGTGAACGCGATCCTGCCGTTGACCTCCAGGACCGCGGCATCCTCCGCTGCCAGAAGGATATCATTGGAAAAATGGCGGTAAAAGAGGTCATGTATCAGGCTGTTGGTCTCTTCGCCGCCGCCGCCGTGGCTCAGTTGTATCTGTGTCATTTACACTTCTCCATAGCGGTAATAGGCATTGCAGGCACCTTCGGAACTGACCATGCAGCTGCCCATGGGCGTATTGGGTGTGCAGGCCGTACCGAACACCTGGCAGTCATGGGGTTTGGCCAATCCTTTGAGGATGGTTCCGCAGATACAGAGTTTATGGTCATCTATCGGTTGGGTAGGCAGATGATCGGCGAAGAGCTTCTCCGCATCATACTTGGCATAGGCCTCTTTCAATGCCAGTGCGCTGTGGGGAATATCACCGATGCCGCGCCATCTGAAATGTGCACGCGGTTCCATGAATTTTTCGATCATCGCCTGGGCTTTGATGTTCCCCTCCAGCGTAACGGACCGGTTGTACTGGATCTCCATTTCACAGCGCCCTTCATTCTTCTGTCTTACGATCATCAGGATGCTCTGAAGGACATCGACAGGCTCAAAACCGCTGACCACGACCGGTGTCCCATAGGACTTTGGCAAGGTTTGGTAGATCTTCGCACCGCTGATCACACTGACATGGGCCGGACCGATGAAGGCATTGATCCTGGCACGGTCATCTGCCATGATGGCATCCACCGCAGGAGGTACGAGCACATGGTTGATATGAAAGTAGAGATTGATGATACCTTTCTGTACCGTCTGTTCGAGCAGCGCCGCGGTCATAGGGGTGGTCGTTTCAAACCCTATGGCAAAGAAAACGACCTGTTTGTCAGGATTTTCCAGTGCGATCCTGATGGCATCCAAAGGAGAATAGAGTGCCCTGATATCGTGCCCTTTTGCCCGTTCCAGGGCCAGCGAACTTTTGGAACCGGGAACACGTATCATGTCACCCAGTGTCAGCAGTATGGTATCTTCCATCTGTGCCAGGGCAATGGCATGGTCGATCCGTTCCTTGGGCATGATACAGACGGGACAGCCCGGACCATGGATAAAGTCAATATTTTCAGGGAGCAGCTGCTTCAGGCCGTACTTCATGATCGTATGGGTATGACCGCCGCACACTTCCATGATATGCAAGGGGGCTGTCAGGGCTTTTGCTTCATCGGTGATGCTTTCTGCCAGTGCTATGATGACATCCGGGTTGCGAAAACCGTCATAGAGGTCCTTCAGCTGAAGCCCGCTCATTCCCCGCCTCTGCCGTCACAGTGATCATCGGTCTCGATGACCTGTCTTCTCTCTTCCTCTTCCATCGCTTCGAGCATCTCCCTGTAGAGTTCCAGGCTCTGCTGAGCCTCTGCCTCATCTATCTTGTTCATCGCAAAACCGACGTGGATCAGGATGTAGTCCCCTATGTTGATCTCATCGGCCATCAGGTCGAGGCTGACATGGCGTTGGATCCCCATCGTGTCGACGGTGGCCATGTTGTTCTCATCGATCTCTACGACCCTGGAGGGTATGGACAGACACATCTTACGCTCTCATCTTTCGTTTGAAATCGATCCACTCCACGACGGACCGTATGGAGTCCTTGTCGTTGATGTTGATCTCGAGTATATCGACATTGGGCTTGATGCGTCTGGCCTGGGCTTTTTCGTTTTCTATATCATACGTGAAGTACGGCAAAAGATCCGTTTTGGTTATGAGCACGAGATCGGCCTGCCGGAACATCACGGGATACTTGGCTATCTTGTCTTCGCCCTCGGGTACGGATACCAGTACGATGTTCAAGTGTGTGCCCACATCATAGGAGGCGGGACAGACAAGGTTCCCGACATTTTCCACAAAGCAGACATTCAGGTCATCCAAAGGCATATCATGCAGGCCTTTGTGCACCATAAAGGCATCCAGATGGCAGGCGGAGCCTGTCTGTATCTGCACGGCGGGGATGCCCTTTGCCTGAAGTCTCTCTGCATCTTTGCTGGTCTCGAGGTCACCTTCTACCACACCGAACTTGAAATCAGCCACCTCTGCCATCTGTTCCAGTAAGGCGGTTTTCCCGCTGCCCGGACTGCTCATGAGGTTGATCCCGAGGATGCCTTTTTTCTCAAGGTGCTCTCTGTTATGGGCAGCCTCATGGTCGTTTTTGTCCAGGATCTTCCGGATGACCGAGATCGTTTTGGCATCATTGAGCTGCGGATTATGGTGCAGATGCTCATGCGCCTTTTGATGCTCATGTGAATGGCTGTGCCCTTCGCTTTCATGTTCGCTTTTATGGCTGTGTTCCATGACACTATCCGTGATGCTGCATCCGCAATCTGTGCACATTTCTATTCTCCTATCCTAATAATATATGGGTGCCGACAAACACTGACATCAGACCGGCAGCGGCAAATGCCCTTCTTACATTCTGCAGGTTCCCCAGAAAGTGCTGATTGATGTAGAGGATCAGCATGCCGAATGCAAGAAACACAAGCATCACACCCAAGGTAAAGAGCGCGACCATCGACAGGTCCACAGTTCCGCCCTGGACGGCTCCGAGCGTAATGAGCATACCCCTGACACCGCCTGCACCCATCAGAAGCCCGAGCGAGAAGGAGGAACCGTTCTCCATGCCGTTATGCTGATGCGACTTTCCGAACCAGATATGTATATGTTCTTTATCCTGATGGGTATGCTTGTGCAGATGGATACGCTGTGTCAAAACCATCACAAGCAGGTAGAGCCCCAACCCGATGATCACGATGGCAGAGATCACATCCCCATAGGATAAGAGTTCCTCAGAGAGGTCTGCCTGCTGCAGCAGCTTTGCAAAAAGAAAAAGACTCAAGCCGTGACCGAGGGCGAACAGCGAGGTAATGAGCAAGGTCTTACGTCTGTTCTTTCCTATGGAAAAGTCGGCAATGGCAGTAAGATGGTCCGGTCCGAATGCATGCAGTATGCCGTACCAGAAAATGAGTAGTAGTCCGGTTTCCATCTTGCCTCCTGTATCGTTTTAATTATAGGGTCTTTTCATAAAACTGTGTTGAAAATGCCTGTTCTTCACAGCCAACATCGAGTGAGAGATGATGCAGTGCATACCACGCCTGTCCGAGGGCTATCCCTCCATCATTGACGGCGGTCTCTTTTTGAAGGTAGCAGGTACGATTTTCTCTCTGACACCGCTGCATGATCTTTTCGATCAGGACCCTGTTCTGGAACACCCCGCCGGAAAAAAGAAGCGGCAGCTCGGGATGTCTGGAGGCAAAATGAAATATCATCTCGACCACCGTATTAAAGAACATGGAGACCATCACTTTTTTGTCTTCTGCTTCTCCCATGGCCTTGATCATCGGTCCCAGGGAGATCGTACCGTCACGGACCTCGAAAGGAAAGCTCTCTGTGATACGCGCAACCACATACTGCTCCATCTTCAATCCGCTCTCCCCTTCATAACCGGAGAGGTGTACGATGCCCGCCAGACTGGCCACGGCATCAAAAAGCCTTCCCATGGAACTTGTCAGGGGCGCATTGATGCCCTGTCCCCATGCCCGGTGCAGCTGTATGATCTCTGTTTCCGTGAACTGTTCCCGTGCCGGAGACCTGAGCGAAAGTATCTCGGTCAGCGTGTAGGACTCAAAAAGCAAGGCGAGCGCAGCCCTGCGGGGTTCTTTGATGGCTTTTTCCCCTCCCAGCAGACGAAAAGGTGCCAAGGATGCCAGACGGCTATAGGTCACGTTGTCCGCTATCATCACTTCCCCGCCCCACAGGGTCCCGTCATCCCCATAGCCGGTACCGTCAAAGGCAAAACCCAGGACTGGCTCATTCAACCGGAACTCTGCCATCCCTGCCAGGAGATGGGCATAGTGGTGCTGCAGTGTGATCAGCTGGCATGCCGGATGCTCTGCTTTGTACTGTCCGGCCCATTGTGTCGTCATGTACCCGGGATGCTTGTCGCAGACGATCACTTCGGGTTCAAGGTCATAAAAGCGTTTAAAGGTGTCCAGGGTGCGTTCAAAGAATTCAAAGGCTTCGAGCGAATTCAGGTCACCGATATGCGGGCTGAGTACCACTGTATCCTCAAAGAGCAGTGCCATGCTGTTCTTCTGGTTCGCCCCTACAGCCAGGATCTTTTTGCTGCTTCTGAAGGGCAGTTTGATGCTCCTGGGCGCATAGCCCCGGGAGAGCCGCAGGGTGATCCTTTCATCGCCTGCCATTTGGAGGACACTGTCATCATTCGCATTCAAAATTTCACGGTCATGATCGAGTAGAAGGTCCGCAACATTTCCGAGCTTTTCCAGTAATTCTGTACTGTTCCGTATGATGGGTTCATCACTCAGATTCGCACTGGTTGCCACCAGGGGAACCCCCGCTTCTTCGAGCAAGAGATGGTGCATGGGCGTATAGGGAAGAAAGGCGCCTATGCGGTCAATTCCCGGGGCAACGAGGCCGCTGATGTTGCTATGGGGTGCTTTGGGAAGGAGAACGATCGGCTTCTCTCTGGAGGTGATCAGTTCCCTCTCTTTTTCGGATAGATCAGCTACTGTCTCGAGTGCTTCCATATCAGGAAAGAGGACCGCAAAAGGTTTTCGGGGTCTTCGTTTGCGTTTTCTCAGCGTTTCTACCGCGTGGGTATTGGTGGCATCACACAGCAGGTGGAAACCGCCAAGCCCTTTGACCGCAACGATACTGCCATTTCTGATGGCACTGACCGTATCCGCAATGGCTTGGCCGCCTTCAGTCAACACGTTACCTGCTCCATCAAGCAGTCTGAGTGTCGGCCCGCAATTCGGACAGCTGATGGGCTGGGCATGAAAACGGCGATCAAGCGGATCGGAGTACTCATCGTGACAGCTCTTGCACATCGCAAACCGATGCATGGAGGTATTGGGCCGGTCATAGGGAAGCGTTTCCATGATGCTGTAGCGCGGTCCGCAGTCGGTACAGTTGATGAAAGGGTATCCGTAGCGTCTGTCAGAGGGGTCGTTCATCTCCTGCAGGCACTTTTCGCAGACGGCACTATCGGGTGAGACCAGAGCAGATCTGTCACTTTGCCGCTCACTCTGAAGGATCCGGAAATCGGTATAGCCTTGAGTGTGGGAGTTCTCACTTGTAAGCGTGTCCAGCCGCGCAAGCGGAGGCAGCTCGCTTTTGAGGGAGCCCATAAAGGCCTCTATCGCACCCTCTTCGCCTTCCGCTTCAACGGTCACCCCGGCAGCGGTATTGACTATATATCCGTGCAAATGGTACCGGCGGGCCAGCTGATAGACAAAAGGTCTGAAACCTACACCCTGCACGATACCGGTGATATGCAGTCTTCTATTCACTTCCAAGGGTGATCGCTCCCAGTGCGACATTGGCATTGTCACTGCTCAAACGCTCGTTTCTGTAGATCTGGTAGTTGACGCTTAAACCGTTATAGGTCCGCATCAGCAGCTGACGGTTCTCAAAGAGGCTGCCGCTGAGCGCCACGCCCTCTATACCGATATTGGCATCCGCATTTTCTGCCTGCTGTGCTATAAAATCTGCCAGAGAATCGATAAACCCGAAACTGAGCAGATAGTCGTCGAGCCCCGCCAGTTTGAAGCTCATGGCCGAGCGGATAGCAAGCCGAAGGTCAAGCTGATACCCCTCTTCCGTGCTGATCACCTTGTAATCGATACGCGGGCCGGATTTTCCGTTGAACTCTATAGCCGTTGCTTCCAGTGTCTGCGCCGCTTTCAGTGCATCATTCCCCTCATACAGCCCGATAAAGACAGCCGCCAGTGACCAGAGCCTGGTCATAGCGGAGAGGTCTGTGTGCGTGTGGAACACTGTGCGTGCTATTTTCTCATATAATTCAGGAAAAGTGTTTTGAAAATTTTGGATGAGTCGCGTTCCGCTCTCGTTCATCGTTGCGATCGCCTCGAGCATATCTTTGGGCTGAGACAACTCCATATCACGGAACAGGACCATCGGGGTATAGCCTATTTTAGGCGAAAAACTGAAGATGTGGGAGACATTTTCACGACTGAGGTGTATACCGCATAGCGGTCTGGATCCCAGCGCTCTTTCCACGACAATGGAACGCAGTGCCGCATGCGCAGGTTCAAAATGTATGGCCTTGGCAAAGCGGTCAGCATCGTCATCGGCAGCATAACGCAGGTAGGGCAGATCCGGCAGATCCAGCCTGGTGGCTATTCGCAAGCCGTTTTCATCACCAAATGCCTGGTACCCCTTATACTCGCAAAAGGAGGGATGTTTTAAGGCATAGGAGGTTTTCCATGGCAGCATGTCACGTCCCGGCGTAATGATCAGATGCTCTTCAAGGGCTGTCGCCGTGCGGAGCGTCGGTATACGGTCGCAAAATACGGCATCGATGCCCTTGTCCTTTAAAGCGGTCAAGAGGGCCAACGTGATCTTGTCATCTGCAAAAAACACAGGGTAAAAAGGTTCGTTCAGTTCAAGTTCGGCACGAAATCTCAGTTTGGGCTTGAGACGAACGGCAGGTTTCTCTACCATCATCAGCGAGTCGAGCTCCCCCTGCGTGATCAGAAATCTTTCAGAAATATCGGCAGGGTTCCCAAATACGATACCTTCATGCTTGTAGACGTTCAAATGCAGCAGAGAAAAGTGGCGGACGCCATTATAGGTCGGCAGGGAGAGTTCACCGGTTTCACTTAAAGTCTCTGCCAATGCCCTGAAAAATGCTTCCGGGGTGTCTGCCGTGACCCCTGTGAAACTTTTTAACGCATCCAGCAAAAGCGTACTTTCGCTAAAACCGCACACATCGCAGAGCTTGAACGGGTCCAATGTGTGTATGATATGCTTCTGGCATTCCGGACAGAAGGGGATCTGGAACGGAGTGTTCTTTTCAGACAATCTCGCCGGGAGCCTGTCACACTCTTCGCCCTCTGTCTCCTGTATCGTGTAGTTTTTCAGAAAAAGGGATCTGGGCACCAGAGAAGAGATCTGCTCTGCCAGGGCTTCGAGTTCAGCCTGATTGCCTGAAGCTTCGATCTTGTAGTGGTTCCCGTTTACAGCAAGGCAGACCGGAATCACCGAAAGCTCCTGGATACGGTTCAGCAGACGCGTGAACAGTCCATTGTCGTGGATATATTCGAACTTAAATGTGATATGCATCATGGGCAGCCCTGAAAGAGTTTGGAATGATGGTTCGCATATCTACTTCGGCTTTTTGTACGGCATCCATTCCCAGCGATCTTAAATACCCCAGCAGGGTGGTTTCCATCAGCGGCACTGCGTCGGAGACAGCCGGGGAAAGGGAGAATTCTGTGATCTCTATCACTGTGGGTACCACTCCCATGATCATCGTTGGCGGACGGTCGCCTGCCAGATCCATCATGTTGAGTGTCTGCAGCATCTCCACTTCATGCGCACTGCCCTGCCAGTCCACCGCATCGGGTACGGCATCAAAGTCAAAGAAGTAGACCTCCCCCGCTTTCACGCCGGGGGCATTGATGGTATCGACGACGATCAGATGGTCATAGTCCACTATGATGGGGATAAGCCTTTGGGCCAGGGTCCCGCCATCGATCAGGTCGATCTGATGTTCCCCCTCAAAGGCGTACTTCTTTTCGATGTAGTTAATGAAATGGACCCCGATGCCTTCATCTCCGAAGAGCAGGTTTCCTATACCAAGTATCAGTATCTTCACGTATTCTCTTCTTTCTCTTTTTCACGTTTTTCTTTTTTCAGGTGGTAATCGTATCCGGTGAACATCACGTCCAGTGCCCCGTGTTTAAAACGGATAGCCGACCAGATGACCATATAGATATGGATAGGTATGAAGATCAGGAATCCCCACACGGCAATATGATGAACATACCGAACCGTCGCAAGCCCGCCCATCCAGGCTTCAACGGCACGCATCGGCTCATAGAGCCAGCCGCCCAAGCCCTGATGATAGACATGGACGTAGAGCACCAGTCCCGTCACAGAAGCGATCACAAGCAGCAGCATAATGGCGGTGTAGGTCAGGAACTGCAAGGGGCCGTAGACCCCTTTTTTACGCAGCTCTCCGATGAAGAAATAGGATTTCAACTGCGTGATCCATGATCTCAGGCTGAAGAGGTCTTTGAGGGAACGCAGTTCGCCTTCACTGTCCTTTCCGAAGAAGAAGAGATAGATCCGAAGGAGACCGGAAGCGATCAGGATGAATCCCAGGATCAGATGCCACTTGGTCCATTCGGCATAAAGGAGCTTATCCGTGGAGCCGTCAGAGCTAAGGAACGGATCTGCGATATAAAAGCCTGTGATGATCAATCCTGTGACGACAAGGGCACGTATCCAGTGCAGGACCCTGTTGCCGCTGCTGTAAACGAAGTCAGGGTGTTCTACAATATACTCTTCAGGTTTTGCCATGGTTCTTTCTCCTTCTTCTCTATGGTTCAAAGAAATCTGTTTGACAGGCTAACAGGCCGCTGCGCTGCTCATCGGATTGACCTTGAATTCGCTCAGTTCTCTTCCCTTGATATCCATGACATGCACAGAACATGACATACACGGGTCAAACGAGTGGATCACTCTCAGTACCTCCAGCGGTTTGGTGGGGTCTTCCAGTTTCAGCCCGACCAGAGATGCTTCGTACGGTCCGACCGTACCATTGCCGTCCATCGGTCCTGCATTCCAGGTGGTAGGGACGACAGCCTGGTAGTTTTCGATCAGACCGTTCTTGATGCGCACCCAGTGGCTGAGCGTTCCTCGTGGTACTTCACCCATAAAACGTCCAGTATACTCTCTGGAAGGATCGATATCAAACTTCGTGTAGGTACTGTCATCGGTCTTGATATTCTCTACCAGTGAATTGAAGGTAGTGATCGCATTGTCCGAGATCAGTTTGGTCTGCAGCATCCTTGCTGCGGTACGCCCCAGCGTCGTAAAGAGCGCCTCTACGGGCAGTCCTGTACGTTCAAGAAAAGCGCCTACTTCGGCCTGGACCTTTGCATTGCCACGGGCATAATTGACCAGCAGACAGGCCAACGGCCCTACCTCCATCGCTTCGCCGTCATAGCGGGGCGACTTTACCCAGGAGTATTTTTCGGTTTCGTTGATGATCTTTGCTTCTCCGTTGACCGTATCGCCGTCCACAAAGCCCGTATAGTCAGGTTCGGTGACCCCGTCGTAAGGCTGAAGGGAATCCGTTCCCTTGTACCAGGCATGTGTCACATCCTCTTCGATCTTCATATCGTCGATGTCGAAAACCTGGGAGAGGTCACCGTTCTTGATGTAGCCGCTCTGGAAAAGGTTCTCTGTACGGTTGAGCATAAATGCCTCACCGGCAAGGAAGTTCTTGACCCCTGCTCCGCCCAGAACGGTCTCTTCCGTACCATAGGCTTCCGCAGCCATCACGATATCGGCATAGTAGGCACGGTCGATAAAATCTTTGACAATTTTATATTTTTCTTTCCACTGCGCCAGACGTGTCGGGCTCAATATGTCACGGACACAGGTCACCCCGCCTACGACAAGGCTCTGGGGGTGCGGCTGTTTAGCTCCGAAAATGGCGAACATCTGCGCGGCCACACGCTGTATCTCCAGTGCTTTGAGGTAATGCGAAAGCGCGATCAGGTTCTGCTCGGGTGAGAATTTATAGGTCCCGTTCCCCCAGTAGGCATTGGCAAAGGGTCCCAGTTGTCCCTTGTCCACGAACTCCTTGACCCTTTTTTGCACCGCAGTGAGCTCATCTGTCCCTGTCGCTATAGGCAGGTCGGCATATTTGAAAGCCAGCTTGGAGGCCTTTTCAGGGTCCGCGCTCAGCGCCGAAACGATATCGACCCAGTCCAGTCCGTGCAGATGGTAGAAATGCACCACATGGTCATGCATGTAAAGGGATTCGTTCAGGAGGGAACGCACCAGTTTTGCATTATACGGGGCTTCCACACCCAAGGCATTTTCCACCGCCTCTACACCGGCTTTATAGTGCGAATAGGTACAGACACCGCAGATACGCTGTGCCATAAGCCCCGCATCACGCGGATCACGCCCTTTTAAAATGAGCTCGATCCCTCTCCATAGCGTTGAGGAGGAGTAGGCTTTTTGCACCACATTGTTCTCATCCACTTCCACTTCGATACGCAGATGTCCCTCGATCCTTGTGATCGGATCGATCACTACACGTCTGTTCCCCATGACCTACTCCCCCTTCTCATCATTTTTATTCATAAAGATGCTCGCAACGGCATGTGCTCCGATACCCACCAGTGTCGCAGTGAGGAGCGTTGCTCCCACCTTGTCGACGGTTGCATTGAGCCCCATCACCAGATGCGAATCGATCGGTTTTTCCAAAGGCCCCATCGTGTCCCAGAAATCAGGTTCGGAACATCCCATGCAGCCATGCCCTGCCCCGATAGGCCAGTTGACATGCTGATTGAAGCGTTCCGTGGAGCAGTTGTTGAAAGTATAGGGCCCTTTGCAGCCCTGTTTGTAGAGACACCATCCGTCTTTGGCGCCTTCATCCCCGAAGCTCTCCACAAACTCGCCCGCATCGAAATGACCGCGGCGTTCACAGAGATCATGGATACGGTTGCCATAGGCCCATTTCGGACGATGGTATCTGTCCAGCGCAGGAAGGGTGCCGAAGAGCAGGAAGTGCATCAGGGTTCCCACGATATTGGAGGCGCTCGGAGGACAGCCGGGCACGTTGATGACCGGCTGTGAAACCACCTGGTCCACTCCTTTTGCCCCGGTAGGGTTCGGCGCGGCCGCCTGGATACCGCCAAAAGCGGCACAGGTGCCTATGGAAAAGATCGCTGCGGCATCTTTGGCCGCCGCGGTCACAAGACTGAGTCCCGTTCTTCCCTGTGCACCGAGGGTCAGATACTGGCCGTTCATGGCTGTAGGGATACCGCCTTCTACCAGCAGAACATAGCGACCTGCATACTTTTTCAACGCATGCTCCAGGTTCTCTTCCGCCTGCCATCCGGCCGCGGCCATCAGTGTTTCATGGTATTCCAGAGAGATATAGTCGAAGATAAGGGAATCGATGGTCGGCGCATCGGAACGGATCAGCGATTCGCTGCATCCTGTACACTCCGCCATATGCAGCCACATCAGGGGCACACGGTCTGCCAGTTTGGCAGCTTCCGCGAACAAAGGGGTGAACTGGGACGGCAGCGCCAGCATGGCTGTGACACCCGCAGCCCATTTCATGAAGTCACGCCGTTCTATCCCGCGGCTTTCAAGCATCTCTTCTACGGACTCTTCTTTAATAGAAGGCAACTCATACAACGCCTGTATACGCTCTTTCGCTTTCGCATAAAGTGCATCAAAACCATTCATGTTCGACCCCTTTTATTCTATTGATGGATCAAGTATATCATAGTAACAATACTAAAATCAATACTTTTAAATAATCTGAACTTATCTCAATGTTACCGCTCTCTAAAACCACCCTCTCAGCATCAGATACCAATACATAGGTTTTAACTGGTAGAGGTCAAATGCCCACCAGATGAATCGCGGTTCTGCCGGATCGAGGAACGTCACGGTCGGTGCCAGCCCTTTGTAGTTGAACTCTGCCATGATGATCTTTCCGTATTCTGTTTTCAAAGGACAGACCGTGTAGCCGTCAAATTTTTCTTTTAGCGGTGTGTTCTCAAGCTGAGAGACCAGGTTGCTGACCACGATCGGACCATGGTGTCTTGCCGACCCGCCTGTTTTACCCAGCGGTATACCGCACACATCCCCGATACCGAAGACATTGGGGTATCTTCTGTGCTGCAATGTGAACTGGTCTACTTCCAGGTAGCCTTTGGCCGATCCTTTCTGCCAGCCCAACGGTGAGTCGGCCAGGGCCTTCGGCGGTCCCATAGGCGGTACGATGTGGATGAAGTCATAGCTCATCTCGACCATTCTTTTTTCTTCGATCATGTCATACTCTTCCAGATCTTCATCATATTCGCCTTTGACCTCATAGGTCTCTTCAAAGGTGGCGATCTTTTTCGCGGTGTCGATCGCTACAAGGTTGTGTCTGAACTTGTTGGTGATGGTGTCATATTGGCTCTGTACCTCGGTCAGTGATGCTTCTATCTCAGGGATACCAAAGAGCTTGTCCTTTGCCGTGGCATATATAAAGTCACCGGCCAAACCTTCTTTTTTCAAGTGGTCGGCACTCAGGTAGAGTATCTTTTGCGGTGCACCGCCGCATTTGACAGGTGTGTCCGGATCGGTATAGATCGCTCTGGGTTTTTTCCCGGAGGCGGAAGCTTCTTTCAGCGCCTGGAACCATTCCCACGTGATGTCTCCGCCGTCCGCGGTACCTTTCTCCATATCGTTCAGGTAGACACTGGAGATACCGTTCTTTCCGATATCCTCTTCCTTCAAGCCTTTGATCCGGTCATAATGGTATACCATCCCTGTACCCACGACCATGGCATCATAGACCACTTCTTCCCCTGCACGTGTCGTGACCTTGTTGTGGTCAGGGTCAAATGTGGCTACCTCGTCCTTGATCCAGCGGACATCATCGGGGATGAACGCTTTGTTCTCTTTGACGATATCATCGAAGGTGTAGAGTCCCGCGGCTACGAAGACCTGTCCGGGCTGATAGATGTGTTTTTCATTCGGAGCGATGATCGTGATCTCTGCATTGGGGAGCGCGCTGCGGAGTCTGGCCAGTGCCATGATCCCCCCTGCTCCGGCGCCAACGACCACTATTTTGGCCTTTTTGTCACTTTTTGTACCTGCTGTCTCCTCCGCCTGCAGCGAAGGGGACATCCCCATCATTGCGGATGCACCGCCGACACCCATCATTTTGAGTGCCGTTCTTCTGCTTATCCCCTCAGTCTCAGAGGCTTCGGTTTCACCATGTAAAAGGTCGACCAGCGGCTTGCTGTGTTCTATTTTTTCTTTCTTCACTTCAAGATCCTTTATCCCTGTTATAAATTTAGTATATGACAAAGAAAATTTATAAATACTGAAAATGTTCAAATACGCCAGCATATCTATAGATGAGGCATTTAATCCAGCTGTGATATAATGCCGTTTATAAAAAAGAAGGCTGCAGTATAGTGGAAACTCCCGTAATCAAAACGCAAAAATTCATCCTGAAACTTTTTCCGGAGATCATGGTCAAAGGTTCTTCGGCCAAAAGACAGATGGTAGGACAGCTCTATAACAATCTTGTCAAACTCCTCGGACGACTGTCCGACGAGATCAAGGTCAGAAAGTTCTCCGATAAACTGGAAGTGCTGACACCCCTGGAGCTGGTGACGGAGGTACGGCAGACCCTGCTTGATACCCCGGGCATCGAGCAGGTGCTTGAAGCGCTGCAGTTCGATGGCATGGATACGCTGGACGCCATCAAAGCGAAGGTCAATGAAGTGATGGCCCGCGAGGTTTCAGGCAAAACCTTTGTGGTGCGTGTGAAGCGTACGGGGAAACACGCTTTCAATTCACCCGAGATAGCAAGAACGGTCGGCGGCTATATGCTGGCACAGAGCGATGCGAAAGGTGTGGACCTGCATGATCCCGAGGTCACCGTCCGCATCGAGCTGATCAACAACCAGCTCAACATCATCACGGACAAATACGCCGGGCTCAGCGGTTTCCCTCTGGGTACGCAGGGCGATATTCTCTCGCTGATGTCGGGTGGTTTCGACTCTACGGTGGCTTCCTACCTTACGATGAAACGGGGGATCAAGACCCACTTCATCTTCTTCAACCTCGGAGGGATCGCCCATGAGATCGGTGTCAAGCAGGTGGCGTTCTACCTCTGGAACAAGTTCGGTGCTTCCCACCGTGTCTCTTTCACTTCCGTGCCTTTTGATGCAGTGATAGAAGAGATCTTCCGTTCCACGCATGAGAGCTATATGGGGGTCACGCTGAAACGCTTGATGCTGATAGCGGCTGAAAAAGTGGCGGACGAGATGGGGATCGACGCCCTGCTGACCGGAGAAAGCGTGGCGCAGGTCTCCAGCCAGACCCTGCGCAACCTCGCACTCATCGACCAGGTGACCAAAAAGCTCGTCCTCCGTCCGCTTGCGACGATGAACAAACCGGAGATCATCGATATCGCGAACAAGATCGGCACACGCCGTTTTGCAGAGAATATGCCGGAGTACTGCGGTGTCATCTCCAAAAACCCCATCACTCACGGTTCCTACAAGCGTATGGAAGAAGAGGCAAGGCGTTTTGACTACGCTGTACTGGACAAAGCTGTTGAGGATGCACAGAAGATCTATGTCGATGAGATCATCGATGATGTCACCAGTGCGGCACCCGTAGAGGTCGTACATGATCTAGACAGCGACAAGTATGTGGTGATAGACATACGCGCCGAAGAGGAGTGCATCGAAACGCCGTGTGAAAGCATCAAGATACCGTTCCACAAGCTCAAGACAGAGTTCAAGAAGCTGCCGAAGGACAAAGAGTACCTGCTCTACTGCGAAAAGGGCATCATGAGCCAGCTCCATGCCCAGTACCTGCGTGACGCGGAAGATGCCAAAAATGTAAGGGTGTACAGACCTAAGAGTGACTAGAAGTATGACCCTGCATGCCATACTCATCGGAGCTAAGGCCAGAGAGCCTTTGCACTATGTAGAAAGTGTCCGTGCCGTAGAGGGCAGAGGTCTGGAGGGTGACCGCTATTTTTACGGCCAAGGCACCTTCAACAAACCCCAGCTCTCCCAGGATGTCAGGGAGATCAGCCTACTCCCCTATGAATCCCTTGCCGAATGCAACCGCCGTTTAAAGAGCGATCTGGACTTTCCGGACCTGCGCAGAAACCTTGTCATCACACACTTCGATGTTTCCCTGCTGGAAGAAAAGGTCTTTACCATCGGCACGGCCAAATTCCGCATCGTACGTACCTGCCCTCCCTGCCGCTACCTCTCCAGACTTCTGGACAAAGACATGATGGCGGGTTTGAAGTACATCGGCGGGTACAGGGCCGTGGTCGTGCAGAGCGGGGATATCCGTGTCGGGGATGAGATCACCTTTTAGAGATAGACTTCTCCGGATATACAGTTATTCAGGTGGAACAGTCAAACTCATTCTCTGGCATGGAAAAGGTGTCGGCTGCAAGCTTGACCGCTTCTGACAAGGTAAAATAGGGATGCAGCATCTCACGCAGCTCGCTCACTTTAATGCCGAATTTCATCGCCAGTGCCAGTTCCATCAGCAGTTCAGAGCCTTCAGGGGCCAAAATGCGTGCCCCTACCAAAGTGTCGTTCTCTGTGTTGCGAATGAGTTTGATGAATCCGCGGGTATCGTTGGCCAGGACGGCACGCGGTACCTGGCTCAT
>NZ_DATCSP010000005.1:0-3584 GCF_036568385.1 Sulfurovum sp. | reverse complement strand
GGGTCAGGATGCAGGTTAATAGTCGCATCCTCTTTTCCTTCATAGTCTATGTGCGAAAGGACATAACGTATGGATTCCAACCGTGCCCGCTTTTGGTCATTACTGTCTACGATGATCCATGGTGCGTCACCTGTGTGGGTACGTGAGAACATCGCTTCTTGATAAAAGGTGATCTTATCCCACATCTCCTGCGCCTTTTGGTCCACAGAACTCAGTTTCCAGTGTTTCAGAGGATTGGTCATACGCTCTTTAAATCTATTTTGCTGATTCTCTTTGGTAACAGAGTACCAAAACTTGATCAGAATAATGCCGTCATCGATCAATGCATCTTCGATCTCCGGCACCTCTTTCATGAATTTTTCATACTGTTCGGGTGTACAAAACCCAAATACCGGTTCCACTATTGCACGGTTGTACCAGGAGCGGTCAAAAAAGGCGATCTCTCCGGGGTTTGGAAGATGCTTAAAGTACCGTTGAAAGTAAAACTGTCCCTGCTCCACTTCCGTCGGTTTTTGCAGGGCGACCACTCTGAATTTTCTGGGGTTAAGGTATTGGGTGAACCGTTTGATAGCACCCCCTTTCCCCGCAGTATCACGTCCTTCAAAGATGATCATGACACGCTTGTTGTTCTCATAGACCCAGTTCTGCAGTTTGATCAGCTCAACCTGCAGTGCTTTCAGCTCGTTTTTATAGGCAATGTTACGGGTGATCTTTGCAAGCTTTTTTTTACTTACAAGCTGCGCAATTCCGTCCTTGGTCCTTAGTAAATGAAACTTCTCTTCAAGCTCTTTTAAAATTTTTTTGGCTTGGCCGTTCTCTTTGATCGCTTCATCCAACGCTTGCAGGTCTTGAAATATCGTTTTCATTTTTCCCCTTCATGATATGATATAGCATATTTTTATTCTACTACGAAAACTCTTTAGAAAGGGGCCAGTCTACAGGCATCAGATCACTTCAAGAATATTTTGCACAACCTGATAGGTACGTTCTACAGAGGCGAGATCGACAGCTTCACGGGTAGAGTGCGGATACCGGATCGTAGGTCCTATCGAGGCGAACTTCATCTGAGGGTATTTTTCTGCGATCACACCGCACTCGAGCCCTGCATGGATAGCCATCATCTTTGTTTTTCCGAATACGCCCTCTATCTCCCGGCTCACTAACTTGGTAAAGTCTGAAATATCCGGTCTCCATGCCGGATATTTGTCTTCCACCTGCACCCTGAATCCAAAACGCTCAAACATCGCTGCAGTCTCCTGGGTCAGCAGCTCAAGCTCCTCTGCCCCCATCGCTCTGGCAGAGGTCTCGACCTTTAATCCTCCTTGCTCATCTGCTGTGATGATGGCAAGGTTGATACTGACATCCGGTATATCAAAAGTTTCATTCATCGCATGCACCCCCTGTTTAAATGCATCGATAAGTGCTATCAGTTTCGCTCCCTCTTTCAATACCTTGGGTGATTCATTGAGCGCACGGACTGCTACGTCCCCGCTGTCTTCCAGGACTTTTTCGCTTCTTACGATCGCCACGGCATTGGCAGGTATGGAGTTACGGCGCTCTCCTGCATAGATGCTTGCCAGCTGTGTTACACCATTCTCTGTCAAGTACTCTCCCAGCACCTTGATCGCAGAAGGGATCCCCTTGTCGATATCTACACCGGAATGTCCTCCGGGAAGTCCTTTCACCGCTACTTCATAACAGCTTCCCGTACCTTCTACATAACTGTCATCTTTAAATGCTGTAATGTCCGCACCGCCCGCACACCCTATGTAGACCTCTGCTTCATCTTCACTGTCCAGGTTCAGCATATAACTGCTTTTCAGCTCAAACGCTACATGGTTCGCGCCTATCAGGCCTACCTCTTCATCCGAAGTGAGCAAAAATTCAAGTTCTCTCCCCTCGTCCATCAGCTGCATCATCATAGCGATGGCCATACCGTTATCCGCACCCAGAGAGCTCTCTCTGGCTCTCATCCATCCCTCTTCTATATAGGTTTCCAACTGGGGTGCCTTGCCGACACAGACCATGTCATAATGTGCCTGAAGACACAATACAGGTTCGCCTTTGCAAATATAGATGTTCTTTGTCTGGTCCACTTCGACACTGTAACCGCGGCTTTTGGCAAAATCTACCAGGAATTCCATCAATCTGTCCGCAAGTTTGCTGCAGTGGGGGATTTGGGTAAGGGTTTTAAAATGTTCTATGATCTCTGACATACGCTATCCTGTTTTTATGTGATTGTACTATAATTTAAAAAAAGAAGGAGAAAAAGTCTTGGAACACTTTTTTAGCTGTCCCTACTGCTGGGAACGGATCTCCATGATCTTGGACCCGCAGGAGGAGGAGAGTGCCTACATTGAAGACTGCGAAGTGTGCTGTCGTCCCATAGAAATCACTTTCAGCTTCGCTGGAGAGGTGTTGGTCAGCTTTACTGCAAAAAAGATAGAGGGGATCTAGGACAGCGCTTCTATCTTTTCAAAACGGGGGACCAGCACACCGTCCACCTCAACTTTTTCCGTAAACATCTGATACGGACGTACCCAGAAACCTTCCTCTCCATAGAGTGCCTTATAGACAACCATCCACTCCTCTGTTTCAGAGTGCCGTGCTGTCATAATGACCTCATACTTGTTGCCTTTGTAGTGCCGGTAAATCCCTTTTTCCAACTCCATCTCTCCCTCTTTTACCGCTCCAGAAAGCCGTTACACCGAATAATAGGTAGCTTTACTATGGTGCACCACCAGCGCGGTAGTACTCTGTTCAGGATGTATCTGGAACGTCTCGCTCAGTTCTATCCCGAACTCTTCAGGCTTGAGCAGATCAAAGATAAGCCTGCTCTGCTCCAGATCCGGACAGGCAGGATATCCGAAGGAGTATCTTGCCCCCTGATAACGGCTCATGCGTACATCACGTAAAGAGGCTCCTTCGTTGTCTGCGATGTTAAGGTCCAGACGTATCTGCTTGTGTGCCACTTCTGCCAGTGCCTCTGCAAGTTCCACCGAGAAACCGTGTACCATGTTGTACTCCAGGTATTTACCAGCATCATACAGCTCTTTTTCATAGGCTGAGAACTTCGGCCCTGCGCTGACACAGGTAAGCGGTATCACGTCATGTCTCTCATGATGGAAAAAATCAGAGAGTGCACGGTGGGGTTTTCGGCCCTGTCTTGGAAAACTGAATGTCCCTACCGCTCTTCCTATGACCTTATCCAAAGGCTCCCGATTGGCATTTGCATCTACGTTCCATCCTTCACTTTCATCAAAGAGGTAGAGCTCCTGGTCACTGCTCCTGCAAGGGTAATAGCCGTAAATGATCGTTGGCTCAAAGAGCTCTTTGTCCAGAAACTCCTGTTTCAAACGTTCATAAGCAGGATAGACGGTATCGTCCAGGAGTTTTTGATACGCCTCTTTGCTCATCCCTTTGCTCTTGTATCCCCAGTGGAATTTAATGACGGTTCTTTGGTTCACCCAGTTAAAGACCATATCCAGGTCCAGGTCCTCTTTCTGCAGTACACGCCGACCCCAGAACGGGGGTGTCGGTACAGGCTGGGGCTCAGGCATCTTGATCTCTTCAAAAGGAGGGAT
>NZ_DATCSP010000004.1:0-4065 GCF_036568385.1 Sulfurovum sp. | reverse complement strand
CAGGATACAACGCTTTCCACTTTCAACGGACGTACCAATATCACGCTTGTGCTTTCCAAAGGAGCGGAAGGGAATGCGATGGATATTTCTGAAGAGCTGCAGAAGTATGCCAAGGAGAAACTCTCCAAAGAGTTTCCGGATGTCTATTTTGACTTTTACCAGGACAGTTCCAAGCCGGTCAAGGACAGACTTGACACCGTGATCTCGAACCTGATGTTCGGATTGATACTGGTATTTCTCTCGATGGCGCTGCTGATCAATTTCCGCATCGCCACTGTGGTGGTGATGGGTATCCCCATCTCTTTTGCCATAGGGATCATGTTCCTTTACTATACGGGCTACTCGATCAATATCGTCTCTCTGCTGGGAGGGCTGATCGTCATCGGTATCGTTGTGGATGACGCCATTGTGGTCTCTGAGAACATTCAGCGCCATATCAATGAAGGGGTGCCCAAAAAAGAGGCGGTCTTCAAAGGTCTCAAAGAGATGGTACTTCCCGTGACGCTTGCAACGCTGACCACGGTTGCCGCATTCCTTCCTCTGTTCATGCTCACAGGAGAGATCAAAAACTTTATCATACTGATTCCTATCACGGTGATCATGATCCTTATGGGCTCTTTGCTTGAAAGCTTTTTTTTCCTCCCTTTGCATAGCGAAGAGCTGCTAAAAGAGCAGAAGAACTTTATCAACTGGGAACCGCTGCAGGAGAAATATGAAGCCTTGCTGCATCAGGTGATCCGCTTTAAGTATATCTTCCTGTTCACGTTCGTTGTCGTGATCCCTATCTTAACGGTACTTACGATCAAGATGCTCAATTTCCAGTTCTTTCCGAGCTTTGACGGGAACTACCTTTACATCACCGGTAAGGCCAGTGTAGATACGTCCATCGAAGAGACAGAGAAGATAGCCAAAGAGATAGAAGAGCATGTCCTGGCAAAAAAAGAGTTCTACGCCCTCAAGTCCACCTCTATGGTCGTAGGGTTCCGCAGGGCCCTTTCCGGAGCCAATGAAAATGGGGACAATATGCTCTATATCACGATGGAACTCTACGATATGAAGCCCCAGAGCTTTATCGATGCCTATGTCAACCCTGTGTTGAATTTCTCTTTCAAGTTCAATGACCCGGAAAAGATCAGAGAGGAACATACCTACGAGCTTGCGCAGATACTGAAACAGGAGATAGCGTCCGTCAGGGAGAAATACCATCTTGAGGAACTGGGTGTCATGGAAGACAAACCGGGTCTGATCAAAAACGACATCCATGTCAACCTTTCGGGTAAGGATGGACAAAAGATCGCAGAGGCGATGCAGTGGCTCGAATCGAACCTTTCCCAGATGCCCCATATCAAAGATGTAGGCAACAATGCCCAACTGGGAAAAGTCGAGTACAAGCTCCGTATCAATGCCTATGGTGAACAGCTGGGATTGAGCGAGGTCGATATCGCACAGACGCTCTCGGGCTATTTCCTTGACAGCCGCAAAGCGATGACCTTCAATGAGAACGGTGTCATGGAGATACGAACCAAAGCGATCAACAAAGATTCGGAAAAAACCCTGATGCACTTTATGCTTCCGACACCTGAGGGGAACTTTGTCAAGCTCACCGATGTGGTCGATATCAAAAAGATCAGGGCCTATGAGATCATCGAAAAAAGAGACGGAAACACGGTCAAATCGGTGTTTGCGAATATCGATAAGAAAAAGACCACAGCGGTGGATGTACTGAAAAAGATCCAGCCTGTGCTGCAAAAGATCCGGGATGAGGGGATCGACGTGAGCCTGCTCGGAGAGCAGGAGAAGAATGAGCAGTTAAAGAACGACATGATGCGCGCATTGGTCATCGCAGTATTCCTGATCCTGATCACACTGCTTTTCATCTTCCCGAAGATCCGTTATGCCTTGATGGTGATGTCGGTGATACCGTTTACCATGCTGGGTGCACTGTTGGGGCATATGCTGGTCGGGGTCAACCTCTCGATGCCTTCGGTGATCGGTATGCTGGGACTTGCGGGGGTGGTGATCAATGACGGTATCATTATGCTTGATTTTCTCCATGGCACGCATAACGCAGGTACCTTCTATGAAAGGGCAAAACTGAGACTGCGTCCGATCCTTATTACGTCCATCACGACGTTCCTTGGACTCTTTACGCTGATCTTCTATGCCACAGGGCAGGCAGTGATCCTCCAGCCTATTGCGATCTCTATAGGTTTCGGTCTGATCTGGGGTACGGTCCTGAACCTTGTCTATCTTCCGGCCCTCTACGCAGTGGTCAACAAGATCAGGCCGGCCAGAGAGTAGTCTTTTTCATATTAAAGGCTTTTTGGGGTATACTAAGTAAAAACACTGAGGAGAGAAGGTGAAAAACAGGTTGGTAAAAAATATCCTGGTTGGTTTGGCGGCTGTTGGTTTGCTCCTGGGTGTATGGTTCATGACCGGATACTGGGAACAGGATGGTCAGTTCGAGGGGATCGGTTCCGGAAATGGCCGCATAGAGACCACACAGGTCGATATCACGGCCAAGTATGGCGGAAGACTGACACAGGTCTATGTCAAAGAGGGGGATATGGTCGAGAAAGGTCAATTGTTGGCCGAACTGGACACCAGGGAGCTGGAAGCACAATACAAGGTCGCACTGGCATTGATAGAGCAGGCCAGACAAAATAAAAATTATGCCCAAGCGCTTGTTTCCCAGCAGGAGATCGATCTCAAACAGAAAAAGAAGAACTTTTTAAGAAGCCAAACCCTATTTGAAAGCAAGAGCATTGCATTGGTGCAGTTCGAACAGGATGAAACAGAATACCAAAGGGCAGAAGCAGCGGTCAGGGCAGCCAAAGCCCAGGTGACCAATTACGAGGCCGCGATCGAGGCAGCTATAGCACAGGCAGAGACCATAGAGGTGCAGCTGCAGGAGAGCAAGCTCTACTCCCCTGTAAAAGGTAGGGTGCTTTACCGCCTGATCGAAGAGGGTGAAATGATAGCCGGCGGCGGAAGAGCCCTGGTGGTCCTGGATCTTCTTGACACCTATATGACCATCTTTCTTCCGACATCGCAGGTCGGGCTGATCGATATCGGTTCGGAGGCGCGTATCGTACTGGATGCATTGCCGGAGATATCCATACCCGCAAAGGTAAGTTTTATCTCTCCCGAAGCACAGTTTACCCCCAAAGAGATAGAAACGGAAACAGAAAGAGAAAAACTGATGTTCCGTGTCAAGGTCAAAATAGACCCTGAACTCTTAAAAGGACATCTGCACAAGATCAAAAGCGGACTTCCGGGTGTGGCCTATGTCCGGCTCAATGAAACGATGCCATGGCCGGATACACTGCAGACAAGAGAGCGCAACGGAACAAGGCCATGACGCCTGTAGCCTCCCTGCGCAGCCTGAGCCACCGTTACGGTGATACGTTGGCGGTGGACAATGTCAGCTTCGATATTCCCTCTGGCCGCATGGTCGGGCTGATAGGACCAGACGGGGTAGGGAAATCGACGATATTGGCGCTGATCTCAGGGGTACGAAAGATACAGGAGGGGTCTGTCAAGGTCTTTGACGGTGACATGAGCCTTCAAAAACACCGCAGCCGTATCGGTCCCCGGATCGCCTACATGCCCCAGGGGCTTGGCAAAAACCTTTATATGTCGCTTTCCGTAGAAGAGAACGTCCATTTTTTCGGCCGGCTTTTCGGACAGGGCAAAGCTGAACGACAGGCAAGGATCGATGAACTGCTTGAAAGTACGGGGCTTGCTCCTTTTCGGGACCGTCCTGCGGGCAAGCTTTCAGGAGGTATGAAGCAGAAACTCGGGCTTTGCTGTGCCCTGATCCATGACCCGGACCTGCTGATCCTTGATGAGCCGACGACAGGCGTGGACCCTCTTTCACGCCGCCAGTTCTGGGAGCTGGTGGAACGTATGAGAAAGCGCCGTGAGGGGATGAGCGTCATCATCGCTTCTGCCTATATGGAAGAGGCGGAACGCTTCGATCTGATCATTGCGATGGATGAAGGAAAGGTGCTCGCTACGGGCAGCCCCGATGCACTGTACCAAAAGACCGGTACGGAGAACCTC
>NZ_DATCSP010000003.1:0-12763 GCF_036568385.1 Sulfurovum sp. | reverse complement strand
CTTGATGGTGCGAACAAGATCAAAGCACTGGCGCAAAAGGTCAAAGAGCAGGGGATGACCTCCGTAGCGATGACAGACCATGGAAATATGTTCGGGACCATTGATTTCTACAATACCATGAAGAAAGAGGGTATCAAACCCATCATCGGTATGGAAGCCTATGTGCACAATCAAGAAGACCTGGGTGACAAGTCTATACGTCAGCGTTTTCACCTCTGCCTCTATGCCAAAAATGAAGTAGGGTATAAAAACTTGATGTATCTGAGCTCCCGTGCCTACATCGACGGATTTTACTATTATCCCCGTATCAACTGGGACCTGCTCAAAGAGAATAGTGAAGGGTTGATCTGTTCTTCCGCCTGTCTGCAGGGTGAGATCAACTGGCATATGAACCTTTCAGAGAAAAATGTCAAGTTTGGTGCCAAAGGGTATGAGGAAGCAAAAAAAGTAGCCTTGAAATATAAGGATGTGTTCGGTGAGGACTTCTATCTTGAGCTCATGCGTCACGGCATCGGGGACCAGCACCGCATAGACAAGCAGATCATCCGGCTTTCACAGGAAACGGGTATCAAGATCATTGCCAGCAACGATACACACTATACAGAGAAAAAAGATGCAGATGCCCATGAGGCGTTTATGTGTATCGCGATGAACAAACTCTATGATGATCCCAATCGTTTACGTCACTCGGTACATGAGTTCTATGTCAAGTCACCGGAGCAGATGGCTGAACTCTTTGCAGACATCCCAGAAGCATTGGAAAATACCCAGGAGATAGCGGACAAATGCAACCTTGAGATCAAACTGGGCGACCCGACCCCGCCTAATTTCAAATTCGCCAGAGAACGTGCTGCAGAGTCGGGCATCCCTATGCCTGAACCGGACAAAGAGTACTCACTGGAGAACGACAAGGTCCTCTTTATAGAGGAGTCCAAAAGAGGACTTGAAAAGCGTCTAGAGATCGTGCCGGAGGAAAAGCATGAAGAGTATAGAGCCAGACTCCAGGTGGAGATAGATATCATCAACAATATGAAGTTCCCGGGCTATATGCTTATCGTTTGGGATTTTGTGGATGCGGCCAAACAGATGGGTATTCCTGTTGGACCGGGACGTGGTTCCGCGGCGGGATCGCTCGTGGCGTATTCACTGGGTATCACCGACATCGACCCTATGCCTTACGGGCTGCTCTTCGAGCGTTTCCTGAATCCTGAACGTGTCTCGATGCCGGATATCGATATGGATTTCTGCCAGGCAAGACGTCAGGAGATACTCGACTATGTGGTCGAAAAGTACGGGCGGGTCAACGTGGCACAGATCATTACCTTCGGTAAACTTTTGGCCAAAGGGGTGATCCGTGACGTGGCACGTGTCCTTGATATGCCTTATTCCAAGGCAGATGCGATGGCCAAGCTTATCCCGGATGAACTGGGTATCGACCTGAAAAGCTCTTATGAGAAGGAGCCTAAGATCAAAGAACTGTTAGAGAGCGACCCTCAGGCAAAACGAACCTGGGAGTATGCACTGGCGCTTGAAGGACTCAACCGTAATGCCGGTACGCATGCGGCGGGTGTGGTTATTTCCAATGAACCGCTGTGGCAGAAGACCCCTTTATTCAAACCTACAGGACTTGACACCCTCGCGACACAGTACTCAGGAAAGTATGTGGAAGATGTGGACCTGATCAAGTTCGACTTCCTCGGGCTGAAAACCTTGACCGTGATCGAAGAAGCACTGCAGCTGGTAGAAAAAAGACACGGGAAACGCATCAGCTTTGTCGAAGAGAATATCGAAGACAAGGAAGTGTATGATTACATCAGTACCGGTGAGACGCTCGGACTCTTCCAGATAGAATCGGCCGGGATGCAGGATCTGGCGAAAAAACTGAAACCGAACGGTTTTGAAGACGTCATCGCGATGCTCGCACTCTATCGTCCCGGACCGATGGAATCAGGGATGCTTGATGACTTTGTCGAACGTAAGCACGGACGTGCAGAGATCACCTACTCCTTCCCTGAACTTGAACCTATACTCAAACCTACCTACGGGGTCATCGTCTATCAGGAACAGGTCATGCAGATCGTACAGACGATCGGTGGATTCAGTCTGGGCGGTGCGGACCTGGTGCGTAGGGCGATGGGTAAGAAGATCAAAGAAGAGATGGACAAGCTCAAGGGCCAGTTCGCCGATGGGGCAGAGAAGAAAGGGTTTGACAGAAAAAAAGCGGAAGACCTTTTCGACCTGATCGTCAAGTTCGCCGGGTACGGGTTTAACAAGTCCCACTCTGCAGCGTATGCGATGATCACGTTCTATACCTCCTATTTGAAGCATTATTACCCGACGGAATTCATGGCGGCGATCCTGACGCTGGAAAAGAACAATACCGATAAAGTGGTCAAATATGTGGATGAACTCAAACGTATGGGTATTCAGCTCCTTCCACCGGATATCAACCGTTCCGGGCTTGTATTTGAAGCACGGAAGGTAGACGGTGATGAGGTCGTTATGTTCGGTATGGGTGCGATCAAGGGCGCAGGGGACATTGCGATAAAGAGCATGCTTAAAGCCAGGGAAAAGGGGGAGTTCAAGGACTTTTCTGATTTTGTGTCGAGAATAGATTCAAGCAAGGTGAACAAAAAGGTCATTGAATCACTGATCAAAGCCGGGGCATTGGACAGTTTCGGCTATAGCCGTAAAGCGATGCTTTCACAGATAGAAGAGATCATAGAGACAGCTAAAAAAGCAGGCGATGCGAAAAAACAAGCGGTAGGCTCACTGTTTGGCGAGGGTGCAGAAATGACCGCGGTGACGTTAGAGCTTTCCCATATGGCTGAGTTTGAACCTATGGAAATACTTGAAATGGAGAAGGAATCCCTAGGCTTTTATGTTTCAGGACACCCGCTGGACAAGTACCGTGAAACACTCGATACCATTAACTATACACTAAGTTCGGAGATAGATGATCTGGCAGACGGATCACAGGCGATGTTCATCGGCAAGATCGAAAATATCACAGAGAAGATAAGCAAGAAAGGGAATAAGTTCGGTATCGCCAATATCATGGACCTGCACGGAAATATCGAATTGATGCTCTTTGAAAATCGTCTCAAGGAGCTGAAAGAAGATTTCGATCTCAGCAAGCCTATCGCCTTTAAAGTAAAGATCACGAAAGATGGTGATTTTACACGTATGAACATATTGAAGATCTCCAGCATGAAAGATGCGAAGAAAGCGAAGATAAAAGTGGAAAAAGAGGTGAAACATGTCGAAGAACCCGAACAGCCGCCTCTGATACTCGCCCTCAATCTCATGCCGGATGCAAAGATCGTCGAAGAACTGATGTGTCTAGTAGACAAATACCCGGGTAATCGTCCTTTGGAGCTGCATATCAAGTCTAAACTTGCAGATGTCATCATAGAGTCGAAGATGAAGGTAAGTGACCTTATCATGGAAGAGGCCAAGGAGATAGGTATCTATTTGGAAGAAGCTTTGGAAGTTGAAAGCTAAGATCATATAATTTTTTTTAATCTTAATTTTATTCATATAGAATATAATTGTTCATCGTTGACACAAAAAAGGATAATTATGAAATTAATTAAAGGTTTTTTTACACTTGTAGGTACAGTAGTAGTATTTGGGTTTATTTTTGCCTTTGTGAAGTTTGATCTGGGTACAAGAATGGAACAGATGAACAAGCTTGACCCCCAGGCCATACCAGAATATTTGAAAATGTTTGACAAGGTATTGACCACAGGTGACCCGGCTAAAGGGATGATCCGTAAAGTAAAAATGGTCATACCCGAAGGCATGACAAAAGCAGAAGCATTTGAGAATGCTTTAGAGATCATGGATGAAACAGCAAACCAATATGGCATGGCTTTGGTCGACAGTAAAACGATGCCTAGAAATGGTAAACTGTTTAAGGATGGAGGACTTCTTACGCATATACGGTCATACTGTTCCCCCTATATTGCAGATATGTTTTTAACACACTCTCCAGAATTTATCGGGTTTATGCCATGCAGAGTTAGTTTTGTCGAAGAGCCCAATGGTGACATTTATATTTATACGATGAGTATGGAACTCATGATCAATGGTGGTTATGTATTATCACCTGAACTTTCAAGGCTTGCAAATGAAGTAAGAAATGGCATGTACGCAATGATGGAGGATGCTGCTTCTGGCGAGTGGTAATTGCTATTTTTTTAGCAGATACTCACATTTTTGGGTGTGGGTATCTTTTTTTGTTTATTTCCTTTTCTCTAGCTACTGTTAACACTTACTTTCGGATGCATTTGATATAATAACCTTTTAAAAATTTGATCAGGAATCTCATGGCTACCCAAGATGATGAAAAAGCATTTAGCATATTAGAACAAGCCGTCCATATGGCACAAAAGTCACTGGAAAAAAGAAAACAGTTCCAGCCATTCTTGATCTTATTGAATGATGCCGGTGAGATAGAACTATATGAAAATGAAGTCAAGGATTCGGCCGAGAGCTATGCCTTGTTGGAAGAGACTTTGAACGGGCGTATCAAAGAAGGTGATGTAGATGTGATGGTCCTGGCAGTGGATACGCTCATACCTGAAAGATTTGTCAAAGATGTACCCGCTGGAATAAGATTGCATTTGGAAGAGAAGAGCCAGGCTGAAAAGAAGATCTCTGCCAGATATCTGTATGTTCCCTATGAGCTCTGCAGAGCAGGGGAAGGTGACCTGTTTGTGAGACTTCATACCCCTATCTCAGTCGGATTTCCTGCGGAGTATATTGTCCGGTAGCTTGGACAGTCCGGCTTCCCATCCAAAACCATCAAAAAATTGTGTAGTATAGAAACAAATAATTAAGATAACTTTTTAATAACATTCTATTTCAATTAACTAATACAAAAAAAGTGTTACTCTTCTGTCACATTAATTTAATCGAAGGAACAGTTATGTCAAAACTACCAAAAATCATATGGTCAAAGATCGATGAGGCGCCGGCACTAGCTACGTATTCATTGTTACCAATCGTAAACGCGTTTACCCAGGCAGCAGGCGTAGAAGTTGTAGAGAGTGATATCTCATTGGCAGGAAGAGTACTTGCAGCTATGGGTCTAGCAGAAGATGAACTCTCTAAACTAGGTGAAGTGGTTCTACAACCAGACGGGAACATCATTAAACTTCCAAACATTTCAGCTTCTGCAGGTCAACTTAAAGATTGTATCGCTGAGCTTCAAGGTCAAGGTTATGATATCCCTAACTACCCTGAAAATCCAACAACGGATGAAGAGAAAGCTATTCAAGCAAAATATGCTACTTGTTTAGGTTCTGCTGTTAACCCGGTACTTAGAGAAGGAAACTCAGACAGAAGAGCAGCTAAAGCGGTAAAAAGATTTGCACAAAAAAATCCACACAGACTTAAGCCATTTGCTGAAAACTCGAAAGCATATGTTGCGCATATGGCAGGTAAGGGAGATTTCTACGCAAACGAGAAATCTTTGACTATGGATAAAGCACAAAAAGTGACGATCGCACTCAACGGCAAAGAGTTAGCAACTATCGATGCACTTGCTGGTGAAGTACTTGATGGAACATTCATGTCAGTAGCAGCACTTAGAACATTCTACAAGCAAACGATCGAAGATGCAAAAGCAAAAGACCTTATCTGGTCACTTCACTTGAAAGCGACGATGATGAAGATCTCTGACCCTATCATGTTTGGTCATGGATTTGAGATCTTCTTTGCAGATGTATTCGCTAAATATGCAGACACATTTAAAGAAGTTGGCGTGAATCCAAACATGGGTATGTCAGACTTAGAGAAAAAGATCAAAGGTCACGCTAAAGAAGCTGAGATCAAAGCAGCGTTCCAAGCAGCAGTTGATTCAGATGCTCCAAAGATAGCAATGGTTGATTCTGATAAAGGTCAAACAAACTTTAACGCATCTAACGATGTCATCATCGATGCTTCTATGCCTGTTGTGGTAAGAGAAGGTGGTAAACAGTGGGATAGAACAGGTGCTGCTCTTGAAACTGTAGCAGTTGTTCCTGATTCTACTTACGCAATGTTCCACGCTGAGATGGTAGCTGACTGTGTGAAGCACGGTCAATTCGATGTAAGTACAATGGGTACAATGCAGAATATCGGTCTTATGGCTCAAAAAGCTGAAGAGTACGGTTCTCACCCAACAACTTTCGAACTTGCTGAAGCAGGTAAAGTAACTGTAACTGCTGAAGATGGTACAGAATTGATGAGCTTTGATTGTGAAGCGGGTGATATCTGGAGAATGTCTAGAGCTAAAGATATCCCGATCAAAGACTGGATCAGACTTGCGTTTGAAAGAGGTCAGATCGAGCAGATCCCAGTTGTGTTCTGGCTAGATGAGAACAGAGCGCACGATGCTCAGATGATCGCAAAAGTTAAAAAGTATATGCCAGAGTTCAACACTGAAGGTCTTGAAATTCACTTTATGGATATCACTTCTGCAACAAGATTTACAAATACACGTATCCGTGAAGGTAAAGATACCATCGCTGTAACTGGTAACGTACTTAGAGACCACTTGACTGATATGTACCCGATCCTAGAGCTTGGTACTTCAGCAAAGATGCTTTCAATCGTTCCATTGCTTGCAGGCGGTGGATTGTATGAAACTGGTGCGGGTGGATCTGCTCCTAAACACGTGGACCAATTCCTTGCAGAGGGTCACTTAAGATGGGATTCACTTGGTGAGTTCCTGGCATTGGCTGAGTCATTGAGATTCATCGGTCAAAAACATGACGATGCTAAACTTAAAGCACTTACAGAGGCTTTAGATGAAGCAAACAACGGTTACCTAGATAACAGTAAAGAACCAGGTAGAAAAGTGGGAGAGCCTGATAACAAAGCATCTCACTTCTTCTTGGCACAATACTGGGCAGAAGCACTTGCGAAAGGTTCAAACGCTGAACTAGCTGAGAAATTCGCTCCGGTGGCTAAAGCACTTAAAGAGAATGAAGCTAAGATCATGGAAGAGCTGCTTGCTGTTGAAGGTAAGCCTCAGGACGTGGGCGGATATTTCCATCCGAATGACGAGTTGGCTGCCAAGGCAATGAGACCTTCTGCTACACTTAATGCAATTATTGATGCTATCTAAGTAGTTATCTATACAAGTATTGTACTTTTTTTGTACAATGCTTGTACCCAAAATAAAATTGCGTGATGCCACGCATCTATCAGAACCTATTTCTGATCACTTCTTGATTATCTAGTGTAAAAAGATACTTCTGGCACATCTGTGCCATTGACGTAGGGTTGATGTAGCCTCGATTACCGCAAGGCATAATTGATAACAAAAGTTATGAGTTATGTTTTGCTTAGAGGTCCCCTATAGTTCTCACCAAAAAGGATTATAATGATAAAGAAAAGTAAAAAAGTAACGGTTATCGGTGCCGGAAACGTTGGTGCTACAGTAGCATTTATTCTTGCGATGAACGGTGTATGCCATAATGTTGTATTGAGAGATAGAAATACAGAGATCGCTAAAGGAAAAGCGTTGGATATGTCGCAGGCTGCCAATGCGGCAAGATCACATACGATCGTATCTGTAGCAGAAGAGGCTGAAGGTATTGCAGGTTCAGATGTGGTGGTGATCACTGCAGGAAGCCCGAGACAGCCGGGTATGAGCAGAGATGATCTTTTGATGATCAATGCCGAGATCACCAAAGAGGTGATACAGGATGTTAAAAAGCATGCACCGGATTCGATCATTGTCATGGTTTCCAACCCGCTTGATGTCATGACCTATGTGGCACTCAAAGAATCAGGTTTCCCAAAAGAGAGAGTGGTCGGCATGGCCGGTATTTTGGATTCTGCAAGAATGGCACACTTCATTTTTGAAAAGATCGGTTACGGTGCAGGTCAAATTCGTGCTTCTGTGATGGGTGGTCATGGTGATGATATGGTGCCACTGCCAAAATTCTCTACGGTCGCCGGTGTACCATTAACGGACATTTTATCTGAGAAGGATATCTGTGAGGTGGTCGAGAGAACGAAGCATGGTGGAGCTGAGATAGTAGGGTATCTTAAAACGGGTTCTGCCTATTATGCACCGGCAAAGTCTACAGCGATCATGGTCGAAGCGATCTTGAAAGATACCAAACAGATCCACCCTTGTGCAGTCTATCTTGACGGGCATTATGGGTATTCTGATGTGGTTTCCGGTGTGCCTGTCGCACTCGGTGCAAACGGTGTTGAAAAACTGTTTGAAATGACATTGAACGACGATCAAAAAGAGAGATTTGAAAAAAGTGTTCAGTCTGTCAGAAGTATGATCAATGTACTTAAAGAGAAGAACTTTTTTGACGCATAAAGTCTTGTACAGCGTAATATAATATAAGGAAGGATGATGATGGGTTTCAGAATTGAAAAAGATACTATGGGGGAGATGAAGGTCCCTGCTGATAAATATTGGGCTGCGCAAACACAAAGATCCGTACATAACTTTGAGATAGGTAATGAGACCATGCCTTTGGAAGTCGTATATGGTTTTGCGAACCTGAAAAAAGCTTGTGCTTTGGTGAACCAGGAGTTGGGACGTTTGGACGATGATAAAACCTCTGCGATCTCACAGGCATGTGAAGCGATCCTTGCAGGCGAACTCGATGACAACTTTCCTCTTGTGGTATGGCAGACAGGGTCAGGTACACAGTCTAACATGAACGTGAACGAAGTAGTAGCGAACAAAGCCACAGAAATACTTGGTGGAGACTTCACTAAAGAGAACCTGGTACATCCGAATGATGATGTCAACAAGGGACAAAGTTCCAACGATACCTATCCGACTGGAATGCGTATAGCCGAAGTGGTTGCCGTCACCGACAACCTTATCCCGGCACTCAATCAGCTCAAAGCAACGCTGGATGCGAAATCAAAAGCATTTGCTGACATTGTGAAAATAGGTAGAACGCATCTTCAGGATGCTACACCGCTGACACTTGGACAGGAACTTTCCGGTTATGTGGCAATGCTTGAGACAAATCTCAAACAGATCAACGATGCGCTTGTCTACTGTAGAGAGATCGCCATTGGTGGTACCGCTGTGGGTACGGGACTGAACTCTCACCCGGAATTCTCAGAGAGGGTCGCAGCAAAATTGAACAGCTTTATGGCAAAAGATTACGGGTTTGTGTCTCAGCCGAACAAGTTCCACGCACTGACAGGGCATGATGCGGAAGTGGTGCTTTCCGGCGCATTGAAAGCACTTGCAGCAAACCTCATGAAAATAGCCAATGATATCAGATGGCTGGCATCAGGTCCTAGATGCGGTTTGGGTGAGATCGAAATCCCAGCGAATGAGCCGGGTTCATCGATCATGCCAGGTAAGGTCAACCCGACGCAGGCAGAGGCAATGACGATGGTAGCGGTACAGGTGATGGGTAATGATGCTACCGTAGGTATCGCAGCATCTCAGGGTAACTTTGAGCTGAATGTTTTTAAGCCGGTGATCGCGTACAATATCTTGCAGTCCACCAAACTTTTGGCAGATGCAATGATCAGTTTTGACAAGAACTGTGCAGTAGGTATCGAACCGATCAGAGAAAACATCGACAGGTTCCTTAATGATTCATTGATGCTGGTCACAGCACTGAACCCGCATATTGGGTATGAAAATGCAGCGAAGATCGCAAAAACAGCACACAAGAACGGTACCACTTTGAAAGAAGAAGCGGTAGCACTTGGACTGATGTCTGCAGAAGAGTTTGACAAATATGTAAAACCTGAAGAGATGATCGCACCAAAAGCATAATCTTTACTCTCCCTTTTGTTACCAAAAGGGACACTTTCCCCACTATAATCTAAAAACTACCCCAAATACCCTCATTTAATGTGTAAATACATAACAGTTTTCTAAAATCACTCTCTTTTATAGGCAAATTAACCAGCTCTTATCCTCTTTCATCGTATAGTAATGCATTATATTTAAAAGGAGTACACGTGAATATTCATGAGTATCAAGCGAAACAAATATTCCAAAAGTATGGTGTCCCGACACCGAGAGGTATTATTGCCAATACACCTGATGAAGCTGTGGCAAATGCAGAAAAGCTGGGCGGAAAGATCTGGGTTGTAAAAGCACAGATCCATGCAGGCGGTAGAGGACTTGGTGGAGGTGTTAAACTTGCCAGATCTCTAGAGGAAGTAAGAACACTGGCAGATGAGATCCTAGGGATGACCTTGGTAACACACCAAACGGGCCCTGAGGGTAAATTGGTTCAAAAAGTCTATATTGAAGAGGGTGCAGCGATCGCTGATGAGCTATATCTTTCTGTTGTACTTGACAGAGCGGCTGAAATGCCGATCATCATGGCTTCAACCGAAGGTGGTATGGATATTGAAACTGTAGCACATGAGACTCCTGAAAAAATCATCAAGATCGCAGTGGACCCTACGATCGGTTTCCAAGGTTACCATGGTAGAGAGTTGGTATTTGGTCTTGGTATCACGGATAAAGACGAGCAGAAAAAGATGATGGATTTTGCATCAAAACTTTACAAACTCTACATGGAAAACGATGCAGAGATGATCGAGATCAACCCACTGATCAAAACAGAATCTGGTGATTTCCTTGCACTTGACGGTAAAATGGGCTTTGATGACTCTGCATTGGGAAGACACCCTGATATCGAAGCAATGAGAGATATCTCTGAAGAAGATCCGGATGAAAGAGAAGCAGGGCAGTATGGACTGAGCTATGTAGCGCTTGACGGTGAGATCGGTTGTATGGTAAACGGTGCAGGTCTTGCGATGGGTACGATGGATACGATCAACTATATGGGCGGTACGCCGGCAAACTTCCTGGATGTAGGTGGTAAGGCAAACGCTGAGACCGTTGCAAAAGGATTTGAGATCATCCTTAAGAACCCGAATGTAAAAGCGATCTTCGTGAATATCTTCGGCGGTATCGTAAGATGTGACCGTATCGCAAACGGTATTCTAGAAGCAACGAAGCTGGTTGATGTACACGTACCGGTCATCGTAAGACTTGACGGTACGAATGCACCGGAAGCGGCAGAGATCCTCAAAAATGCAAATATCGCAAACGTAATCCCTGCGACCGACCTGGCAGACGGTGCGGCAAAAGCAGTAGCAGCGGCAAAAGGAGAGTAAAAAATGAGTATTCTTGTAAATAAAGACACAAAAGTTATCGTTCAGGGTTTCACAGGTAGCGAAGGTACGTTCCACGCGGAGCAGTGTATCGCTTACGGAACAAAAATCGTTGGTGGTGTAACACCAGGTAAAGGCGGACAAGAACACCTTGGCAAGCCTGTATTCAATACAGTCAAAGAAGCGGTACAAGCGACTGGCGCAACCGTTTCTATGGTATTCGTTCCGCCTGCATTCGTGGCAGATGCGGTGATGGAAGCGGCGGATGCAGGGATCGAGCTGGCAGTGATCATTACCGAAGGTGCCCCTGTTCGTGACATGCAGGCAGCAAAAGCCTATGCAGTGAAGCACGGAATGATGACCATCGGGCCAAACTGTCCTGGTATCATCACAGCGGAAGAGTGCAAGATTGGGATCATGCCGGGTATGATCTTCAAGAAAGGGAACATAGGGCTTATCTCTAAGTCCGGTACATTGACCTACGAGGGTACAAACCAGGTAGTGAAACAAGGTTTTGGTATCTCTACGGCTGTAGGTATCGGTGGTGACCCTATCATCGGTCTTTCCTATAAGCAGTTGCTTCAAATGTTCCAGGAAGACCCTGAAACAGAAGCGATCGTAATGATCGGCGAGATCGGTGGGGATCTTGAAATCCAGGCCGCAAAGTATATCAAAGAGAACATCACTAAACCAGTGGTTGCTTTCATCGCGGGTCAAACGGCACCGGCTGGAAAAAGAATGGGGCACGCAGGTGCGATCATATCCGGTTCAGCAGGTACAGCCAAAGAAAAAATGGATGCGCTGCAAGCTGCAGGTGTTAAAGTGGTTGTCTCTCCGGCAGAGATCGGTAAGGCAGTGAGCGAAGTACTTTCGTAATCAACACCGGCGTCATCTTTCATCATTCCCGGGAGCTTCCCCGGGAATCTTCCAACATTCACTCCCTATCTTTACGTCACTTTATATATTATTAGTGTATGATTAAAAAAAAGGCAATAGTATGCAGAAAACATTTCAGGTAGCAAATGTAAAATGTAGCGGTTGCGCTACCACACTCAAAGAAAAGCTTTTTGAAAAATTCGGAGCAGTTGAAGTGGATCTCAATACACAGCCTCGTGAGATCACCCTGGAACTAGAAGAGGAGCAGGTAGAGGAGTTGGGAAAAGCGCTCAAAAAACTGGGCTATCCCTTTGTTTCTGATGAAATGGGATTTGCTGAAAGTACTTCTGTGAAAGCAAAAAGCTTTGTCTCTTGTGCTATAGGTAAAATGAGCCAATAATTTTGTGATAAAACTGGATTATTAGCATTATAATATGTTATAATGTTAATAGGTGCAACAGGTAGTTGCTGGTGGCGTCAGCCACGAGAGGAAAGTCCGGGCTGCAAGTGAGACAGGACTCCATCTAACGGATGGCCAGAGTGATCTGAGGGCAAGTGCAACAGAAAGTAGGTAGCCGCTTCGGCGGTGATAGTGAAAGGGTGGGGTAAGAGCCCACCAGTGCTTATGGTAACATAGGTAGCTAGGTAAACCCTGTCCGCAGCAAGAAGTATATGGTATAAGTCTCACAAGCTGTTAGATCAGCACTCATACTTCGCTCGAGCGCATTGGCAACAATGTGCCTAGATAAATAACTACCCA
>NZ_DATCSP010000002.1:0-31344 GCF_036568385.1 Sulfurovum sp. | reverse complement strand
TACAGGTGATATCTACGGGATCGAAGACCACAAGAACGGTGACATCTGGGCATGTCTCAAAGACGGTGCGGACAAAGACATCAAAACAGACGGTTGTGTAAGACTTCTTGCTGTAAAAGACCAGTCTGCAGAGCCTACAGGTTTCATCTTCTCTCCGGACGGTACCAAAGCATACGTTTCTATCCAGCACTCCAATGATGAGGGTATGGATCTGGTTGACGGGTACAGAACGGACGATATCGTTGTCATCGAAGGATTTAAAACGGTTCAACCATAATAACTTCTATAATAAATACCTGGCTCTATGCCGGGTATTCCTTCCCACCTTTACCTTGCATTTTTCCAAAAAAACCTTTACCAATGTTACCTATCTGATATATATTTATTTTACCATACGCCCAAATGAAAATCATGAGGGAAACTATGAAGAACAAAAAAATGATTTATGCCGCATTGTCTATGTTTTTATTTGCTGCCTGCGGAAATAGCGGAACCGATGTTTCGACTGCCGTTTCAGATATAAATGAGAGCAATGTCACCAATGAGAGTGAAGTGGTGCTGAAAGATGTACCGGAATATACAGATAGAATGTATGTCGTAAAAACAACTTCACATTTCAACATTGGCAGTTCTCAGACGCTAATCAACAGAGAAGCTGTTGTACCTGCCATGTGTTATACGGAGCATGATGAAAAGTATAATCCCTGTTATGTATGTCACCAGGACACCATAAAAGATGGCAGGGCCAATGTGATGAATGACGGATTTTTGCAAAATGAATATCTCTTTTCCGATTTCGGTATGACCAACCACTGGACCAATCTTTTTAAAGACCGTACGGAAGAGATCGCCAGGATCAGCGATCAAGAGATCGATACCTATGTCAATACGGAAAACTATACAGATCTCAAACGATTACTGGAAGAGAACGATTTCTCAGGCTATATCCCTGACCTTGAGAATTACCATCTCGGTGCAGACTCTTTCAATGAAGACGGATTTGCAAAGGACGGGAGCGGATGGGTAGCCTTTCATTACAGACCGCTTCCGAGTACATTCTGGCCGGTGAATGGAAATACGGATGATGTACTCATCAGACTGCATAAGGATTATAGACAGACAGAAGATGGAAATCTTTCAGTTACCGTCTATAAATTCAACCTGGCCATCGTAGAAGCCGCGATCAAGAACCTCGACTCCATTAGCGTGGACAACCTTGATGAAAAGGTCATAGGCATGGACTTGAACGGTGACGGGAAACTGGGTATCGTTGACCGTATCGATCGACCTTCACACTATGTCGGGAAAGCATCCTATATGCAAGTGGAGACATTTTTATATCCACGGTATACCGAGTTCCTGCATACGGTCAGATATGTAGGTTCGACGGAAAACGGTGAAATATACAATGCCCCAAGAATGAAGGAGCTCCGCTATATGATCAAAGCAAGATCCTATCAGGATGAAACAGCGCCTTTGACCAAATATCAACTGGCCCTGCTGTATGATGCAGAGTGGCAGGAAAAATATAAAGGAGATGAGCCTTTTTACAGCTCCATGCTTGAGCGGGGTCTGGATAATGCAATGGGCTGGTGGATCCAGGGGTTCATAGAAGATGCAGAGGGTGACCTGCGTCCGCAAACCTACGAAGAAACCTTCTACTGTATGGGATGCCATACCACATTGGGTAGCACGGTAGACCAGGTCTTCTCTTTTGCAAGAAAAATAGACGGGGCACAAGGCTGGGGATACATCGATCTTAAAAAAATGATCGACACGCCGAACAGGGGAGAGGAAGAGGGGGAGATACTGACCTATTTTAAAAGAGTAGGCGGCGGTAACGAGTTCAGGGTCGAAAATGATATCAATACGAAATTCTTTTCAGGCGGTGTGCTGGATGAAGAGAAGGTCAAGCGTGCGAAAAGCATTTATGAACTGATCACCCCTACGCGTGCCTCTGCGCTGAAGATGAACAAGGCTTACCGGTCTTTGGTAAAAAGCCAGGACTTCATTCATGGCCGTGAAGGGAACAGTGAAGCGGTGAAACATGTGCATAGAGAGGTGACAGAGACCACACCTGCTCTCCCTTCCGATAAAAAGTATCACTGGGATATGCGGCTGGATTGGTCAGCAGAATAGACGGATCGAAGCGTTTGCAAACGGGGATCGTTCTAAAATCGAAGATTAACTATGTAGAATATGGATAACGTTATGTATGACAAGGGGAATTATGTCACGTCATCCACAAGAAACTTCCAGACAGCATATGCTGCAGATCGGCGTTGTTCTGTTCGCCGCCATGATCTGGTTCCTTCCTGTGCCTGCAGGGCTTGAAGCCTATATCAGCAGCAGGCCTGTTTCTGATCTTCATTATACACCCCAGATGGCCTGGCACCTCTTTGCCATCTTTATCGCGGCCATCTTTGCGGTGATCCTTAAAGCGATGCCTATCTTTACCTCTGCCATTCTCGGCGTCTCTGCCGCGGTACTGACGGGTACACTGACGGCAAAGCAGGCATTCAGCGGTTTTTCAGAAGACTGGATCCTGCTGATCATCGTCGCATTCCTGATCGCCCGCGGGGTGATCAAGTCGGGACTGGGAAAGAGGATCGCTTTTTTGATCATCAGGAAGTTCGGGAAGACCAGCCTGGGGCTTTCCTATTCCGTGATCGCTGCAGATATGGTCATGGCACCTGCCTTTCCGAGCAACACGGCCAGGTCCGGTGTCCTTTTCCCGATCGTCAATGCCCTGGCAGCGGACAGTGAATCAAAGGTGGCCGACGGAACACGCAAGAAACTGGGTGCCTACCTGATGATGTCCTCCATGGCAGGGCTGACGCTCTCATCCTCTCTCTGGCTTACCGCCATGGCGGCAAATCCTGCCGGGGCCAAAATGGCCCGGGAGTATGGCATCGAGATCACCTATGGCTCATGGGCCCTTGCAGCTTCGCTTCCTGTACTTGTACTCTTCCTGCTGATGCCATGGGTCCTTCTCAAGGTCTATCCTCCCGAGGTCAAGCACACCCCTGACGCCCCGCAGATAGCACAAAAAGCGCTCGACACCATGGGGCCTGTCCATAAAAATGAGTGGATCATGGCGGCTGTCTTCATCGGGATGGTCACGCTCTGGATCGCTTCCTCTTTTTACCCCGTACTCAACAAAGCGGCAGTTGCCTTCCTCGGGCTGGCCATCCTAATGCTTACCAACATCTTTACGATGAGAGATATGAACAATGAGGGGCAGGCACTCGGCACCCTTGTCTGGTTCGCCATCCTCTATGCCATGTCCGTCTATCTCAACAAGTTCGGTTTCATGGGGTGGATAGGTGACAATGCCGCAGCGATGGTAGAGGGATTGGCCTGGCCGGCCGCCTATGTGGTCCTGATACTCTCCTATGTCCTGATACACTACTTCTTTGTCTCGCAGACCGCACAGATGCTGGCACTTTTTTCAGTATTTCTGGGGGTATCGATAGAAGCAGGGGTCCCGCCTGAACTGATGGCGCTGATGCTTCTTTTTGCAACCAATTTCAATGCGGTCATCACACCGCAGGGATCTTCTGCCAATGTGATCTACATCGGTAGCGGCTATCTGGAAGCGGGGGAGGTCTACAGGGTGGGAGGCATCGTCACGCTGCTCAACACGGTCGTCTTTCTTACCGTGGGGACCGCATGGATACTGCTGGTCACTTAAAAAAAGTGCTTTAGGCTGCCTGCGGTTTTTCTGTTCAGTGCGGCTTCTGCTACCTGATACGGGTGTTTCTGCCCATCAGGAACAACACCGCCTTCCGTAAGAGTTTGATGCTCTTGTATAAAGCTCCGCTCACAGCCCCTTTGAGGTTCCAGATACCGTGAAGCCTGGAGAGCATCCCTTTCTTCTCTATGGCACGGTCCAGGTATCTCAGCGCATCGACACCCTGAAGACATTGTTCTTCTGTTACCACGATCAGCCCCTCGTTGATATCCAGCCCCTGACACAACGCGTCTATCTCTGCATAGTACTCCCTGGCATTTTTAAGCTCCAGGTCATAATGCTGCTTTAGCTCGAGAAATGCGGCGTACCGGTTACAAAAAGGACACTCCCGGTCATAATAGAGGGTAAGTTTTTGTTTCATCTCTGCTTTCCGATGTTTTTTACCATCATAACATACTAAAACAGATAATGTATGACAATTTGACATACATTCGACCCCGGCTTTGAAAATTTGCAATAATGGTAAAAAATCCCGGATGAACAGATGAAGTACAGCTCAAAAGAATTTCTTGAAACAGTCAGCAGACACTGTTCCAATCAACTTACCCACTATAAGTTCAATACCTCTACGCTCAAGGTAAGCCATAAATACAGAGAGGGGAGGCTGGCTGCACTGGAGTACCTTGGTGAGCTTACCTACTACTATCTGCAGGCAGAGAAGAAGATACAGCAGGATTTTCATGCACAGATACGCAAACAGATAGAGCACTATTCCTGTCTGGCCGACAATGACTACAAGCAGGGGCTTTATGATGCCCTTCATGAAACGCTCTCCCTCGATCCAAAAATACCAAAATAGGAAAGTTTGTAAATTCTATGTGATTTAAGGTACAATAATCAGCAATATACTATTTGGAGTGCGTATGGAACTGTTAATTGTCATACCATTTTGCATTTTCGCCCTGATCGTTGTCGTGGGCGGCTATGTATTTATGTTTCTTCATGTGATGAGGGCTGACCCGAGAGAACTGGAGTTCAGAGAAAATATCGGTCAGGACAACAGGCTGATCCCGCACACCTACAAAAAATAAGCGTATCAGGAGTAATAATGAAAAAATTAGTGATGAGCGGTTTGCTCTGTCTGGGTGTATGTATGCCGTTACAGGTATCGGCGGAGTCTTTACTGGAAAGAATTGCAATAGATGTCCTTTTAGGGGCCTATGATCAACCACAGTACCGTGATGACAGACCTTACTACTTTTACAATAACAGATACTATTATGGCGGGGACTGGAGAGACGGATACTACTACTACAAGGGTAAAAGACTCCGAGGCGGACACTACTATGAAAGAGGATACTACGACCACTATCACAGAGTGTATGAAAGACCACATTACCAGGATGAAAGACCATACTACTTTTACAACAACAGATACTACTATGGCGGGGACTGGAGAGACGGATACTACTACTACAAGGGTAGAAGACTCCGAGGCGGACACTACTATGAAAGAGGATACCACGACCACTATAAAAAACCAAAGCATCCAAACCACAAGAACGGATACTACAGAAACAACAAACACTATCGGGATGATCATCCGCGTGAGCGCTATGATGAAAAGCGTTACCGTAAAGAGTCCAAAAATTACAAAAAAGATAAACACGACAAGAGGAATGGCAAACACGACAGATAGTGGGCAGGCTTCCTTCCCACCGCTCTGATCCTTGATGAAAAACAGGCACTTGACATTATGGATCAGGTTTGCTACTATTCACACATGAAATTACGTAGGTATACTATTTTATCCATCATCTTTGTTATGTTGACGGCTTTCTCATTCAACACCTCTTTTGCTGTGCAGGATGATCCATCAGAAACAAAGATCCAAATTTCTCTCGAAGAGAAAGAGTCACAGCAGACTTGGGATGAAAAGCTGGTCGCCTATGTACCAGAGCCTTGTCCAAAAGAAACAAAACCTTTTAACGGCTTTGTTTTCTCGACACCGATCGTAGATCAACTCTATCTCAACAATATCTTTAAACCCCCTATATTCTCTTAGAACACGATCACACTTTCCGCATTCATTGGTATGCACCGGTGTGAGTGTTCGTATACAACATGTAACCAATACAAAAACAAAAAACATATACATATTCAGGAGAATACACACATGAAAAAATTATTAGTACTTACAGTTATCGGAAGCTTTTTACTCGGATCGAACGCATTTGCGTCTCAAACAACAGCCACAGAAGGAACAACGGCCGATGCCATTCATAAGGCTGCCATGAACGATGCGTGGACACCCTATAAACCATCCGCAAAAAATGGTGAGCAGACACTCTACTTTAAAAAGAAGATCAAAAACAAAGACTACCATGCCTACAGATATCAGAACAGACAGCAGCACAAAACAATGACTGTCTATGTCAAGGTAGACTATGCGGGCGATCAGGTGAATGTCGAGTTCGCAGACAAGGTCCGTATGAATCCGGGAAGCCTCGGAGTCGGCCATAAGGTAGATAACGTTCTGGATGAACTTGCCAGTGCCATTGAGCAGGAATTGTCTGCCAACGTCTGATCGTCGAACGACCATACACCTTCCTTGTTTTACACCGCTTGACTCCGGGCAGTCAAGCGGTGTTCCTAACGCACTTCTAGAGACTTCTCCCTCTCAAAATTACCCCGTACCATACTAAAATGCATCCCTGATAACCCCATATAAATCGTAGATAAGCTATCATATACATAGATTTTATCCTAAGGAATCCGCATTGGCATACTACATCATCAAACTCGTCATCACCTCGCTTTTGATCGTACTGATCTCTGAAATAGGAAAAAGATACAGCCTGGTCGGGGCCTTGCTGGCAGCCATCCCTCTGGTCTCCATCTTGGCTATGACATGGATGTATATCGATACGCAGAGCAGTGACTCCGCGGTGGAGTTTTCCAAAAGGATCGTATGGCTCATCGCCCCGTCCATGACCATGTTCATCGCATTTCCCATACTGATAAAAAAGGGCATGGGTTTCTTTCCCAGCATGTTCATCTCGGTATCATTGACCATTTTTGCCTACTACAGTGTGATTTTTATTCTGGAAAAATTCGGGATCAAGCTATAAGTGTTGAAGGACATCGCATGAAAAACATTCTTATCGTTATTATCATCATCGCAGGGTTATTTTTCTTTATGACCAGAGAAGATGCACCATATGCTGATCGGACAGGTGCGGCAGAAAGCCCTGAGAAGACCTACCTTGATACCCCTGCAAATACCTATGAGGAGCGTGTCGAAGCGCTAAGCATCTCCAACACCCTGCAAAAACCTGTCAATAGCTATTTGGACGGCCGCGTCGATGCGATGGGCAATGCCAGAAAGTCGGTCAATGTGGGGAATGAAAGAATGGAAGCACAAGACAAGGCCATGGAGGAGCTCCTAAAATAAATGAAAACGATCAAATACAATAACCAGGACCTGGAAGTATCCAAAGTGGTCTGCATAGGCCGGAATTATGTCGAACATATAGAAGAGCTGAGCAATGAGATCCCTTCTTCGATGGTCATTTTCAATAAACCCAACTCAGCCATCAGTGACACCCTTTACTATTTTTCAGAACACTGCCGTTTTGAGGGTGAGATATGTTTTTTAATTCGCGATACCAAGATAGAGGCTGTAGGTTTTGGGCTTGACCTGACGCATGCCGATATACAGAACCATCTGAAATCCAAAGGTTTGCCATGGGAGAGAGCCAAAGCATTCGATCGCTCTGCCGTCCTGAGTGAATTTGTCCGGCTTGATGCAGATATCACCACTTTGGGGATGAAGCTCTATATCAATGATGCACTGGTGCAGTTCGCAACGTATGATCTGATGATGTACAAACCAGACACCATGCTTTCAGAGATACAGAGTTTTATGACGCTGGAAGACAATGACATTATCATGAGCGGTACACCTAAAGGTGTAGCTACCTACAGTCTAGGAGATAGATTTGTAGGGCAGGTATTAGCCGGAGAGTCGCTTTTACTGGAAAAAGAGTGGGTTGTGAAGCGTTTAAATGATTGAAGATCAGTTGATGACTAAAAGTTAAGAAGCATTTATTTTTACTTAAAGGCGCCCTAAATGAGATCATCATTAAAAACCTCATAAAGTTATATATTTTATAAGGTTTCAATCATAGTCTCCTTTAATTTTTTCAACACTTGCACCATTGCAAGCGTATCTAATTCACAATATTTCAAAAGTGCTGTTCTGTACGCATTTTTTTCATCTTCTGCCATCTCAGCCAATTTCGGAAAGGTATTCATTGCATCACCACCATTTTGAACCAGCTCTAACTCTTTATAGGCTCTTGCCATTTCAGGGACAAGTGCAGGAAGTACAACTTTTATACTGCTCTTGCCTTTCATTTCTGGGACATAGTAGCTTTTGTTTTTAAACGGCACTTCGAGATCTACAACGTTATCTGCAATAGCCAATAGATGTTCTTCATATTTTGGGAAAGCCTCTGCTAGTTCTTTTAGTCTATCTACTTCAAAACTTGAATGATAAGCTGTTACTGTTACATCTGTAGGAATATCTTCTACCATGCGTTTAACCACCGCTTCTCTTGGATCAGTTCCCTCTTTGGCTAAAAATTCTTTATGTTCTATATCTCCTACTTCATATTCAATATGTAACGAGTATTGAAACGGTATCTGTTGATAAACTTTCGTACCTTCAAATTCTGGAATAGCTTCCTGGTACGTTTCAAAATCCAAGTGGTAGATTGGATAGGTCAAGGTTGATAGAAATGCATCAATTTGTTCTTTATTGATGATAATGGTTTGATCTTTCCAGGCGAGTACAGACTCTTGTTGTTTTCCTGTCACATCAAAATCATCTGGTATATCTGCTACATTTATAATATCCTGATGGTAAAGTTCCAATGCTTTGGACTTTTTAGTGAGAGGAAAGATATCAAACACTGAATATTCAGGGATATTTCTCTGTGTTTTCCAACAATATTCCATAGCGTCGCAATCATAGGGGTGTTTACAGTGCCACCCGATATCTATATCAGGTTCATTTATTTTATCTGCTAAAACTTGTGCAAAGGTATCTAAGTGACTTGGTATTTTATCTTGTAGTGCTAGAACATGTTCGGTAACATCAATTTTTGAAAAGAGTTGTTCTAACTCGAGTTCAGGACCTCTAACATACTCACTATTCAACAGTACCAATGAAGTTTTGTTAATTTCGAAACCACAACCATTCACAACATAGTGCTGTATAGCTGCATCTTCAATATAGTTTTCAATTTCTTTCAATTTCTTTTTAGGACCCCAGGTAGAACTCTTCACTTCATAAAGTTCGACACTGCCATCATCATTGATATGGAAGATATCTACCATTACCAAAACCCCATCAAACACAAAAGTGGCTTCATAGATGTTTTTAATACCCTGTTCTATATACTTCTTTGTAAGAGCTATTTTTTCTTCAAAAGTTGTATCTTCAAATGGAATCCTTTCTCCAGCTGGAAAAAGATCACATGCCTTTTCCCCAACTTTTTCACCCGTTCTAAAAATAGATTTCATCTGTTCATCAGGTGGGGTCAATACATCTTTATTATACTTTTTGAGCCAAAGAGACTTGGTGCATTGTAAGCCTCTTATATATAGAGATTTTGACAGGTTTGTCATAAGTAACCTTTATTATTTTATATTGAGCAAAACAAATTAAAGAGTTTTCTTGACTACGTTTACTCTTATTATGGCTATACTGTTTATCAAGATAGACCCTTATATAAGATGCTAATTGATTTTTGCTTCTTTTAGTACCTTTTTATACGATATTTCGTTCAGTGCAATATCAACTTTTTCATATCTAGCCTTTTCATTTTTTCCATCCCAATCTTCAGGCATGTTCTTATTCAAGCCATTATAATTTAATTTATCGTGTTCTTTTTTTGTTATTACAGCTCTATTAGTGAATGTTTTTAATATCTTCTCCAACTCGTGTTGATGATCTAAAGGTAAATTTTTCAAAACAAGTTTATTTACCACACTTATTGGGACCAAATGTTCACCCACTAAAAGACCTTTTAAGGCCTTGTTATCACCGTGATGTTTTTTTATCAATTCTAGGGCTTCTTCACTTACCATACTGGCACCCAATTTATTGTCATGTCCAGGTAAATCTGTTGCATGATTAATAGCTTCTCTAATTAAACATCGTATAACTTGTTTCAGAGAAGGAACTTCAATCTTATCACGATATCTAGAAAGCAAATCATAAAGTAAATCAGAATATATTTTAAAATAATAATTATTTTTTGCCATTAGAACTCCTCTATAATTATTCTAACATATTCATGAAAAAGTAAATTGTGCACTATAGCTTATTTTAATGAAGTTACATAAATATGACATAGAAAATATATAATATAGATTCGATACAATATATAAACATAACTTCATCAATAGGACAAGAGTATGCACGGACCACTATTCAAAAAAATTGATTTTGACGTAGATTATATTGTATCCGCTATTGATCAAGGTACTGTAGGGTTGCCAGATATTCAACGTCCATTTGTTTGGAGCTCTTCAAAAGTACGTGACCTATTTGATTCTATGTATAGAGGCTATCCTGTTGGATACTTTATGTTGTGGGCTGCATATGATACGACAAGACAGAGACAGATAGGAAATGAACACGGTACAGACCTCTCCACATCACTGATCATTGATGGACAACAGAGACTTACCTCTCTTTATACTGTGATGAAAGGAAAGCCCGTATTCACTGATAAGTTTGAAGAAAAACTCATCAAGATAGCATTTCATCCTCTAAAAGAAGCATTTGCTGTATCAACAGCAGCACATCAACGTTCACATGAATGGATAGAAAATATTAGCACGCTATTCTCAGCCTCTACTTCCTCATATACTTTTATTGGTCAATATATTGAAAATCTTGCAAAAGAAAAAGAATTAACAGAAGAAGATAAAAGCACTATTGCTAGAAATATCGATCGGCTTATGCAACTAAAAAAATACCCATTTTCTGCGATTGAAATAAGTGGTGATGCGGATGAAGAAGATGTGGCTGATATTTTTGTACGGGTCAATTCGCAAGGTCAAAAGTTGAATCAAGCAGATTTTATTCTAACCCTTATATCTGTATTTTGGGAAGAGGGTAGAGAACATTTAGAGTCTTTTTGTAAAAATGCTCGTATACCAAATATCAAAGAGACTACTTCATACAACTATCTCTTTGCACCTGACCCAGATCATCTTTTGAGAGTGAGTATCGGATATGCATTTAAACGAGCACGTCTTAAATATGCTTACCTGGTACTAAGGGGTAAAGACTTAGAGACAAAAGAGACTTCTGCTGATCTCAGAGAGAAACAGTTTGAAATTTTCAAAGAAGCTCAGGAAAAAAGTTTAAACCTGCAAAACTGGCATGATTTCTTAAAAATCATTCTTAACGCAGGATACAAACGAAGCAATATGATAGTCTCTTATACAGCTATTATCTATACATATGTTTTTTATCTTATAGGTAAATATGACTTTAAAATAGAAAGCTCTCTTCTGAGAAAAATACTCTCAAAGTGGTTTTTCATGACTACTTTGACTTATCGCTATTCAAGTTCTGCCGAAACTCAAATGGAACAGGACCTTGCAAATTTACGATCGCTAAAAACAGCTGATGAATTTGTTGCTCATTTAGAACAGATCATTAAAAGTGTATTAACGAATGACTATTGGAGCATTACTTTACCACAGGAACTTGTGACTTCGTCCCCAAATTCACCTATTTGGAAAGCATATACAGCCTCGTTGAATTTGCTTAAAGCCGATGTCTTGTTTTCAACTCTGTCAGTAAGTGATCTTTTAGATCCTACCAAAGATGCAAATAAATCAGCATTAGAGAGACACCATCTCTTTCCCAAAAAGTATCTTGAAACCATAGGTATAACAGATGACAGAGAACGTAATCAAATTGCCAATTTTGCCTATGTGGAATGGAGAGACAATCTTGATATACTAGATGATGCACCAAGTGTGTACATAGGTGAATATATTGATAGGTTAAATGAGGATAAACGTAAAGAGATCTATTATTATCATGCTCTGCCTGAACAATGGCATACATTGGAGTATAAAGAGTTCTTAGAACAACGTCGGAAAATGATGGCTCAAGTCATCAAAGATGCATTTGAAAAATTATAAGGGTTTAATATGGATAGCACTGAAATTACCAATGAGGCAATGGATTTTGTTCAACTCTATAGAAAAAACCGTTTTAAAGTAGGTGATATGGATTTTAGTTTCGAAGAATTGCCGAAATTCGATCTCTTGATGACACCTTTTGCCATATTGACAGCATGGAACCCAAATAACCAATCAACATCGTCTGATATCAATACAAAAAACAATAAGCTATTAGAAAATGAATTGAAGCATTTAAAGTTCTCTTTTGTTGAGGCAGTAGGCTATTTAGATGATCATAGTGAAGCGTCTTTTTGTGTCTATGATATTTCGTTTGATCAGGCTATAGATCTAGCTAAAAAATTTCATCAATACTCTATATTCTACAATAATGCCAAGACCATAGGATATTATGAGGTGGAGACATCAAAAGTGATCATAGAAAGAGAACTCATTGACCAATAGGTAGAAAAAATTCATTTTTATGATTATTATAAGTGATTGAAATATGTATCTGAATTGGTTGCGGGAGCCGGATTTGAACCAACGACCTTCGGGTTATGAGCCCGACGAGCTACCAAACTGCTCTATCCCGCGACAGAAGTTTAAATCTTTCGATTTAAATGAAGTGAGATTATATCTTGATTTAATTAAACCAAGATGAAATCTTTTATGGATGGGGTAGAGGGATTCGAACCCCCGAATATCGGTACCAAAAACCGAGGCCTTACCGCTTGGCGATACCCCAACCGTTATAAGCTAAATGCTTATGTGGACGGCATTATAGCACCAAATACCTTACATGTCAAGACCACTTGAAAAAAAAGTCGGTAAAAGTTTCTTGGAAGAACGAAAAGGTATAATACAACAAAATAATATTTATTGTACACAGATAAATAGTTGGAGGTTTTGATGTCTGTCGAAGCAATGCAAAGAGTTGAAAAAGCCATACTCGAGATAAAAAAAGGGAATATGGTCATCATGATGGATGACGAAGACCGTGAAAACGAGGGTGACCTTGTCTACGCTGCTACTTTCTCGACACCCGAAATGGTCAATTTCATGGCAAAAGAGGCCAGAGGGCTGATCTGTACCCCTATCACCAGAGAGATAGCTTCCAATCTTGACCTTGTGCCCATGGTAAGCAACAACGTATCTGCCCATGAAACAGCCTTTACCGTCTCCATTGACTCAGCCAATGCCGAGACCGGTATCTCTGCCGCAGAGAGAAATGACTGTATCTCAAAGCTTGCGAATCCCCAGACCGTGAGTGAGGATTTTGTGCGTCCGGGGCATATCTTCCCGCTGATCGCCAAGGACGGCGGCGTACTGGTCAGAACAGGGCATACGGAAGGTTCGGTGGACCTTTGCAAGCTTGCCGGGCTCGCACCTGCCGCTGTGATCTGCGAGATCATCAAAGATGACGGGAAAATGGCACGCATGGATGACCTGGAAGTGTTTTCCAAAGAGCATGACCTTGCGATCGTATATATTTCCGACATCGTCGAATACCGCCTGGCCCATGAAAAACTTGTCAGACGTGTCAAAGAGGAAGAGTCGGAACTCCGCGGCATCAAGGTTGATAAGATCACCTACACGGACCATCTCGACAGAACGCACACAGTGATACAGTTTTACAAAACGCACGAAACTGCCAATGTGAAGTTTCACAACATCGGCTCGGACATAGGACTGGTACTGGATGACAAACGTTTCAATGCGCTGAACAACTCCATAGAGTACCTGAAGCTCAATGGCGGCACACTCATTTTCCTCGACACCAAGATCATTTCCAAAGAGCAGGCCAAAGAGTTCGGGGTAGGGGCACAGATACTGAAAGACCTCGGCATCAGGAACATCAATCTGCTGACCACCAATAAAGACACCGAGTTTGTCGGGCTTGCAGGTTTCGGTCTTGACGTGGTCGAAAAAATAGAGATCGTCTAAAGAAACCACTGTAGAACGTAACAGGTAGGAGTCTTCACTCCTGTTGCATTTTTTTCCTTTTGAATTCCCCTCTATTTATGCTAGAATATTTATCATACACATCCAAAGGAATCCTATGTTAAAAGAAATTTACAATCCCAATCCTGATTTCGCTCCCAATGCCGCTATTCCGAGTATGGATGCATACTGGAAGCTACAAAATAAAGCTATCGAAGATTATGAGGGCTTTTGGAAAGAGTTCGCTGATGAGAAGATAGACTGGCTGGCTCCGTATGAAAAAGTATTGGATGAGAGCGATGCACCGTTCTACAAATGGTTCACCAACGGCAAGCTCAATGTCTCCAATCAGTGTATCGACAGACACCTTGCCGATCATGCAGATAAAACAGCGATCCTCTTCGAGGGGGACAGGGGCGATGTAGAGCGTATCAGCTATGCTCAGCTCTCGCTCCGTGTCAACAAGATGGCCAATCTTCTCAGAAATGAATTTGGCATCACAAAGGGTGACAGAGTGGTATTCTACATGCCGATGATCCCTGAAGCTGCCTACGCCATGCTTGCGTGCGCGCGTATCGGCGCGATCCACTCCATCGTGTTTGGAGGGTTCTCTTCCGAAGCACTGAAAGACCGTATCGAAGATGCTGAAGCGAAGATCGTGATCACGGCGGACGGGGCTTACAGAAAAGGAAAACCCTACATGCTCAAACAGGTCGTCGATGAAGCACTTTCCGAGGGAGGGAAGAGTGTAGAAGCGGTGCTTGTCGTCAAAAGAAACTATGAAGAGATCAACTGGGTAGAAGGCAGGGACCATGACTACAACGAGCTCATCAAGTCCCAGTATGCAGAGTGCCCCTATGAGGTGATGGACAGTGAAGATCCTCTTTTTCTGCTCTATACCAGCGGTAGTACAGGAAAACCCAAAGGGGTACAGCATTCGACTGCAGGGTACATCCTTTGGGCGCAAATGACCATGGAGTGGGTGTTCGACATCAAAAAGCATGATGTATTCTGGTGTACGGCCGATATCGGCTGGATCACCGGACATACCTACATTATCTACGGACCGCTTGCAGCCGGTGCGACCACAGTGATGTTCGAAGGTGTACCGACCTATCCTGATGCAGGGCGTGCATGGAAAATGGTACAGGAGCATAAGATCAACCAGTTCTATACAGCACCGACCGCGATCCGTGTACTGCATAAAATGGGTGAGCATGAACCTGAAAAATATGACCTCTCTTCACTGAAGGTACTGGGGACCGTGGGCGAGCCTATAGACCCGCCGGCATGGAAGTGGTATTATGAAACCGTAGGTAACTCCAATTGTTCCATTGTCGATACCTGGTGGCAGACAGAGACCGGCGGACATATGATCTCTCCGCTCCCTGGCGCAACGCCTATCAAGCCGGCCTGTGCCACCTTCGCACTTCCGGGGATCATCGCTGAGATCATCGGGCATGACGGGACTCCCAAAGAGGTAGGTGAAGCAGGACTGCTTTGTATCACCAAACCCTGGCCGAGCATGCTGAGAAATATCTGGGGTGATCCTGAGCGTTATAAAAAAGCCTATTTCGGTGATGCGGTGAAAGACGGCAAACCGGTCTACTTCTCCGGTGACGGAGCGGTACGTGACGAGGACGGCTACATTACCATCACGGGCCGTGTGGATGACGTGATCAATGTTTCCGGGCACCGTATGGGAACTGCAGAGATCGAAGCGGCGGTAAAAACCGATGACGCTGTCGCGGAAGTGGCAGTAGTAGGGCGTCCGCATGAGATCAAAGGAGAATCGATCTTCATCTATATCGTGCTCAAGGAAGGGCATATCAATAAAGATATCAAGAACCATATCAATGAACTGCTCGCTTCAGAGATCGGTAACATCGCGAAGGCAGACCACATCATCGAAGTACCTGGACTGCCCAAAACGCGTTCAGGAAAGATCATGAGAAGGATCCTGCGTTCTATCGCAAAACAGGAAGAGATCACGCAGGATATCTCTACACTGGAAGATCCGTCCATCGTTGAGCAGATCATCACCAAAGCAAGAGAAGCCTAAGCGCCTCTCTTCTTTACTTCCCCATCAACTCTTTTACCTTCAGCAGATCATCGAACACTTCTTTTTTCGCACTTGGATTTCTGAGCAGATAGCTCGGATGGTACGTAGGTATGACCGTGTAGTCATTTTGTTTATGCAGGGTGCCTCTGACCTTGCTTATCTCCGTATCATCCCCCGTGAGGTAGTGATAGGCGGTTGCCCCGAGTGTAACGATCAGCTTTGGACGTATCAGCGCGATCTGCTTCATCAGGTAGGGCTGGCAGGTATGTGCCTGGGTAGGGGTAGGGGTCTCATTGTTCGGAGGGCGGCACTTGACGACATTGGTGATATAGACATCGCTTCTGGGAATATGCAGCACGTTTTCTATCATCTTGGTGAGGAGTTCGCCTGAGCGCCCCACAAAAGGTTTGCCGGCACTGTCTTCCATCGTGCCGGGTGCTTCACCGATGAACATGATCTCCGCATTGGGATCCCCTTCACCGAAGACGGCCTTGTGCCGGGTTTTGCTCAGTTCGCATAGATGACACTCCATGGCCTGTTTTTCCAGAGAAGCGAGGGTATCCGGAAGCCTAAGGTCCTGTTCCTCATCCTTGTAGGGTGTGACAGAGGTATACTTATAGCCCAGCTGCTTGAGCTGATAGAGTTGTTTCAGGAGAAGTGCATTTTTCAGGTTTTTCATGGAGATATTATATCTCATAACATCTAAGGAGAATATGGATGGAAGTGCGATCTTTCTGCTGATGCAGAAGCAAACGCCTGCACCCCAAGACACAGGCGTTCAAGCCTTTGAGATCAATCGGTACATCCGTTGGGAATATAGGCACCGTCACTGGCATACTTTGTCACATACTGATGGATGCTCTTCCAGTCTTTGGTCTTGAGCGTCATCTTCTCCAGGCTCGGACAGATCGTTCGTGCCTCCTGCGGCAGACCTCCGGAGCGGTAGATCTCTTCCCACTCTGCCTGCGTATGCTTTCTTGCGAATTCCACCCCCGAAAATCCGCAACTTTTATAAAACTTCTTTTTATAGAGTTTCTTTCCCAGTGCAACACTGGCCATAGTGTAGGATGGAGACAGACTCAGTAAAAGTAAAGAGAGAGACAGCAGTGTGAACATTTTTTTCATGATAGGTCCTTGTGGTATAAAATAGTAAAACGTAAAGTTAAACTTAACATTATTATATACTTATACCCTTAGGGTTATTTTAATACCTCATTTTTCATGACGGAAAAATAGGCTTTGTAGGTCTGTCTGTTGAAGATGTAGGTCTTGGCATTGAAAAGCGTTTCAAAAAGGATCTTCCACAGTGTAGAGAAGTTCTTTTCATTGCGTACGTCACAGAGTTTTTCCTGCATCTGCTGCTCTAGCAGGCTGAGTGCCTTGGCATGGAACACATACATTTTGAGTATCTCATACGGGATGCCTGCTTCCTGGAAATAGCCGATCAGCTTGATGATGGATGCCTCTTTTTCCGTAAAATCATTCTCGTCGGTAGGCAGCAGGATCTCATCTGCCAGCAGCTGGTCCAAAAGTGTCTCTTTGACCCCGAAACACTCGATGAACTCGGCCTTTGTGTAGTGTGTGGCATCTGAAGGTATGGCGCTGAGCGTGTTCATCAGCGGTACGATCATGCTTGAGGAGGTGGAAAAGGACTGGTCCTTGTACTGCAGGATATCCCTGAGCTGTTCGTTGGTACTGCCGAAGTGCTCTTTCATATAGGTGATGTACTGTAAAAGCTCAAGATGTTTGTCACTGTAACGGTGCACATTGGATTTGAGCTTTCTGGCTTCAGGGAGCAGTCCCTCTTTGATATAGTAGAGGATCGTTGATTTTGGAATTCCGCTCTTCTCTACCAGTTCAGATATTTTATATTCCACGACTTTCCTTTTTTATGACTATCTTAAGTATTATACCCTATAATTAAAAACGTTAAGTTTAACTTTACATAAAAGGATTATTATGGCACATATACCACTACCGGAATTTGAAGAGATGACCCCCGCGATCCAGGAGAAGGCAAGACCGATCCTGGAGAAGACCGGAACACTCGGAGAGATCTTTAAACTGCTTGCGATCGATGAGAAGATCTATTTCGCGACCGATGAGATGATACAGAAGTATCTGCTGGATGAAACGACACTGAGCTACGATATCAAAGAGGCGATCGCGCTGCTGATATCCAAAGAGAACGGTTGCAAGATGTGTGTGGACGTGCACAAGAACATCGCCAAAATGCTCGGCCTGTCGGAAACACAGATCGAAGAAATACTCCAGGGCGTAGAGTCCATGAACACCGATGACAAAGACAAAGCACTGCTTCACTTCTGCATCAGGGCATCGCAAAAAGACAACTACAAGATCCTCAAGGAGGAGATAGATGCGCTCAAAGAGATGGGGTGGAGCGATACGCAGATCATCGAGGCGGTTGCGATCACCGGCTATTTCAACTACATCAATACGCTTTCGAACGTATTCGGGCTGGGAGAATAGCGATGAAGTTCTTTAAAATGCTGGCGTTCGTCACCGTGGCCGTAACGGCTCTGCAGGCAAAAGAGTATAAAGCGCTCTTTGACTGCAGTTCGGGCAATGCTGCCTATATCAAGAGCCGTATGTGGCTGGTGGACAAGACCGTAGATATGATGGAGAAAAAAGGAGATACCGTTTCTGTGGTACTGACACTGCATGGCAAATGTGTACCGGTCGTATCCAAAGCCTTTGACGAAGTCGTCGATGACAAAGACATAGTCAATACCAGAGAAGCACAGAAGTGGCTCACAGCGCTTTCAAAACGGAACAATGTCAAGGTCATTGCCTGCTCCATGTCGCTGCAGTCCAATGACATCGAGGAGGAGGATCTCCTGCCGTTCGTGACCGTCTCTGACAACAGTTTCATAGAGACCATTATGTATCAGAACGAGGGGTATGCCTTTATGGCGTTCAAGTAGCCTATCATAGGTGCCTGTAAGCGGCGGGGCCTATCTCTCCTAGCGCTTGGGGGAGGTCCCTGTCTACGCAGGCCTTATCTACAAGATATTCTCAGGGCATTCATTGCACTCATTAAGTATCTCTTCCATCCCTTCTACCGCTATGAGCTCCTGCATGCATTTTTCCATCGACTTGATGAAACTTTCGGAGACCTTGCCGTTTGAGTCACAATAGACTGTCAGCATGCGGCAGTACCTGGTGATGGTATCAACAGGTGCATGCGAAGTGTCCCCCATTTTCTCTTTGACCTTTTCAAGGAACCTTTCCGTACATCTATCCGACATATCCTGCATATTCATATTAACCCCTTTGTTTTTAATAGTGTAGTGTAGCAAAAGATAGATAAAGAGGTAAAATCCATGATTTAACGTGTAGTGTTTCGTGATAAAGTGCAGGGTGAAGACAGGGAGAATATCCCCCGTCTTACAGTGTTTCCCTCTCATCACTTTTTCCTGAAAACTTCAGGTAGAGTATGGGAAGGATGATCAGCGTCAGCAGCGTCGAAGAGATGAGACCGTTGATCACGACGATCGCCAGAGGTCTTTGTATCTCGGAACCCGGACCTGTGGCAAAGAGCAGGGGAATGAGACCGAATGCCGCGATGGTCGCGGTCATCAGTACGGGTCTGAGCCTTTTGATGGAGCCCTCTATCACCGCATCCCTCAGTGTCCTTCCTTCTTCGATCAGGTAGTTGAAGTAGTTCACCAGTACCACCCCGTTAAGCACAGCGATACCGAGCAGGGCGATGAACCCGACCGATGCCGGTACTGAGAGATATTCCCCGCTCACATAGAGCCCGATAAACCCACCGATCAAAGCCAAAGGTACGTTGATCAATACCATCGTGGCCTGCCTTAAAGATCCGAAAGAGACGAAGAGAAGGATGAAGACCAGAAAGAGCGCCAGAGGGATGATGATCGCCAGCCTTTCTGCTGCTCTTTGCTGGTTTTCAAACTCTCCGCCAAAGGCAAGGTAGTACCCCGCAGGAAGTTTTACCTCTTTTTCGATCTTTGCCTTGGCCTCTTCGACAAAACCGACAAGGTCCCGGCCTTCCACGTTCGTCTGTACGATCGTTTTTCTGTACCCGAGTTCATGCTCTATCTGTACCGGCCCGACATTGGAGACGAACTTGACAAAATTGCCCAGGGGGACCGCCTTGCCGTTTTCGAGCGGATAGTAGAGTTTTTCTATCCTGTCAAGAGAGTTCTGGAGGGATGCGTCTCCTTTGACGACCAGGCCGATACGGCGCATATCTTCCTGAATGATACCTGCCTGCATCCCTGTCACCATGACCTTGAGGAAACGGTTGATCTCCTCCTGGCTGATGTCATGGTAGGCCATGGCCTTTCGGTCAAACTTCAGTTCAAAATACTCAACCCCTTCATTGGCCTTTTTGTAGACATCGCTGCTTCCTTCAATGGTCTCGAGTATGCTTTTGATCTTCAGTGCGATCGTTTCGAGTCTCTCATTGTCACTGCCGAAAATATCGACAGCCAGATCGCCTCTGACTCCCGTCAGCATTTCAGAGACCCGCATCTCTATGGGCTGTGTAAAACTATACTCTATCCCCACGAACTCATCCAAGACCTTTCTGATCTCATTCATCACGAATGCTTTGGAGGGCTCCCGCCACAGCTCTTTCTCTTTGAGGACCAGGAAAGTATCGGTATCGTTCAGGCTCATGGGGTCCAGCCCAAGCTCATCGCTTCCCGTTCTTGCGATGATGTCTTTGATCTCGGGGACGGCGGCCAGGAGTTTCTTCTGCAGCTTGAGGTTCAGTGCCAGACTCTCTTCGAGAGAAATGGAAGGGAGCATTTCCACCCCGATAATGATGCTTCCTTCATCCATCGTAGGCATGAAGGTCTTTCCTGTTTTCGATGCCAGAAAAAGAGATCCGGCAAAGAGCAGAAGGACAGCCAGCACTGTACCCCTGATATGGTTCAATGCGAAAAGCAGTACCGGTCTGTACTTTTTTGTCAGGTAGCGGATCAGTGCAGACTCTTTGTCGGGTCTTTTGCTCAGGATGAATGAGCTCAGCACCGGTATCAGCGTCAATGCAAGAATCAATGAAGAGAAGAGGGCGAAGATGATGCTCAGCGCCACCGGTCTGAAGAGCTTGCCTTCCAGCCCTTCGAGAGTAAGGAGCGGCATGAAGACGATAATGATGATAAGCACACCTGTCACAATGGAGGGCGCCATTTCGACCGTCGCTTCATAGATGATGTGCAGTTTGTTCTGTTTGGTATGTTTGGGGTTCCCCAGCTCGGCGGTAATGTGTTCCACGACCACGACGGCTGAATCCACCAGTATCCCTATGGCTATGGCAAGTCCGCCCAGGCTCATAAGGTTCGCGGTCAGCCCAAAGTACTGCATCGCTATAAAGCTCATCAGCAGCGCAAAAGGAAGGATCAGCGCGACGCTCAGGGCAGAGGCAAGATTTCCCAGCATCAGCAGCAAAATGACCATAATGAGTATGACCGCTTCATAGAGTGCGGTCTTCACCGTATCGGTCGCGAGACCGACCAGGTCCGAACGGTCATAAAATATCTCCATTCTGGTATCGTCCGGGAGCATCGCTTCGAGTTTTTCAAGTTCCGATTTTGCCGCATCAAGGACCAATGCCGTGTTCGCGCCTTTGAGTCCGAGGACCAGTCCCTGTACCGCCTCTCCCTCTCCGTTCTTGCTTACGAAACCTGCACGGGTGATATGCCCGTACCTTACGCTCGCCACATCGCCTACGGTGAGGATCTTCTCTCCCCGTTTTCCGACAGGCAGGGTCCGTATCTCCTGCAGATCTTTCAGACGTCCCACACTGCGCACCAGGATACTTTCCACCCCCTGAGAGACCCGTCCTGCACCGTCATTCTGATTGTTCGCTTCAAGTGCATCAAAGATCTGGGAGAGCGTCACCTGCATGCTTCGCATCTTGTTCAGGTCGGGTGCCACTTCATAGGTCTTGACCTTTCCGCCAAGAGGGCTCACTTCGGCCACACCGCTGATGGCACGTATCTTGGGAGCGATCACCCAGTCCAGAAGCGATCTTTTTTCCTCAAGCGTCAGGGTGTCCGATTCGATCGTGAACATCAGGATCTCGCTCAAAGGGGTGGAAATAGGCGCAAGACCGCCTTCTATATTTGCAGGAAGGTCGTCCTTGATATCGGCCAGTCTTTCACTGACCTGCTGTCTGGCCCAGTAGATATCCGTACCATCTTCAAAATCGATGGTGACGTCACACAGGCCGTATTTCGAAGTGGACCGCATCATCGTTTCATGCGGTATGCCCACCATCTGCATCTCAATGGGAACGGCGATACGGGACTCGATCTCCGAAGGCGTCATCCCGCTTGACTTCAGGATGATCTTCACCTGGGTAGGGGAGATATCCGGAAAAGCATCGATGGGCAGTTCCTTGTAGGCCTTGACACCGAAACCCAGAAGGACCAGGGCCAGGAGGGAGAAGAAAAGCCTTTGTGCAAGGGCAAAACCGATCAGCTTATTCATCATCGCTCTCCATCATACTTTTGAGAATGGCCACAGAGCTTACAGCGATCTCGTTTTTCAGTAAAGGAGACGGTTTGACAAAGTAGTATGTGTCATCTTCGGAGAGTATCTCCACAGGCAGCGGGGTGTATCCCTGCTTGTCCTTATAAAAAACCACCTGTGCTTCGCCCACTTTGATCACTGCGTTCTTTGTGATCTTCAGGCTCTGTTCCAAAAGTATGATCTTTGCACTGCTGCGGAGTCCGGGAAAGAGCTTGACCCCCGAAGGGAGCAGAAAACGTATCTCCCTCGTCTGATTCTCGTAATTGATCACCGGAGAGAGCTGCAAGATCGTGGAATCAAAGGATTGGTCACCAAGCACTATCTCTACCTTTTGTCCTGCTTCCAGCCCTTCCGTTCTTTTTGCTACTATGGCGCTTTCAAGCCACAAAGCGCCTTCTTTTTGGATGACGAACAGTGCATCCCCGGGGTTGGTGCTTTTTCCGGGTGCCGCATAGAGTTGCACCACGCTTCCCATGACGCTGCTTTTGACCTCTATGGTCGGGGAGAGGGAAAGTTCCTGAAAAAGCGTTTCGATCATGGCATCGCTTGCGCCGTAACTTTTCAGCAGGGCTTTGGAGGCGGAAACCCTCGTCCTGTCTGTCTCAAGCTCCGCATTGGCAGCCACACACTCTTTTTTTGGAATGACCTCTTCCCTGCAGAGGATATTCTTGCGTTCTGCCAGATGCGCATGCTGGCGGAGCTGGATCTCATCTGCGATGGCTTTTTCCTGTGTCTCTATCCATGCTGTGCCTGTCATTTCTGCCAGTGTTTGGCCTTTGTCCACTTTTTCATATTTGGCGACATTCAGTCTCTGGACAGTGGCCTCGAACGGCAAAGCGACCGTATGCAGCAGCGAAGGCGGTGTCACCACTTCAGCGATGAATTCTCCCAAAGGCAGTTTTTCGGAGTGCTCCGGTATTTCCGTTTTAATCTGCCAGTTTGCTTCCTGTTCCGGTGTCAGGGTAATGGACGCTGCGTTCAGAGAGCATGCGAAGAGTGCTAAAAAGATCAGTTGGTTTTTCATTGGTTTTCCTTTGATTCGCTGAGTGTATAGAGTGTGAAGAGTGTCTGATAGTAGTCTTTTTGTATGGCGAAAAGCTCCTGATTGAGCTGGTGGTACTGCTGTCTGTTCAGCAGGTATTCGACGACGGAACTTTCTCCCAGGTCATAGCTTCTTTTGACAAGAGGCAGTAGCTCTTTTTTATAGGTATTGAGATCGTTCTTCAGGGACCTGATCATCACTGCGCTGTTTCTCAATGTGCTTTGCAGTGTCAGGAACATGCTTTTTTTCTCGGCCATCATCTGTTCATACTGAAACCCGATAGCAGCGTTCTTGTGCATGGCTGCGACACGCTCCTGTTCTGATCTGCGCCCGGTGAACGAAAGGGGAACCGATATACCCACGCTGTATTTATCGATATCTATCTCCTGATCGTACTGAACGGAAAGGCTGACAGTGTCCACTACTTTGGAGTATCTGTTCAGTGCGGTCTGCGTGCTCTGTATGCGCTTCTCATGGGCCTCTTTTGAAAGTGCAAAAGGTTCCTCTTTCAGCTGCACCGATTCCCTGATGGGGTACATGTCGCTGCAGGAGAGCACTGTTTTGTCAGAGTGGTTGATGCGCCCCAGGATCAAAAGCTTTTGCTTCGATACAGCCTGTACCGTCTGCATCTCCTGAAGTTTTGCCTGGAGTCTGTTCTTTTCGATCTCCAGCTGCATCAGTTCGGTTTTGGATATCTCCTGGTATCTGTAGGCCTTTTCTTTCTTTTGATAGAGTGTCACGAACTCCTGATAGTTCTGCTTGAAACTGCGGTAGTTCTGCTGGTCCAGACAGTGCTGATGGTAGAGGCCCTTCAGACCGTTCTCAAAGTTCAGGACCTTTCTCTCTTCTTCCAAAAGATAGGCTTCATTGTTCAGACGGTTGATCCTCTCGTCCTGTGCCTGTGTGTTTCCCAGAGGGAGTGTTTTGGAGATGCCGACGGTATATTCATTCCCGTTCTTTCTGCCGTCAATAGGATAGGCTTTGGTGCCTGCACCGTAAAGCTCGGCAGGGTCCATAGAAGTATCTGCAAGGTTCTTTGCTTCAAGGTAAAGGCGCTCCCTGTCGAGTGCCTGTGTGAGTGTCTGGTTCTCATGCGCCGAGGCCAACACCTGTTTCAAAGTGAGTGTGGAAGCCTGCACGAACTGTACCAGTAACACCAATAGGATGATCTGTTTCATAAATGTATTTCTCTTTCTATATATGTGCTTGATGGGTCATTTAAATGACCGTTGTTAAAAATATTCCGAACGTGACAGGGCATGCGGCGCAGTGTCGAACCGCGATACGCTATCTGATCTTATGCTATCGGGGGTTTGTTGGAGGTTTTTACTGGAGGAGGGGTGTACCGGGTCAAGAAATGCGGTATATACTCTTTTTTTGCAAATTCTATCTGCATGCTTCTAAAAGATGTCACTATAGCGACAAAATGCAACATCCCGTGCATGGTATCGAACTCTTTACAGTCCGAGGAGGGGGCTACATCACCGCTACAATGCACGGTATTGGCATGCACGTTTTTTTCAACCAGCGCGATAAAGGAATCATGCAAAACCGTAAAAGAAAGCATGAACAATACTACAAATACAACTTTTGATCGCATCATGCATACTCCTTATCGTTTTACACGCACCATACGGGCGCTAACTACCGCCACAGCGCTGTTTTTGTTAGTTTACTGAAATTTGCATTATATGCAGATAATAAAAATTGTTATTTGCAGCAAGATATGAAGCCTTACAGGAAAGAGAAGAGACGGGAGATAATAAAAAAAGTCCTGGAGAAATACTGGCTTCGCCGACAGCGGCAAAGGGTCTTATTTAAGACCGTTTGCAACCGCTATGGTCACCTGGTTTGAGATGAACGTGATAGATATCATTGCATCATCGTCTTTCCATTCGCAGTTACTGATCCCCAGTGTTTCTGAACACCCTTCGGGTTTTCCTAGTACCTTGACCACTTCGTCGTATGTCATACCGCTCTTGATCTTATCGTAATTGTCTTTCGTCACTTTGTTACAGCCGCTTAATAACAGGACCAATGCAGCGATGAGTAGATAGCGTTTTTTCACGTCATTCCTTTGATGGACAATACATTTACCGGATATATGAATGTATCATCCCTTTTTTTTGTACAGGAATTATAACAAAAGTTCAGAGGATAACGCATAAATCAAGCTATGGCCTGTTTCATCCTGTCGTCTTTGATCTTGTTGACGATCGTTTCGATCGCCGCTTTAGAAAACGGCTTGCTCAAATGGTAATCATAGAGATTCATATGGTTTTTGATCGCATCAGGGTCATTGGTGATAGAAACGATGACGGTATTGCACCTGCTGTCACTCTTTAGGATCTCTGCGATCTCGAGACCGAGTTTCCCAGGCATATGGTGGTCCAGGAAAAGCACATCGATCCGATCATTGGCCGCGCATGTTCTTTCCAGCATTTCAAGCGTCTGGTTCCCGTCATATGCAGCCTGGATCTCCGATATCTGGCTGTCGTGGCTCAGCATCGAGTTGAGTATCTTGACATTCATCGAAACATCATCCGCGATGAGCACCTTTAAAAACGTGTTGTCATTTTCATTCTTCTTGAATTGCCGGAGTTGCTGTTTCACTCTTGATACATTGTCCATATTAGGATTCAGATATTGGAATACCGAATCAATAGTGGTCCCTCCCTCTTTGAGCAGCTTTTCGATTTCGGGGTTTTGTGTATGCACAAGCAGGTGCTGATATATTTTCTTTACCTCTTTAATGGCTTTGTATACCTCCACCGTCTCCAGAGAGAAGGGATGCCGCTGCATCTCCATATCCATATGGTGACGCTCATGAAGAAAGATATCTTTGAACGAGTTCATGATACGCTTGATGATCTCCAGTGTCCTTTGGGTGTAAGGCTGCTCTTTTCTCGAACAACGGATCATCCCTTCGACCTTTCCGTCAAAAACCACAGGAATGACGATCTGTGCCTCTATGTTTATCTTGAAAGGATTGTCGATCGCTGTATTGAACCGGGGGCTCTTGGCAATGTTCTGGCTCACAGAAGCTTTTTGTGTAGTATAGACATGCCCCATGAAACTGTTTTCATCGAGATATTTTGTTTCGATCTTGGAACCTTTGACCTTGTCAAAGAAAACTGCCTCTTTCTGATTGAAAAAAAATATCTCTACACTGTCTGATTCTGTTGTCTTTTGAAGCAGTGTATAAATTTCTCCCAGATCATCGATCGATGATGAGAAGTCCGCATTGATCTGTCTGATCTCTTCAGGATCAACTATGTTTTGTGCCGTCATGTTCTTCTGCTGCCTTACCAATGGTATGAAGAGGGGAAATCCTCCATCTTCATTATTTCAAAGCTTTCTTTACTGCTGCTCTTGCCAATGCCAAATTCGCTTTTGATGCATCCAGTGCCAAATAGACCGCAAGTTCCGGATATCCCGGCACCATACTGATAATATGCAGCTGATCCGTCAATGTGATAAGGATATCAGAGATACTGCCTTCAAGGTTCAAGCTTCTCATCGTAGCCATTTTAGCTTTGATCACTTCCGCGTTCCCCGCACAGGCAAGTTCGATATCAAAGTTTCCGTTGGATCTCATCCCTAAAGCCATACCGCTTTCCCAGTCGATCACACCGGTTGCGATCGCACCGTTGATCCCCATTAGTTCTTCGAGCACATTGTCAATGTTATTCAGTTCCATTCATTTCCCTTTGTTAATTTATTTATACTATTTACTTATAGCAGTTGGATTAAACCTCAAATAGGATAAATTTTATCTTAATTAGATCTTTTTTTTAGACAAAAAGACAAAAGATAGCCTATTTGACGCTTTTTCGTATTTCAAAAACTAGGCACATTCGGTTCCTGCGCCTATGGAGTATGTGAAATACAGCGCATTTTATGGTTTTTTTCAATGCTTTGGTATGGGGATTTTGTCAGTTGGTGAAAATGTGTTTTGCAGTATGGAAAATCAGGCTTCACTTGAAGGCGCAAGCATGATCAATTCTCATGCGTGCTTTTGATGAGTCTTTTGAGCTCCTGTATCTCATCGCGCAGGGCTTGCAGGTGTACGGCTGTATCGTCATACGTATGGTGCATCTCATCGATGATTGTCTCTTCCGTATCCTCTTTGAGCGCACTCATGGCATCTACGACGATGGCAATGATGAGATTGACCATAATAAAAGAAACAATAAATATAAAGGGTACAAAAAAGGCCCATGCTTTAGGGTGTACCTCCATGATGGGACGCACGATACCCATCGACCACGACTCCAGCGTCATGATCTGAAACAAGGTATAGAACGACGTGCCTAGACTTCCGAACCATTCCGGAAATGTCTGACCATACAGGTTCGTGGCCATAATGGCAAATACATAAAAGATCAGGGTCATCAGCAGGGCTATGGACGCAATGCCGGGAATCGTACCTAGCAGTGCGGTAACGATCTTGCGCATTTGCGGCACCACGGTGATAAGGCGGAAGAGTCTGAACACACGCAGGATCCTGAGTATCTCAAATCCGGCCGAAGCAGGCACAAGCGAAATAGCCACAATGACAAAGTCAAAAAGACTCCAGCCATTTTTGAAAAAGGCCCATCGATGCGCATAGATACGCAGCAGGATCTCTACGGTGAAAATCGCTATGACCGTACGGTCAAAAATCTCCAATGCATGATGCACGCCGCTTGAGAGCGTAGGTATGGTCTGTACACCCATCGTGATACCATTGACCATGATAAGCAGCATGATAAACTGTACAAATCTTGCATGCTCTACTAAAGCAGTTACTTTTTCTCGCATAACAACTCCATGAATTTTTTTGTAATTCTATAGTATGAATACTAATGAGAGGTTAAGTGAAACCGGTCAAGTCATGATTATCACAAGACTCCGTATTCCCCATGCTATGGTATGGTTATTTTGTCGGTTGATAACAATGATGTTTTGCACTATAGAGGGTAAATGTTGAATGGTTATCTGGATGATAAAATGGTAATAATGAGAAAATGGAAAATGGAGTGGAATAGGGCAGTGAAGCCCTATTCAGAAGGAAAGGCAGTCGCTTACGCTTCTACTGTTACTTCTTTTTCAGTACCTTCCCAGATACCGTGTTTTGTACAGTAACCGTGTGCAACAAGTTTAAGTTTTTTACCTGTTGGGATGATAGTGAATGTAGTTGTGTTGTGTGCTTTTGTGTTACCAAGTGTTCCCGGTACATACGTAGCTTTTGCAAGTTGCGTATCACCGTCGAAAAGTGTTACAGACTCGATAAAGTGATCAAAATCATCTGGGTGAGTATATTCATTACCCATTTTTACAGTTACTTCGAACGGCTCACCAGCTTTAGCAGTGTCTGCACAGTGAATGAATGGAGAGTGTCTGTCGATAAGGTCTTTTTTCGCTTCTCTATCGATCTCTGAAATGTCTTGGTATTTGTTGATTTTTGGCATGTTTTTTCCTTTTTTATTTTTTTGATGCAAATATTATAGCACAAATAAAATTAATTAGGATAAATATTATCTTATTTATTTTTATTTTACTGCAATAGATGCATCATATATGCACAGATCAGACATCATGATACAAATATCATTCACTATCTAAAGTTTGTTTGGCTATATTAAATGTAATTCCGGTGCGAGCAAAAGTATTTTTCAAAACCTATACGAAAGAGCTGAGAGATCTAGTGGATATCTTGAATGGCATGACATTTTTGGATATAAAACCTTATATAGAAAATTTTATAAAGGAGAGTATCATGTCTCAAGTACTTATGATGCTTTTGCTTCCTATAGGATTGTACACTTATTTCTTTGTTGAGAGAAAAAACAAACGTTTATATCAACATACTTTTGATGCTTTTGCCCAAAAAATATCCAAAGATAAGAATTTAAACGATGAAGAGAAAATGAAATATTACAAAGCCATGCTGATCAGAAATGGCTACACTATCGTAGAAAATACAAAGACAAGGATCGTAGGTGAAAGAAAAATTTTAAGTCTAGGACTGATGATGATAGGTGCAGGACTTTATCTTGTAGGACTTTTGATCTATATTCTTTATTATTATACGATGCAGAAACCGCATATTGTAAAATTTGAAATAGAGAAACACTCATAAGCACCTACGGTATACCCGAAGGTGCAGGAAAACTATAAAATTACGCGGTGTAAAGATGTTTCGCTTTTTGAACGTGGAAATTGAGACCGATCTCTTTTTCTGTACATCCAAGCGCAAGCGCGACCATTTGCGGCATATGAAGGACAGGAAGCTCTACATCACGCCCCATCACTTTACCGATACTGTCCTGGTACGTGTCCATTTTGAGGTGGCATAGCGGGCAGGGAGTGACCATCATATCGGCATTGTTGTCTATGGCATCTATCAGTGCATTGCCAGTCAGTACTTCGGAAGTGTGGTTCGCCTGAAGCTCAACGTGGAAACCACAACACTTGTTCTTGCTCTCATAGTTCACAGGATGACCTTCGAGGGCAGCGATCAGACTGTCGAGCGAAGTAGGGTTGTACGGGTTTTCACGGCCGTTAGAACTTCCGTGCAGCTCTGACGGTCTGATGTTATGACACCCATAGAACGGTGCGATGTTCAGGTGGCTGAGCGGCACTTCTACCTTGTCTTTGATGTTATCCAGACCATACTCATCGATCAGTGTGTAGAGGAAGTGCTTGATCTCAGAAGTACCTTTGTACTCCAGTCCAACTTCCGCCAGTTTCTCATTGACCCTCGCTTTGAGTTCAGGATCCGTATCAAGCGCATGCTTTGTCATCGCGGAGTTCAGCTGACAGGTATTACAGATCGTGATCATCGTAAGACCCAGTTTTTCCGCATAACAGATGTTTCTGGCGTTCAGTACGTGCGCCAGGAACTCATCGAAGTCCTGCAAGTGGCTGGCACCACAGCAAGAGGCTTCCTCGAGTATCGTGATCTTGATACCCAGCTTATCAGCTACTGCAAGCGTAGATGACAGTAATTCAGGGGTAGACTGCTTGGCTGTACAGCCTGTAAATAGTGCATAATGTAATTGGCTCATCTCTTCTCCTTACAGTTTATTGGTTTGTGAAATTTCGATCAGTTTTTGAACTTCATCCAAATTCTTGATCTTTGGAATACTGTCTATGAACGGAATACCCGAATGCCAGTGGATCTTACCGCTTTTCATCATCTTCATGGCTGTACCGATGTGTTTGTAGGCACCCAGCAATCCTTCAGAATAGGTAACGATATCTGCCTCATCGAGGTAACCGTACTTCTTCATACCTCTGAGGAAACCTTCCGCGTGACGTGTTGCCACATTGCTCTCTGCGATACCCTGCTCAAACTGCATGTTATGCAGTTTGGTGATCTTCTCTATAGGATTGATGTCTTTCGGACATGCTTCTGCACATTCGAAACACTTCACACAGTCCCAAACACCCTGGCCAGGTTGAGCAGTGAGCTCCAGACGTTCTACACCGGCAGTGTCTCTCGTATCTACCGTAAATCTATACGCCGCAGCAAAGGCAGCCGGCCCCAAGAAATCAGGGTTCACTTCAAGTGCAGGACAGGAGTAGTGGCAGGCACCACACTGGATACAAAGGTCAGAATCCAGGAAGTTATTGAACTCCTCTATGGACTGCTTTGTCTCGTGTTCCGGGTGCGGGTCTACATCTGCCACCACATAAGGCTTGATCGCTGCATGTTTTTCCCAGAAATCAGACTTGTCGATGATCATATCTTTGATGGCACGCTTCTTGGAACTTGGTTCCAGTGTGATATCGTTATCAAAAAGGTCCAGCAGTTCTATGGCATTCTGTTTACATGCAAGTACCGCTTTTCCGTTTACCTTGATCGCACAGGCA
>NZ_DATCSP010000001.1:0-11170 GCF_036568385.1 Sulfurovum sp. | reverse complement strand
TCGGTATACTGCTCCGTGTCACTCTCTGCCATGCCGATGAAACGTTCTCCCGTCATCGCCATGACCGCGTCACGGACCAGCTGTGTCTCATACATCGCATCACCCAGCCGTCTCGTCTGGCTTGAGCCGTCATACCCCAAGCGTTCCAGCATATAGTCGGAACTGACAAAATTGCGGTAGTCCGTGTACTCAGGATTGGACTCTATCAGCGGACCATCGGGGTCTGTAGACGTAACAAAGACACCGTAAGGGTTGTCTGGCAGGGTGATAGATCCTGCAGCAGGATCATAGACCTGCGGGGTAAGCGCCAAAGCTGTGCTTTCGATCGTTCCCTGATCCACGTTCACCGGCTCTGCATTGGGGTCCGGCAGTGTGACGGTCTGCTGTGTTTCCTCCGTAGTCTGGGTACCCGTGGAGATCGTCGGTGCATTGGGATCCATGGTTACAGAGGCACCTGCCTCCATCCCGTTCTGCAGCACGCCGAAATTTCCTGTCAGTGTCCCTCCCGCCAGTATCTGGGAAGGAACACCTTTGGTATCGCGTATCTCGCTTTTGGACACAGGCAGCTGACCAAGCCCGCCGTCACTTTTGCGTTTCCATGAATAGTTGATCGTGGCATCTATCGATTCCGTACTATCCACACCGATATTGAACAGGTTTCCGTTGATAGCGATGTCGTTCCCGGCCGTAATGAGACTGGTTCTATTGGTAATGGTATCGGCATCCAGTAAAAGGTTACGCCCCGAAACGATCTCTCCCTCTGTATGGCTGGCAAGCAAGGCTGGATCGACCACCTCTGCAGTGACCCTATAGTCCACCTTTCTGAACTCTTCTTTCTTGTGCGGCTTTGTCCGTTTGACGATCATTGCATTGCTGTCCAGTGAAGCGGTCAGCTCATAAAAGTACAATTCACCCGCTGTCGTTCTGGTATCTTTGTACATGTTCAAGATGTAGGCTTCCCTGTCCTCCTGGACCATTCTTTCCGTAAGCAGTGCCTGGAGCTCACTATTGCTCAGTGTCACACCCTTATCACTATACTCCTGCAGGATCTCTGCCTTGATGGCCATCAGGTCCGTATCCAGAGGGATGGCCAGTGCAGGACAGGAAAAACTCTCCCAGATGTCACAGGTGATGTCGATCCTGCCATTCACTTTCTGCAGTGTGGTCGTGATCTCCGTAGCCGAAATATTGGAGATCTCCCCGGCTGAAATCACCATATCTTCCCCCGACTCTATCCTCGCAGAGATGTTCTCTACGCTGCCGGTCTTGCTTCCCACATCATCCGAAGCGATCAGAAGATTGGCACCTGCATAGATCGTTGCATCTTCCCTATTGCTCAGCAGATCAGTCATATACAACCGCATATCCGCACCGGAAAAGAGTGTATTATAGTTGTAAAGGTTTGCAGCATGCAGTGTCAGGCCGTAGGCTGCCGCTATCGCTGCATGGTTATGGACCGATGCTGCAGTGATCTCCAGGTCTCCCGAAGCAGTAAGGAATCCATGGTTGTTCAGATCACCGGTAAGCATGATGGCTGAAAGATGCCCGCCTCTGATGCTCGCAGCGGTATCGTTGGCATTGTTGGTAAGGGTATCGGCAGCGATATGCAGTGAACCATTGGCCGTGATACTCCCCTCGTTAGAAAGATCGCCACGGACCATGATGTTTCCCGCTCCGTTGGCAAGTATCTCCCCGTGATGCACCAGGTCCCCAGTGAAGTCCAGGTCCATGGCATTGGCCGAAAGAAACTTCGTCCCTGCATCAATGGCTGCAATGTTCGAAGTCACATCCAGGTGGTTTCCTGCAAAGAAGCGTGAATTCTCTATCTGCAGATCGCCGCTTGAGACCGCCAAGGTATGCCCCGCTTCCAGCTCGCCGTTTCTGTTGTTCAAATGCTGTGTATCCACTGCAAGGTTACCATTGGCAGAGATGAGGCCATTACTATTATCCATTGTATCTGCAGTAACGATGTTCAGTGTACCGCCGGCCGAATATAGATAGCTGTCAGCATTGTTAAACGCTACCGTATCGATATCCATCTGTGCGGCAGAAACCATGCTGTCACTGTTATGCAAAGTACCCGTAGCTATGGTACCGCTATACTGTGCCGATAATGAAACGTTTTTGAGATGAAGGGTCTGTGTTTCTATAGCCAGGTCCTCCAATGCTGCGATGTTCGTATGGGTTACGGACATCTCTTCCCGAGCCCCTGCCTGCACACGGTTCCCTCTCATCGTCGAATCAGAGACGGATATAGTTTCCGAAGCATAAAGATTGAGCAGACGGTCGGCTTCCATATAGACATTCTCTAACTGCATTGCAGCACTGCCTAGCGTCACACTGTCATAGGCAGCATAGAGTGTGCTTCCATTCAAGTGGATCCCGTTGGCCGTAAGGTTCAATCCGCTGTTGGACAGCATCGTGGCGTCGCTAAGTGCGACATCTCCGCTTGCACCGATATCGATCCCCTCCGATGAGAGGATGGTGGCATGGCTGCCCTGCATCGTTCCTGTACGGACCGTCACACCCCCGCCCGATATCGTTCCGTTATCCCCATCGAGGTCAAAGAGATCCAGGAAAACGGCTTTGAGCGAGCCGATGAACCCCTCCGTATTGTCAAGTTTTTGTGCCGTGACCGTCGTGCCTGTACCGGAGTAGAGCGTCCCTCTTGTATTGGCTATATCTCCCGCAGCACTTACTGTCAGCGTCTCGCCTGCCTGTATGGCTCCGTCCGTGTTATCCAGGGTATTGGTGGTCAGGGTGAGTGCACTGCCGGCAACAACCAGACCACTCTGGTTCAAGAATTCGTCTGCAATGTCCAGGGTAACGCTCTCCAACCCTTCCACGCTTCCCTCCGTATTGTCAAAATTCCCGGCCGTGAGTTCCATAACCTCATTCGCATGGATACGTCCCGCATTCGTCAGGCTCCCTACAGCGTTCATCGTCAGTGTGCGGGTGATGACCTCTGCCTGATCCGCATTGATAAAATCCTTCGTATCTATACTGGTACCGCTCAAGCCATAGAGCACACCGACATTGTGGATGCTTTCCGTAAATTCAAGGCTGAGAAGACCCTCCTGTGCCTGCGTGAAGTCAGCGTGCACCCCTGCCGCGATGATCCCCTCATTGGTGAGGCGGTTTCCTTGCAGTCTAAGGTCAGAGCTTGCCCCGGTATTTCCCTTCAGTGTGATATCGGTCAGCGCTTGCATTTCAAGCGTTTTGGCATGCACCCCTTCATGCACCTCGATGGCATTGCTCTTTGAACGGATCTCTGCATGGTTCTGGACGGAAACTTTTCCCAGGACGATCCTGCCATCGGCAGATAGCTCGAGCCTGTCCTGTACGAGCATCTCTGCAGGCAGATTGACCCCTACCCCTTTCTGGGTCCCCACCAAAGAGATGGCGTTGGCATAGATGCCTCCAAGCGCCGTAGAGTCAATGGAGAAGAGAGGCCGTTCCTTCTCTACGCTGTCCCTGCTTGTCACACTGCCCTCTGCATCTATATGGTTCAATCCGGTCACCACTTTTACGTCATTGGCATGCAGTTTGGCATTGAGTTTCAGTGCCTGCGTATAAAGCTCCAGACTCGAAGTGCCTCTCGCATCCAGCCCTTTGCCGTCTATGAAGATATCCCCGCCTTCGATGTCAAAAATAGGACGATCTCCGCTGAAGCTTACTTTTCCTGTCGTCAGTGTGGCTTTGGGAATGTTGATGAACCCGCCTCCGTTCACCGTGATCCCGTTGGGATTGGCTACGATGACATCCGCACCCGGTCCGGCAACTTCCAGATATCCGTTAAGCCGCGACCTGTTGGTGCCTGAGACCTCATTGAGTATCAGCGAGGCAGAACCATCGCGCAGGTTCTCGTTCCCGTAGATGTATCCTGCCAGCTGTGTGTTGACCTCCTGCCCGGCATTGTTGAGGATCGTTCCCTGTGTGGGGACGTTGAACTCTATATAGGTATTGTGCGAGACGCCGTTCGTGTTGGGTCTTGCGATGTTCACCACGGGCGTGCCGTTGGCTGCGGTATCGAGCATGGTGTGTCCTGCCGTATGTGTACGCGTGTCCAGGACGATCTCTGCTGCCATCAGAGGCTGACAGATAAAAAGAAAAGAGATAGGCAGGGAAAGGAGTGGTTTACACGGTGCTGGTTTTGTCGTATACATGGGTTTCACCTTTTAAAATCTGTAAGCGAGACTAAAGCCGAACAAGCCGTCATTGCTTGTATGCACTTCGTCACCGTTGGGGGTATAGAGTATTTCATTTGAGTCTATCAGAGGAAAGGATCTGAACAGATCCAGGGACCACTCACCGAAATGAAACCTGCTCCCTATGGCAGCCCCTACGATATGACCGCCGAAACTCTCCGCATTGTGACTGACCACACCATAATCCAAAGCGAGATAGGGAGAGATAGTCGCTTTTGCGTAGGTTCGGCTGGATCCCAGTTCATTGCGCAGATAGAACCCCTTGTTCCCGGAGATCTGGCTTTCATTCTCAAATCCTCTGACACTGTAGGGACCGCCGATCCCTATCTGCTCAGAACCTACAATGCCCTGTTTCGCATACTGCCCATAGAAAGAGAATTGATAGAACAGGGGCAGAAGTTCCGTGTTGAACCGTTTGCTGTAACTGAGGTCCAGGGTGGCTTTATCAAAGGTCGCATCTGCAAATGAACCTGTTCGGGCATCGAACCAGTCCAGACCGCGATGGTACCTTAGGGTGGCATACCCGTCCCATGTGCTACCCCTGTAATGGTGGGTATAGGAGAGCTGCAGGATCGTCAAGGTATTGCTTGAAGTGTCCAGGTAGACATCCGCGAGATAGTTATCGTTCTTTTTGCGCAGCAGAGAGAGATCGAACTTCCCTTTTTGATCTTTCGTGTGGAAAAGTTTATATTCCGATCTCAGTTGAAATGTCTCATTCTCACCGTTGGAAAGGTACTCCATATTGAGCCCACTGACGATCTGATCGTACTCAAACCGGGAGTAGATGAACTCCAGATACGCTCTGCCTACAGGCAATCCGTAGCTGATACGGTTGCCCAGCAGATTGTTGTTGCTGTCCTGTTTGTCCGTGGTGTTCAGGTTCAGTGTCAACAGGTCGTTGATCCCTAAAGGGTTGTCCCATCCGACAGAGCCGCTGAACTGGTATTTTCCTGATTTGACGGTGCCGTAGTTGTTGGCCCCCAGCGAGCCATGGATGGGTGATCCTGTCTTCTCCCCCGTGATCACTATCCGGGAAAAACCCTCTTCGCTCCCCGGGTTTATGCCCATCGTAGCCCGCATGGACTGCAGACGGTTCAGCTGCTCCAGGCCTGTTTCCAGGTCCCTGAGGTTCAGAAAATCATTTTCTATGAAAGGGAACACCAGTGCCGTGGAGATATTGTTTCCGGTGACAGCTTCTACTTTCCCCTCCATCGCAGTGATCACAAGGTCTCCTTTTGAGAGGTCCTGCGGTTTGATGTACGCCCTTGAAGTGATGTAGGCTTTTTCGATATAGAGATTATTGATCTTCTTTACCAGCGTATTGATATCATGCATCGTATCGCACCGGTGGAGGTAGGGTTCTTTCAGTGCCTCCAGGACACCCCTGTCGATCAGTGTAATGCCCTTCGTATCTATACGTTCGATCCGGATACAGGCGTCTGTTGCATTCGTCTCTTTCGACAAGGGTATGGGAGTGAGTTCCGTATAGATCGCTTCAGCCGCCTGGCTCTCTCTGATCTGTGATTCATAGATCTTTTTCTGCTCTTCAAGCCGTATGATGTCGTCGACCTGTCTAACAAGGGGTGAGGCATGAAGGAGGTACGGAAGAAGCAAAAAAGTACCGATGTATTGTTTTAAGGTCTCGTATCGTATGTATGGCATAAAATAAAAAACCCTTTAAAACGTTGGTGGCACATTTTACCTAAGATTATTTTAAGATAACTTTATAATATTTAAATATTCTAAAAAATTATAAATTTATATGCATAATGATGGCTTCTATAAGACCCCTTCGTCAGAAAATCTGTAATATCCGTTTTTTGTTTATTATATGGGTAAATGAATGTAAATTTGACATATATTGTTAAAATATAGGTAAAAAATAAATAAAATTACCCATATTGAATAAATTTGGGTAAAATTATCAAAACGTTACTCATATAGTTTATTAGGTTGTTTATAATGGATATTACTCAAGGATATATTGTCCCAATGCTACCGGTAGATCAGGATCTGGAAACAAAGAAAGTACTGAAAAAAATCATAAGTGCCAATAAAGCACTGGCAGAATTAAAAGGTGCGGCACGTTCAATTCCCAATCAAACCATATTGATCAATGCATTGGCACTTCAGGAAGCAAAAGACAGTTCAGAGATCGAAAATATTATTACGACTCATGATGAGTTGTATAAAGCTAGTATTGATCTTAAAAGAGTATCTCAAGCTGCCAAAGAAGTGCAGCGATATCGAGAAGCTTTGTATAAAGGTTTTGATTTAGTCAGAACACATAAGATCTTGCTAAAAAGGCATATTGTGGAAATCCAGAAAGTGCTTGAAGATAATGATGCAGGTATACGAAAACAGAGTGGCACAACATTAAAAAATGACAGAACGGGAGAGGTTGTCTATATGCCTCCACAGGATTATAAATATATTCAAGAACTGATGGATAATCTCGAAAAATATATCAATGATCCTGGCATGGATGAATATGATCCTTTGGTTAAAATGGCAGTCATTCATTATCAGTTTGAGACAATTCATCCCTTTTATGACGGGAACGGAAGGACAGGAAGAATTATCAATATTCTTTACCTGCTGCTTCAGGGGCTGTTAGACCTTCCAATTCTTTATTTAAGTTCATACATTATTCAACATAAGGCAGACTATTATCGTCTTTTAAATGACGTCCGAACAGATAATACCTGGGAAGCGTGGATTATATACATGTTGGACGGCGTTGAGAAAACAGCTATCAATAGTGTCAGGATCATTGAAGGCATCACCGTGCTGATGAAAGAAGCAAAGTATCAAATGCGAGAGAAGATACCAAAAATATATTCAAAAGATTTATTAGAGTCACTTTTCCAGCATCCTTATACTAAAATTAATTTTCTTGTGGACAGTTTGGGCGTAACAAGAAAAACGGCAACTGCTTATTTGAGAGCCTTGGAAGATCTAGGCATTTTGGAAAGTATCAAGGTGGGACGAGATCTTTATTTTGTGAATAAAAAACTTTTTGCATTACTTCAAAATGGAATACTTGAGTAAAAAACAAATAAAATTTTCTTTTTTGCCATTTCAACTTTAAATATCAGTTTCAATGAAATACGCTAAAAGTTGTAGATTCAATGCAAAACAAGATGATCAAGATGCTGATATGACACTTGATCGGGTCGTCGGATTACCAAATTCAATGCTCTCGAACAAATGTGTAGAGGAGACCTAAAGTAATACTGCTTAAACATCACATAAAGATATGCGACTGCTCATAAGACCCCTTCGTCAGAAAAGCTGTAATATCCGTTTTTTGTCAGGATGACGTGGTCCAGCAGCTCTATGCCGACGAGTGACGCGACCTCTTTGAGCCTTTGGGTGATCTGCAGGTCCGCCCTGCTTGCTGCCAGGGTGCCTGAGGGATGGTTGTGGGCTACGATGATCCCTGCGGCTCTGTCCGCGATGGCATCGGCGAAGACTTCTCTGGGATGGACCAGGCTTTGGTTGAGAGTGCCTATGAAGACGGTGCGTGTATTGATGATGTGGGAAGCCCCGTCGAGGGTCATCACGAGGAAATGTTCCTGGGTCTTGGTGCTGAAAGGTTTGAGTTCATGGTAGACATCTTCTGCAGAAGTGATGCGTTTGTTGTGCTGTATCAGATAGCGTTTGCTTAACTCTATGGAGGCCAGTATCTGCGAAGCTTTGGCGATGCCCAGGCCATGGATGCCGCAAAGTGACTCAAGGCTCAGCGTCTCGAAACCACTGTCCAGCACACAGAGGATCTCTTTGGCCAGCTTCCGCACATCTTTGCCCTGTACACCCGAACCGAGCAAAATGGCCAGCAGCTCATCGTTCTTAAGCCCTGCAGCACCCCTGGCTGCAAGCTTCTCTCTGGGCTTGTCATCTTTATGCAACTCTCTGATACTTTTCATCTTTCACCGCCTTATAAAAAGCAGTATAGAAGATTTTTAAGAATGGATACAAAAAAGTGTCAAATTGACATGTTTTGAACTATAGAACACACAGTAAAGGTATTGCTCTTACTCTCCAGAAGATTTAAATTCTTATACAAAATCTACTTTAAGTTCATGTCCTGTTGCTTTGGCATAGTTCATTAATGTATCAAGTCGTGGAGAGATATTGCTTTTAAAACTTTCTAGTCTGGAGATATTGCTTTTTTTGGTTCCCATAAGTTCGGCAAGTTTTTCCTGTGTCAAGCCTGCCTCTTTTCTCATAGCTATGAGTTTTTTCTTAATAGCATATTCAGGTTTTAAAAGATCATACTCTTTTTGTACTTCACTGTTTTGTAAAGCTTTCTTTTTGAACTGCGTCAGTGTTGTTCTGCTCATTGTATCTCCTTGAGTCTTTTGCGTGCTTTGTCCAGCTCTTTTTTGGGTGTCTTTTGAGATTTTTTTACAAAGGAGTGTAAGATAACGATCTCATCATTAATTGCTATAGCAAAAAATGAGCGTCCTATGCCTTCTTTACCTTTCGACCTGATCTCAAAGAGTCCATCACCCATCGGTGCTGTATGCGGTTTTCCTAAATTGGGTCCTAGCTCTTCTATCATTTCCAATATATGTAAAAGATCCGCCAAGACCCCGGCAGGAAAGCCAAGTGTCTCTTTTGCAACTTTCTCATTATAAAAAGTAACTACCCATGACATCTATAACTCCTAATATATTATCATATATGATAACTTTTGTCAAATATTTTATCTGATTTTCACTGTGCAGGCTTGATAAACCCTATGGTCTTGCTTTCGGCTGCTTTTGATTCCTCTATCAGTTCATCCAGTGCTTTGGTCAATGCTTTGTATTGTTGATCGCTTTTTCGTTCTACTTCCATGATCTTCTTGGCTAAAGCATTATAATGTTTACTGAATTCTCTGAGTTTTGTGAAGGTTCTAATAATTGCTATACTTGTCTGCGCTGCAACAGAGCTACGTAATACCGTAGCTAACATATAAATACATTCTTCAGTAAAAGCATAGGGCATTTTTCTTAACCCCATTATTTCTTTATTGGAAGTCGCATATTGCGACTTCCAATTTTCTAATTCCTTATCTGTTAATTGAAACATAAAATCATCAGGAAATCTATCTATATTTCTTTTAACTTGTTCATTAAGTCTTTTTGTATCCACTTGATATAACTCTGCGAGATCCCTATCGAACATCACTTGTTTCCCACGAATACTGTAAATACGGCTACTTGGAATGACCCCAGTTTTATAGACACTTAGGTATTCGACAACACCTCAAGATTTTTTAATTCCAAGTAATATCGTACCTCAAATTCGTTTGGAGACAGATAATCCAGGTAACTATGACGTCGTTTCGAGTTATAGAACATCTCGATATAATGAAAGATCACTGCTTTAGCTTCCTCTCTTGTGACAAAGACCTGCTTTTTTACACATTCACGTTTTAGGGTCTTGAAAAAGCTCTCAACCACCGCATTGTCATAACAGTTACCCCGTCTGCTCATACTGGGAATGATATTGAAATGTTTGAGCATATTCTGCCAGGCATAGGAGCTATATTGTGATCCCTGATCAGAATGCAGTAACACATCCTCTTTTGGCTGTTGTCGTCTGATTGCCATATGCAATGCATCCAGCGCAAGAGAACTGGTCATTCTGTGGCTCATAGCCCATCCGATGATCTTTCTGCTGAAAAGATCCAACACTACTGCCAGATAGAGCCATCCTTCATAGGTTCTGATATAAGTAATATCCGTTACCCATGCCTCATTTGGCTTGTTGGTAATGAAGCATTGCTTTAAATGGTTGGGATGGGCATAATGGGGTCTGCCTGATTTATGATGAGGCTTTTTCTTTAATGTGCCTGCACCGTATAACTTGTGAAGCCTCATCAGTCTGGCTACACGTTTCTTGTTGACCGTAATGCCTGATTCTGTGAGGTCTTTATGTATATTGCGATAGCCATAGGTACGCCCGCTCTCATCATAGGCATCTTTGATATGCTTTACCAGCTCGTGATTGGTTCTGTCTCTGTTGGATAAAGGATTTTTGCACCAAGCGTAATATCCGCTTGGATGCACCTGCATCACTTTACAGAGTCTGCGTACAGGATACTGTTCTTCATGTACCTTGATGAATGCGTACTTCAGCCGTGGTCTTTGGCAAAGTACGCTGCGGCCTTTTTTAGAATATCCCTCTCTTCTGTAACACGTTTGAGCTCTGCTTTCAGACGTTTGAGCTCATCATTGGTATTTTTATCTTTACGGAAAGTATCAGGTTGGCTGTACTGTTTGACCCATTTGCTCAAAGAATGGGGATGGACTCCTAGCCGTTCAGCTGTTTCTTTGACCGAATAATTATTCTTGATCACTTGTCTTGCAGCCTCTTCTTTGAACTCATCTGTATATCGTGGTGGCATTCACTTCTCCTATTCGCTATTTAGCTTTTTAATTATAGTCTAATTATCGAATAAAAAAGTGTCTAGTGTTTAGGGGTCATTCCAACTAATCTCACCCTGCACCATCAAATCATCCATGTATGACTCCTTCATATTGATAAGTCAGTGTAATATATAAAACGATTTATGCCTCGAAGTATGTCATATTGACATACTTCTTAATACGTATATGCAGCAAGCACTTCCACCTCATCGAACAGATCGTCTTTGAAACGGACTTCCAGTAAGCGGTAGGTTTCGCTGTTTTGTGTGGTGGTAATGTCTATGAAGACGGTACGCACCCCACTTACGTTTTAACGACGGGGGTATCGGCATTTAGTGCCAGAGATGATCGAGCGCAGATAGATCAGGGGGTAGTAGAGTTGTAAAAGAGAAAAGTTCCTGAAGGGTCTATCGCCTGTTTTTGCTTCAAAGAGTATGATCTCCTCTCTGTTTTCAAGGACAAGATCGATTTCCTTTAATCTTTAAAAAATTCACAAATATCTATATCAAGTTCTTTTGATATTTTATACAGCTGCTCTAT